>UQTD01000046.1 GCA_900543845.1 uncultured Collinsella sp.
GGCATCGACCTGCGCCGATGCCCCCAACGTGGACACACATTTTGTCCTATAAGCCTGTTTTGAGGGAGGGGCGGGTTCGAATCCCTCCTCTTTCGCCGTATTTGCTTGTTAGGGACTCAAAACAAAAAAGCTCCCATTCCCGGGAGCTTTCTCAACCAAAATGGCGGAGGAGGAGGGATTCGAACCCTCGTGACCTTATACAGGCCAAACGGTTTTCGAGACCGCCGCATTCAACCACTCTGCCACCCCTCCGCGTGGGGTAAAAACAAAGCAGGCTCGAAGGCCTGCTTTGGAATTAACTGGCGGAGAGTCAGGGATTTGAACCCTGGAGACGCTTTTGACGCCTACACGATTTCCAATCGTGCTCCTTCGGCCACTCGGACAACTCTCCGTTAAATGCGAAAGTCAGTATACACGAGGAATCGCAAAGTGCAAACAGAAAAGTTGGCATTTTTTGAAACGCTTGGCTTCGTGATGGGATCTAGAAGGCAAAAAACGGGCTCTGACCAGCATGGCTGCATGCAGCAAATTGTTCAAAATAGGTATTTATAGACGACGTGGCAACAATTTTAAAAAACTTTGAACGGTGCTGTGAACCACTGGTATGCATTTCGCGACCACAGCCCAGCAATTGCTGACCTGCAGTTTGATTTGGTTTGTCCCCGCGGCGCCGTATCTTGTTCACAGATCCGTCAAGCATTTGGTCAGCATTTGGTTGGAAGACGCATGAAGTGCCGTGTGAGTATGGACATATGTGGAGGTCATGAGGTTGTAGCTGCACATTCTTGCAGCCTGGGAGGTTGAAAGATATTATTACCAAGTCTTTTCCTGCTTCAGGCGCACCTTCACGACCTGAAGCCACATTTGCCCAGAGGAGGTGACAATATGAAGGCTTATGAACTGCTGTTCTTTGTTGACCCGTCGCTCGACCCCGAGACTCGTCTCGCTGTTATGAAGCGTATCGATACCACGATCGCTGAGGGCGCTGGCAAGGTCGACTCCGTTGACGAGTGGGGCAAGCGCAAGCTCGCCTACGAGATCAACGACCTCACCGATGGTGACTACACCCTCATCAACTTCCACGCAGATCCTACCCAGATCGCCGAGCTTGATCGCGTCCTGCGCATCACCGACGCTGTGGTCCGCCACATGATCGTCCGTCGCGACGACCAGGAGTAAGACTGTCGTTTTGGACTGGGCTTGTGCCCCAAGAGGAAGTAGTGAGTTATGAGCATCAATCGAGTGAACATCACCGGTAACCTCACGCGTGATCCCGAGCTGCGCGCCACTGCCGGCGGAACCCAGGTTCTGTCCTTTGGCGTCGCCGTGAACGATCGTCGCCGCAACCCGCAGACTGGCGAGTGGGAGGACTATCCCAACTTTGTCGACTGCACTATGTTCGGCACGCGCGCCGAGGCCGTGAGCCGTTTCCTGGCAAAGGGAAACAAGGTCGCGATCGAGGGCAAGCTGCGCTACAGCTCTTGGGAGCGCGACGGCCAGCGCCGGAGCAAGCTTGAAGTCATCGTCGATGAGATCGAGTTTATGAGCTCCCGTGGTGGCCAGGGTGGCTACGATCAGGGCGGTTACGCCCCCGCAGCCCCTGCAGCGCCCGCGCCGCGTCCTGCCGCACCGGTGGCTACGCCGCCCGCGGTCGACGTCTACGATGAGGACATCCCGTTTTAAGGGCTGTTCACCTATTTTTGAGTGAGAGGCGGCTTCGGTTCGCCGAAGTTGCCAAACGAAAGGTATTTTGACATGGCTAATGATTTTTCTGCACGTCAGCCGCGTCGTAAGTACTGCCAGTTCTGCAAGGAGAACACTGAGTTCATCGACTATAAGGACACTCAGCTTCTCCGTAAGTACATGACCGACCGTGGCAAGATCAAGCCCCGTCGCGTCACTGGCGCTTGCACGCAGCATCAGCATGACATCGCCAACGCCATCAAGCGCGCCCGCGAGATGGCTCTCCTGCCGTACACCGTCCCCGTGGTTTCCTCTCGTGGCAACCGCGACCGCGGCTAAGAAGGGAGACGCATCATGAAGGTTATTCTTCTCGATGAGATCAAGGGCAAGGGCGGCGAGGGTGACGTCGTAGAGGTCGCTCAGGGTTACGCTGAGAACTTCCTGTTCCCCAAGAAGCTCGCTGTTGCCGCCACCAAGGGCAACCTCAAGCAGCTTGACGAGCGTCGCAACAACATCGCCAAGCGCGAGGCCGTCCGTCTGGCTACCGCCAACGAGACCAAGGCTGCCTTCGAGGGCAAGACGGTCACCGTTGACGTCAAGGTCGGCGACGAGGGCATCCTCTTTGGCTCCGTTACCGCCGCTATGATCGCTGACGCCATCAAGGCTCAGCTCGGTATGGACATCGACCGCAAGCGCGTCGAGCTCGGTAAGCCCATCAAGGTTGCCGGTGCCCACACCGTTGCCATCTCGCTGTACCGCGAGATCAAGGCCGAGGTCGTCGTTCTCGTTGGCGTTACCGCCGAGGAGCTCGCTGCCGAGGCTGAGGCTGAGGAGACCGCTGAGGTCGCCGAGGCCGAGACCGCCGAGGTCGAGACTGAGGCTGCTGCCGAGTAGCATTTGCTGCAACGCAACAATCTTGTTCTAAGAAGGGCGCTCTGGGAGACCGGGGCGCCCTTTTGTTTTTTGCGCTGAGTGAGTGTCATGGTGAACGTTGCGTCAAAGTCCTATATACGGGACCGTTCATCCGTTTCGTTCGGTGATGATTGCCGGGGCGCGGCCCGTTTTGGGACCGTGGCTGATACTATGGATGCTCGCAAGCGATATGAATGAGGATGCTCATGGCATATGACGAAAGGGAGATGGGGCTGACGGTCGAGGACCGTGGCTCCAAGTTGGGTCTCCCTCAAAACCAAGATGCAGAGGCCAATGTACTGGCCGCCATGCTGCTGTCGCCCGAGGTGGTCGAGGAGGCCCAGGTCGAGCTGCAGCCCGATGACTTCTACCGGCCCATTCATAAGACCATCTACACCGCGATGGTCGATATGTATAACAGCCGCATTCCCATCGACTCTATCTCGCTGATCGATTACCTGCGCAGTATCAACAAGCTTGATGCCGTGGGCGGCGAGGCCTACATTTTGGAGCTGATGGGTCAGACCCTGTCGCTCGTGAACTGGCAGCACCATGCCGCCATCGTCCGTCGCGACTCGATGCTGCGCGAGCTGATCGGTGCCACCAACGAGATCAACGCGCTGGCCTATAACGCCCCTACCGACACCAAAGAGGTCGTGGAGCTGGCCGAGAGCAAACTGCTCAAGGTCACGGCGCGCGAGGTCAAGTCGAGCTATAAGACACTGACCGAGTTTATGGTCGAGGCTTATAACGAGGCCGAGGAAGTGTGTAAGGCCGGTGGACAGGCCGCGGGCGTGCCCACCGGCTTCCCGTCGCTCGACCGCATGCTTATGGGTTTCCGCGAGGGCCAGCTCATCATTATCGGCGCCCGCCCTGCCGTGGGTAAGACGTCGTTCGCTCTGAACCTGGCGCTGAATGCCGCCGCCGCGGGCTATACCGTCGGCTTTTTTTCGCTGGAGATGTCGGGCAAGGAAATTGCCCAGCGCCTGATTTGCGCCTACGCCATGATTTCGATCAGCGACTTCCGTACGGGCCGCATTAGTCCCGAACAGTGGGCCAATATCAACGAGGCCACGCAGACCTTGTCTAAGCTCGACATTCTGATTGACGATACGCCCGGCACCACGGTGACCGAGATTCGCGCCAAGAGCCGCCGCATGCTCCACAACAAGGAGAAGGCCATCATTATCCTGGACTACCTGCAGCTGGTGAGTCCTCCGCCGGGGCGTCGCTCCGAGAGCCGTACCGTCGAGGTCTCCGAGATGTCGCGTGGTTTAAAGATCATGGCCAAGGAGCTCAAGATTCCTTTGATCGCGCTGTCGCAGCTGTCGCGTCAGGTCGAGTCCCGTACCGGCAAGCGCCCGCAGCTGTCCGACCTGCGTGAATCGGGCTCCATCGAGCAGGACGCCGACATCGTTATGTTCTTGGACCGCTCCGCTGATGAGGCCGAGGCCTCGCGTGACGATCGACCCGACGAGGGCGTTACGCGCATCGTCGTGGCCAAGAACCGTTCGGGCCCGATCGGTGACGTCGACCTGATGTTCCTGCCGGCATCCACCAAGTTCTATGAGCTTGATGGGGCGCATACCGAGGAGTAGGACAGGCGCCCGTTGCACGGGTATACTGGGAATGTTTTGTGCTTCTGCGTGCCAGCGTGGCGCGTAGACAGTCCATGAATGTAAGGAGTAAACATGCCGTCAACCGTTTTGGTCGGTGCCCAGTGGGGCGATGAGGGCAAGGGTAAGATTTGCGACCTGGTCGCCGGCGACTTCGATGCCGTCGTGCGCTATTCGGGCGGTAATAACGCCGGCCACACCATCGTCGTCAACGGCAAGAAGTACGGCCTGCACCAGGTGCCCTCCGGCATCATGTATTCCGACCATATGTCGGTGATCGGTAACGGCTGCGTCGTCAACCCCAAGGTTGTCCTTGAGGAGATCGACATGTTCGAGGCCGACGGTATCACCACCAAGAACCTCAAGATCAGTGGCAACGCGCACATCATCATGCCGTACCACATCGATCTGGATGGTGCTTTTGAGCAGAAGCTCGGCAAGAAGAACATCGGTACCACCAAGCGCGGCATCGGTCCGTGCTACCAGGACAAGATGGCCCGCATCGGCCTGCGCATGCAGGACATGCTGGACGAGGCGCTGTTCCGCGACAAGCTGGAGACCGCTCTTGCCCGCGTGAATCCCGAGCTCGAGCTCATCTACCACCTGCCCACCTACACCGTGGACCAGATCTGCGACGAGTACCTGCCCATGGCCGAGCGCCTGCGCCCCTACATCACCGAGACGAGCCTGCTGCTCAACAACATGATCGACGAGGGCAAGGATTTGCTGTTCGAGGGCGCCCAGGCGACGCTACTCGACATCGACCACGGCACCTATCCGTACGTGACGTCTTCCAACTGCACCGCCGGCGGCGCCATCACCGGCTCCGGCGTCGGTATGAAGAATGTCGACCGCGTGCTTGGCGTCATGAAGGCCTATATCACCCGCGTCGGTTCGGGCCCCATGCCCACCGAGCTTTCCTATGAGTCCGAGGCCGGCCATACGCTGACCGAGGAAGGCTATGAGTACGGCGTGACCACCGGCCGTCGCCGTCGCTGCGGTTGGTTCGATGGCCCCATCGCCAACTACGCCTCGCGTGTCAACGGCCTCACCGATATCGCCATGACCAAGCTCGACGTGCTTTCGGCCTTCGATACCATCAAGGTGTGCGTTGCCTACGACGTCGACGGCGAGCGTTACACGAGTGTGCCCGAGCATCAGGTGCGCTTTGAGCACGCCAAGCCCATCTACGAGGAGCTCCCTGGCTGGAAGTGCGACATCACCGGTTGCCGCAGCTTTGAGGAGCTGCCGCAGGAGGCTCAGGACTACGTGGCATTTATCGAGGATCTGGCACACACCCGCGTGACGTTCATTGGCGTCGGCGCCGGTCGCGAGCAGATCATCAACCGATTCTGGAAGTAATCGGCACTATTTGGTTATTGCGATATACCCCTTTGCAGCCCAAGCGGGCGGCCGAGGGGTATATTTGCTTACAAAGGGCTCGCGCGGAGCGGGCCGTTCATCCATAGAGGAGGCACCCTTGAAGGCGGACACTCAAACCATCGACATCCTGTTGTTGGGCAGCGGCGGCCGCGAGCATGCTCTGGCAGCAAAGCTCGCAGCATCACCGCGCGCCGGCAAGCTCTACATTGCGCCGGGTAACGGCGGCACCGCGAGCTGCGGCGAGAACGTGGTTCTCGACGATTGCGATCCTGCGGCCGTGGCGGCGTTTGCGCAGAGCCACGGATGCGGACTCGTGGTGATTGGCCCCGAGGCTCCGCTCGTGGCGGGCGTTGCCGATGCCGTGCGCGCGGTGGGCATTCCCTGCTTTGGCCCGGGTGCCGAGGGCGCTCAGATGGAGGGCTCCAAGCTGTTCTCCAAGCAGCTCATGGAGCGTGCCGGCATTCCGACGGCCGCCTACGGCTCGTTCACTGACGAGGCTTCGGCTCTTGCCTACGTGCGCGAGCAGGGCGCCCCGCTGGTCGTGAAGGCAGACGGCCTGGCCGCAGGCAAGGGCGTTATCGTGGCGACTGAGCTCGAGCAGGCCGAAGAGGCCGTGCGCGAATGCTTTGGCGGAGCCTTTGGTGATGCCGGCAACACCGTTGTCATTGAGGAGATGCTGGTTGGCCCCGAGTGCTCGCTGCTGGCCTTTACCGACGGCAAGACCGTGCGTCCTATGGCCACCTCGCAGGATCACAAGCGTGCACTCGAGGGCGACAAGGGCCCCAACACCGGTGGCATGGGCGTCTACAGCCCGGTGCCTATCGTGACCGACGAGGAGCACGCCACCATGGTGAAGGTCATGGAGCAGACCGTGGCCGAGCTCGCCGCCGAGGGCATCGACTACCGCGGCTGCCTGTATGGCGGCTTTATGCTCACCCCCGCCGGCCCCAAGGTGCTGGAGTTCAACGCCCGCTTTGGCGACCCCGAGACGCAGGTCGTGCTGCCGCGCCTCAAGAACGACCTGGTCGAGGTTATGCTCGCCTGCGCCAACTGCGAGCTTGATCAGATTGAGCTCGACTGGCGTGACGAGTGGGCCGTGGCTGTTGTCCTGACGAGCGCGGGCTATCCCGGCAGCTACGAGAAGGGCAAAGTCATCACCGGCATCGCCGACGCCGAGGCCATGGAGAACGTGACCGTGTACCATGCCGGCACCGCCGTGGTGGACGGTCAGCTCGTGACCAACGGCGGTCGTGTGCTTGCCGTGACCGCGCTGGGCGACACATTTGAGAACGCCCGCAACCTTGCCTACGAGGCCTGCGAGAAGATTGATTTTGAGGGCAAGACCCTGCGTCACGACATCGGCCTGCGCGCGCTGCGTGGCCGCGACGCCTGGGATGCCTAAAGTCCGAGAGGGATGAGACGGATGGACGAGAAGAACGAAGAGCTCGTGGACGCGCAGATCGTCGAAGAGGACAGCCGCATGTATGGGCGCGCCGAGGGCGAGCCTGGTGGCGAGGTCGCTGACGAGCCGGCGCTGGTGCTGGGCGATGACGACCCGCACGATGCCGAGCTGCACGAGAAGATTCTTTCGGAGGAGTGCGCCTGGAAGGGTAAGATCCTCGACGTCCACCGTCTTGAGGTTGAACTGCCCAACGGTCACCGTAGCGCCCGCGATATCGTTCGCCATCCGGGTGCGGCGGCCGTTGTGGCACTGACCGAGAGCGGCAAGATCGTACTGGTGCGTCAGTACCGCACCGCCATCGACCGCGTGACGGTCGAGATTCCCGCCGGCAAGCTCGACCCAGGCGAGGACCCGCTCGATTGCGCCAAGCGCGAGCTGCATGAGGAGACGGGCTTTAGGGCCGGTCGCATTCGCTTTTTGACGTCGATTGTCACGTCCTGCGGCTTCTGTGACGAGATCATTCACATCTATCTGGCCACCAAGCTCGAGTTTGATGCGCCCAACCCCGATGATGACGAGTTCGTCAACGTGGATCTGGTGCCGCTGCACGAGCTGATCGACGCCGTGCTCGACGGTAAGATCGAAGATGCCAAGACCGTCGTGGGCGCCTTGGCCTGCGATAGCATCGCGCACCGACTAGGCGGGGCCGAACTTTAACGAGCGGGAATGATCCCGCAGGTTTGTGTAAGTCAGCGAAAGTGCTCCATTTGAGACAAGGTGGCCTAAAAGAGGAGGGAAGCGTATGGATATACGCGACCGACGATTGAAGGCCAGATTGTCCAAATGGAGCACTTGCAGCGTCGAGACGAAACGCGGTTTGGTAAAACCGCGTAAGGTGATTATGCTGAAAAGGTTTCTTTCTTACTACAAGCCCCAGATGGGGCTTTTTGTTGCCGATACTGTTTGCGCCCTGGTGCTTGCCGCCATTGACTTGGCGTTTCCCATTATCCTGCGCAATCTGACTGGCGGGCTCTTTACCCAGGGTCAGGCTGCTATTATGCAGGCGCTCGGTATGATCGCGGTTGGCCTGGTGCTGATGTATGCCATCCGTTGCGCCTGTCGCTACTTTGTGAGTTACTGGGGCCACGTGATGGGCGCGCGCATGGAGTCCAAGATGCGCGAGGACCTGTTCGATCAGTACGAGCGCTTTAGCTTTGCGTATTTCGATCGCAACAGCTCGGGTGACATGATGAGCCGCGTGGTCAACGACCTGTTCGATATCTGCGAGGCGGCACACCACGTGCCCGAGTGGATTATCATCTGCGGCATCGAGATCGTCGGCTCGTTTGTGATCCTCTTTGCTATTGCCCCGGTGCTGGCGCTTGCCATGGCCGTGGTGACGGCGGTGTTTGCGGTCATCATGTTTTGGCAGAACATGCGCATGCGTGAGGTCTTTAGCGACAACCGCAAAAAGATCAGCGGTATTAATGCTCAGCTGCAGGATTCGCTGGCGGGCATGCGCGTGGTCAAGAGTTTTGCGAACGAGGAGGCTGAGCGCTCCAAGTTCCGCGCCTCTAACGACCGCTATCTTTCGTCCAAGGAGAATATGTATCACGCCATGGGCGTCTACACAGCGACGTATGGCCTGCTCTCGGGCGTGCTGTACGTGATCGTGGTGCTGCTGGGTGGTTGGCTCGTTGCCCAGGGTCAGCTGCAGGCGGTCGATATGGCGACCTTTGCACTCTACATTTCGCTGTTCTGCACCCCGCTCGAGACGCTTGTGAACTCGGCTGAAACGTATCAGAAGGCCATCGCCGGCTTTAAACGCATGGACGAGGTGCTTTCGACCGCTCCGGATATCCAGGATAAGCCGGATGCCACGGACCTGCAGGTGAAGGCTGGCGCGGTTGAATATCGCGACGTGTGCTTTAGCTACGAGGACGTTGAGCTCGGCGCAGGCGAAGAGGCTCGTCCCGTGATCGACCATATGAATCTGTCCATCAAGCCCGGACAGACCATTGCCCTGGTTGGCCCCTCGGGCGGTGGCAAGTCCACGACGTGTTCGCTGCTGCCGCGCTTTTATGACGTGGCTGCTGGATCCGTCAGCATCGACGGCCAAGACGTGCGCGACGTGACGCAGCAGAGCCTGCGCCGCGCCATTGGCCTGGTGCAACAGGATGTCTATCTGTTTGACGGTACGATTGGCGAGAACATCGCCTACGGCAAGCCGGGCGCCACGGCAGAAGAGGTCGCCGAGGCCGCCCGCCGCGCCAATATCGATGCCTTCATTGAGTCGCTGCCGCAGGGCTACGACACGGTCGTGGGCGAGCGCGGCAGCCGTCTTTCGGGCGGCCAGAAGCAGCGCGTAGCCATTGCGCGCGTGTTTCTCAAGAACCCCAAGATCCTGATCCTGGACGAGGCGACGAGCGCCTTGGATAACGAGAGCGAGGAGGCGGTGCAGGAGTCGCTCGAGCGCCTGGCGCGCGGTCGCACCACGATCATCATCGCCCACCGTCTCTCGACCATTAAACATGCCGACGAGATTGCGACCGTCGAGCATGGTCGCGTTGTGGAACGTGGTACGCACGAGCAGCTTCTCGCCCGCGGCGGCACCTATGCCCGTTACTATCGAATGCAGTTCGAAGGTGCGCGTGCGCACGAGCTCGACTGATTGATATGACAGGAAGTATATGGCTGAGAAGAACCCTTTGACTCCGGAAGAAGTGACGGAGTTATTCTCCGAGATCGACGCATCCGGCGTTTTGGATCCGACGCTTGCCAAAAAGCGCACCGAGCGCATGCGCGAAAAAGAGGCCGCGGCCAAGCGCGGCGACAAGGCGGCGCTGGCGCAGCTTCGCAGCGAAGATCGCGCGAGCCAGACAAAGCAGATCGACCCGCTGTCCGAGGATGACCCTTCGGGCTCGCAGGTGAGCCATACCATTACGAAGACCGCCATGGCCGTAGTTATCGGCATTCTGGTGTTGATCGTGGGCATGCAGATTGGCTACGGCGTGATGCGCCGCCTGAACACCGCCAACCTGTCCGAGAGCGTTTCGGTCGATACCGTTTCTACAGCACTCAAGGGTGGACTCGAGTGGGGCAACGGCTTTACGCAGTTCCCGCTCGACTTTAGTGTCGACGAGGCGGACGAGCGCACGGGTACGGTAGAGGTGACGGTGTTGGACACGTCGTCTGCCAACGAGCTCGAGCTGCTGTCTAACGGGCAGATTCAGGCTGCGGCACTTGCGACCAACGCGTTGCTCAACGATAAGATCGACCGCGTGGTGTATAACGTGCACGCCTATATCGACGAGGACAGCAAGATCCAGCACGACTCTTTCTTTGGCATGTTTCCCGCACGGGGCCATCAGAGCGCCATTCTGACGTTTGTGTGGACCAAGAGCTCGTCAAATGCCACGAGCATCGACTGGAAGATGCGTATCGTGAGCATGGACGACACGATTGCCGAGCGCATCCAAAAGCAGGTGAACTCGGTGTCGTCACTGATTGAGGACCCGGCGGTAAGCCAGACCAAGATTGACGAGGAAAAGGCCGAGCGCGACTTGGAACATCGCCTGCACGGTCGCGAGATCTTCCGCGGTGGCAAGCCCGACCGCGCGCCGTCCGATCTGCTGGAGCAGGATAAATAAGACGCCATCATCCCGCGTGAGCCAAGTGCCCGCGCGGGATGATTTTTCTGGGACGGGGATTAAATAATCATTCTGAGAGCGGGACTTTGTCGCCAACTGCATACATGGCAGACTGATTTTTCAATCCCCGTTCCAGAAAAATCATTATGCATAGAAAGTCATAATTATCATTTCGTAAACATTTCGATGAAATTAACGCCATGGCGCATACTTGCGGTTAAAATACCGCAAGGCCTAACTACCAACCTTTAAGCCGGTCCGGAGAGACCGGGAAGGAGAATTATGGCGAACAACCATACTGCGGGCACTGCTGCCCGCACCTTCGCGCCCAGCGAGCTTTGCCAGCGCATGCTGGCCAAAACCAGCAAGGGCACCTGCGGTCCCTGCATCCTGTACCTTGAGGATGGGACCGTTTTTTATGGCCGTGCATGTGGTGCCGAGGGCACTGCGACCGGCGAGGTCTGCTTCAACACCTCGCTTGAGGGCTACTTTGAGGTCATGACCGACCCGAGCTATGCCGGCCAAATCGTAACCATGACCTATCCGCAGATCGGTAACTACGGCATCGACGAGACCGACGTCCAGTCGGCCTTCCCCGGTGATGCTACCCGCCCCGCGAGCGCTCCCGCCATGCGCGGCATGATCGTCCGCGACATGTGCGCCACGCCTTCCAACTGGCGCTCGGCCGTCAGCGTGCCGGAGTACCTGCGTGCCCACGGCATCGTCGCTATCGAGGGTGTCGACACCCGCGCTCTTGTGCGCCACCTGCGCGACAACGGTTCCAAGATGGGCATTATCTCGACTGAGATCTTTGACGTCGTCAAGCTTGCCGAGCGTCTGGCCGCAGCGCCGACGCTGGTGGGCGAGAACCTGGTCAAGACCGTGAGTTGCCCTGAGCCCCACGCTTTTGCCGCGAGCGACCTGCCCGCTACGCATGACTTTGCGCTTGCCCCTGCCGCTCCCGCCCGCCACAAAGTGGTCGCCTACGACTGCGGCGTCAAGCGCGGCATTCTGGAGGGCCTGGTCCGCGCCGGCTGTGACCTTACTGTCGTGCCGTGGGATACGCCCGCCCAGCAGGTCCTCGACATGAATCCCGACGGTGTCTTTTTATCCAACGGCCCCGGCGACCCCGATGCCGTGGTGGAGACCTACGAGCAGGTGCAGCAGCTGATCGGTAAGGTGCCGGTCTTTGGCATTTGCCTTGGTCACCAGATGATCAGCTTGGCGTGCGGCGCCCAAATGGAAAAGCTTAAATTCGGTCACCGTGGCGGTAACCAGCCGGTTATGAACCTGGTGAGCCGTCGCGTGGAGATCACCGCGCAAAACCATGGCTTTGGCCTGCTGTTCCCCAGCCTGGGCAAACTGATCCCGGAGCTTTCCGGCGGCGAGACCGAGCATGCGGCCGACGGCGACCTGCGCGCCTGGGTGCGTCGCGGTATCGCACCGGTCGTGATGAACGAGCGCTTCGGCCGCATTCGCCTGACGCACGTGAACCTCAACGACGGCACCGCCGAGGGCATCCAGCTGCTCGACGCCCCGTGCTTCTCGGTCCAGTACCACCCCGAGGCCTCGCCCGGCCCCACCGATGCCCACTACCTCTTTACCGCCTTTACGCGACTCATGGACGGCGAGGAGAACTACCTGGACATCGACACCGCGAAGGACCGTCTGCAGGGCTGGAATTTCGCCGAGACCGCCGCGACCGAGACCGAGGAGAACTAACATGCCGAAACGTACTGACATCAAGCGCATCCTCGTCATTGGTTCGGGCCCCATCGTTATTGGCCAGGCCTGTGAGTTCGACTACTCCGGCGCCCAGGCCTGCAAGGTGCTCAAGGAGGATGGCTTTGAGGTCATCCTAGTCAACTCCAATCCGGCAACCATCATGACCGACCCGGGTCTTGCCGACCGCACCTATGTTGAGCCTATCACCGCCGAGTTCATTGAGCGCGTGATCAAGAAGGAACGTCCGGACGCGCTGCTGCCCACGCTGGGCGGCCAGACCGGTCTGAACGCCGCCGTCGAGCTGGCAAAGGACGGCACGCTCGACAAGTACGGCGTCGAGATGATCGGCTGCGACCTGGCCGCTATCGAGCGCGGCGAAGACCGCAAGCTCTTTAACGAGGCCATGGCCGAGATTGGCCTGGAGGTCGCGCGCTCGGGCTATGCCTATAGCGTGGCCGACGCCGAGGCTATCGCCGAGCGCGTGGGCTATCCCTGCGTGCTGCGTCCGAGCTTTACCTTGGGCGGTGCCGGTGGCGGCATCGCGCATACCCACGAGGAGCTCGTCTCCATCGTGAGTCAGGGCTTGGAGCTCTCGCCCGCCCACGAGGTGCTGGTCGAGGAGTCCATCGAGGGCTGGAAAGAGTATGAGATGGAGGTCATGCGTGACCACGCCGGCAACGGCATCATCGTGTGCTCCATCGAGAATCTCGACCCCATGGGCGTGCATACCGGCGACTCCATCACCGTGGCGCCGGCGCAGACGCTCTCCGACCTTGAGTATCAGCGCATGCGCGTGGCCTCGCTCGCCATTCTGGAGAAGATCGGCGTCGAGACCGGTGGCTCCAACGTGCAGTTTGCCGTGAACCCCAGCACCGGCCGCCTGATCGTCATCGAGATGAACCCGCGCGTGAGCCGCTCGTCCGCGCTGGCCTCCAAGGCCACGGGTTTCCCCATCGCTAAGGCCGCCGCGCGCCTGGCCGTGGGCTATACGCTCGACGAGATCGTCAACGATATCACCAAGGCAACGCCCGCTTGCTTTGAGCCCACGATCGATTACTGTGTGGTCAAGGTGCCGCGCTTTGCCTTCGAGAAGTTCAAGGGCACCGACCCCACGCTCACCACGCGCATGAAGGCCGTGGGCGAGATCATGGCAATCGGCCGCACCTTTGAGGAGGCCTTTGGCAAAGCTATGCGCTCGCTGGAGGACGGCCACCAGGGCATTTGCGCCGGTGGCAAAGAGGGTGCCGATAAGCTGAGCGACGACGAGCTCGCTCAGGCCGTGGCAACTCCGACCGAGCATCGCATCTTCTTTGTGGTCGAGGCTCTGCGCCGTGGCTGGGACATCGCCCGCATCCATGCCATCTGCGGTATCGATCCGTGGTACCTCAACCGTATCAACGACATGGTGCAGGTCCAGGAGAGCATCCGCGGCCTGCGTGTGGAGGATATCGACGCCGACGCGATGCGCCTGCTCAAGCAGTACGGTACGAGCGACGCCGAGATCGCCGCGCTGACCGGCTCGGACGAGCGCTTTGTGCGCGCCTATCGCAAGGGTCTGGGCGTGGTTCCCAGCATGAAGACGGTCGATACCTGCGCTGCGGAGTTCTCGAGCGCCACGGAGTACCACTACAAGACGTACGAGAACATCTACCGCACGAGCCCGGATGCCAAGAAGTGCGTGGCTCCCGACGAGACCACGCCGGCGGACAAGCCCAAGGCGATGATCCTGGGCGCCGGCCCCAACCGTATCGGCCAGGGCATCGAGTTCGATTACTGCTGCGTGCACGCGAGCTACGCGCTGGCGGCCCGCGGCTTCGAGACCATCATGGTCAACTGCAATCCCGAGACCGTCTCGACCGACTATGACACGTCCGACCGCCTGTACTTTGAGCCGCTCACCTACGAGGACGTCATGGACGTTATCGATGTTGAGCGCCCCGACGGCGTCGTGGTGACGCTCGGCGGCCAGACCCCGCTTAAGCTGGCGCGCATGCTCGAGGAGAGCGGCGTGAACATCATGGGCACCAAGCCCGATGCCATCGACTTTGCCGAGGACCGCGAGCGCTTTGCCGCCCTGCTCGACAAGCTGGGCATCATGTATCCGCCGGCGGGCCAGGCCACCTCGTTTGAGGAGGCCGAGGCCGTTGCCGCACACATCGGCTACCCGCTGCTGGTGCGTCCGAGCTACGTGCTGGGCGGCCGCGGCATGATGATCGCCTACGATGCCGAGCATCTGCGCGATTACATGGCCGAGGCTGCGCGCATTAGCCCCGACTACCCGGTGTACCTCGATCGCTTCCTGGAGGGCGCGATCGAGTCCGATGTCGACGCCCTGTGCGATGGCGAAGAGGTCTACATCGGCGGCATTCTGGAGCATATCGAGGAGGCCGGTATTCACTCCGGCGACTCTGCGACCTGCATCCCGCCGTTCAGCTTTAGCGAGAGCCTGCAGGCAAAGCTTCGCGAGACCACACGCCGCATCGCGATGGCGCTGGGCGTACGCGGCCTGGTCAACGTGCAGTATGCCATCAAGGGCGAGACCGTCTACGTGATCGAGGCCAACCCGCGTGCCAGCCGTACCGTGCCGTTCATCTCCAAGGCCACCGGCGTACCGCTGGCCAAGTGCGCGGCGCGTATCATGGCGGGCGATTCCATCGCGAGCCTGGGCCTGCCGAGCGACGAGCGTCAGCTGGACTGGTTCTGCATGAAGGAAGCCGTTATGCCCTGGGGTCGTTTCCCCGGTGCCGACGTTATCCTGGGGCCCGAGATGAAGTCGACGGGCGAGGTCATGGGTATCGCCAAGAGCTATCCCGAGGCATACGCCAAGACGCAGCTGGCGATTGACTACAAGCTGCCCGACCCGAGCGCCGGCAAGGTGTTCATCAGCGTGTGCGACCGTGACAAGCGCCACATCCTTTCGGTCGCGCGTATCCTGCGCTACCTGGGCTTTGATATCTGCTCCACCGAGGGCACGGCGCGCGTGCTGCGCGGCGGCAACGTGACCTGCGAGGTCGTGGAGAAGATTAGCGGCCCGCACGACGGCGAGCGTCCCAACATCGGTGACCTGATCGCCGATGGCAAGATTGCGGTAATCATCAACACGCCGTACGGCCCGGGTTCGCGTGGCGACGGCTATCTGTTGCGTACCGAGGCGGTGCGCCGCGGCGTGACCTGCGTGACGGCGATGTCTGCGGCCAACACGTACGTGAGTGCCATCGAGGCCGTGCGCGAGGACCAGCAGGGTCACGGCAGCGCCAACGACATGGGCATGGACGTCATCGCCCTGCAGGACCTGCCGCAGTACACGGTGTAGTGTGACCTGTCCGGCCGGGACGGAGGGGGCCGAGTTTCCCCCTTCGCTCCGGCTGCAAGCAGAGTCGCTCAGTGGGAAACTCGGC
>UQTD01000047.1 GCA_900543845.1 uncultured Collinsella sp.
GCGCCGAATGCTCGCCATCGAAATTTATCGGTGGCCCACTTCAGACTGTAATGGGGGTGCTCACCCGCGAGCAATTCCTCCCGCATGAGATGCGCATCGTCGCTGCCCTTCGTATGCAGGGCGCAAGCGACGAGCAGGTCATTGTACGCGTAAAGAGCGAGAACCTCTTTCAATATCCCACGGAGCGCATGGTCGCCAACCGCGCAACCGTGTGCCTTCGCCGCCTTGACGCCATGGTGCCCACGGACGCCGTATGCGCCGCGCGCGGCATCGACCCCAAAACCGCCGTCGAGGCTGCGACATCCCTAACCAGGCTCATGGCATCCGGCACTCCCACGCAGGCGGACCAGGCCATCTTCTACAGCATGATCTGCCGCTACGATATCGTGCGCGAGCTCGTGCTCGTCGAGGTAGGGGAGCGCCTACAAAACTTCGATTATGCCTTTACGGCGGTTGACCTCAACGCCTTTATGACACGCTTTACCACGGAGTATCCGGACGCGGCCCGCTGGACTGAGGCCACGGTCAAGCGCATTAAGGGCTCGCTCCGCCAGACGCTCCGCCATGCCGGCCTTATCGGCGAGGGCCAGAGCCCGGAGTCCGAGCGCCTGTCACCGCTCTTCCTCGATTCCGATGTCGAGCGAGCCTTGGTTCAGCTGGGCGAGCAGTCGCTTATCGCGGCCCTTACCGGCAGGGCGGTGATGTAGCGTGGCTCCCGTCAAAAGCGCCGTCGACCCTGTTATCACCCCGGCGACCGATCTCACCACCAATATCGGCATCCATTCCCGCAAGAGCGTCGTGGCGGCGCATGTCCGCTCCGAGCGCGCCTGTCAGGAATTTGAGCGCCGTGCGCAGCTTCTGCGCGAGTGCCTGTGCAGCGAGGACTTTTTGGCCAACAAGGGCATAGGCAATGAGATTGGCTTCCACACCTTTTGCTATGACCCCGCGCTGGAGTTTGAGGCGCGTGCATTATTTGACACCCTTTCACGCGATGCCGAGGCCGACAAGCTTCCGTGCACGCTCAAGGTCGTGAACCTTTACGACGCCGTGCTGGCAATTCTCGAAAAACGCCGTGTCCTCAAGGCTATCCCGCACCAAGAGGAGCGCCGCGGTACCCAGCGCGTGCTCGAGGACGTGGCCAAGTTCGCCTCGCCCGAGAAAGTCGCCGCGTACATCCATGAGCAGACCGAGCCGCACGCGCCTGGAGACGTCGTTCTCCTCACCGGCGCGGGCGAGGTTTTCCCGTTCTTTCGCATACACACGCTTCTCCACTGCATGCTTGCGGATTTTGATGAGGTGCCTGTGGTCGCCGCCTATCCGGGCAGTTTCAACGGCTCTTCTTTCCAGCTCTTTAACCGTCTGCCGGCCGACAACTACTACCGCGCCATCGATATCTCGTAAGCACGGCTCCCCGCAGGCAAGTCCCTGCCGCCGGTAACAATCCTTTGCCATAACGTTCCCAAACCCAAAGGAGCACCCATGGACAACACGATCATTCGCGACCTCTTTGCTAAAGACATCAACCGCTCCATCAACGGCGTGGTCAAGGTCCAGGATTCAAAAGATGGGTCCATCCGCCAGGAGCTTGACGAGTACGTGGTGACGCGCGAGTTGCAGAGGCATTTTGCCACGTTCTTCAAGGCCTACGGCGATGCCATCGATGTGCGCACCGACAAGATCGGCGTGTGGATCAGTGGTTTCTTCGGTTCCGGTAAATCGCACTTCCTCAAGATGCTGAGCTACCTGCTCGAGAATCGCCAGATCGGCGGCAAGAGCGCCATCCGCTACTTTGATGGCAAGATCGTCGACCCCATGGTCGAGGCTGCCATGGAGCGCGCCTGCTCGGTGTCCACGCAGGCCATCCTCTTTAACATCGATAGCAAGGCGGGCCAGTGGAAACAGGGCGATACGGCTCCCACGGCGCTGCTTCGCGGCTTTGAGCGCATGTTCTACGAGGCGCGCGGCTTCTACGGCGAGGACCTAAAGCTTGCAAAGCTCGAGGACCACATCGATTCCCTGGGCAAGACCCAGGAGTTCCGCGAGGCCTTTGAGCGCGTCAACGGCGAGTCCTGGCTCCAGACCCGCGACACCTACAGCTACTTTGAGGACGACGTAGTCGAGGTGCTGCAGAGCGTGCTCGGCATGAGCGAAAAGGCCGCATGGAACTGGCTTGAGGGTTCTGAGGACGAGGTTTTGGCCCCCGATGTCTTTGCCAAAAAGGTCAAGGACTACGTAGACGCTCAGGCAGCGGCCCACGGCGGCAACTACCGTTTGCTCTTTATGGTCGACGAGGTGGGTCAGTTTATTACAAACGACCGGGATCCAAGCCTTATGTTGAGTCTTCAGACCATCGTCGAGGAGCTGGGTGCCGCCTGCGGTGGCCGCGTGTGGGTGATGGTTACGAGCCAGGAGGCCATCGACAACCTGAGCCTGCCCGTGGGCAACGACTTTTCAAAGATCCAAGGCCGCTTCAATACCCGCCTTTCGCTCTCCAGCTCCAGCGTGGACGAGGTCATCCAGCGCCGTGTGCTCGAGAAGACCGCGCCGGCGGCCGATATGCTTGCACAGGTCTACGAGCAAGACGCCGCCGTCCTCAAAAACAACTTTACCTTTGAGGGTGGCTCGCGCTCCGACCTTGCCGGCTTCTCCAACTCCAAGGATTTTGTGGCCAGCTACCCGTTTGTGGGCTACCAGTTTAAGCTTCTGCCCGACGTGATGACCGAGGTACGCAAGCACGGTGTTAAGGCCAAGCACATGTCCACGGGCGAGCGCTCCATGCTGAGCGCGTTTCAGGAGAGCGCTCAGGCCATTCAGCATGACCAGACTGGTGCACTCGTGCCGTTCTGGCGCTTCTTCGACACAATCTCCAAGGATTTGGAGCACGGCATCATTCAGGTCGTCGTCTGTGCGGAGCGCGCGGCTGAAAACGCAGAGGGTCTTGAGAGCTACGATGTCCGGGTGCTTAAGCTCCTGTACTTGATCCGCTACATCGGCTATGTCAAGGCCACGGTCGAGAACATCTCCATCCTTATGATTGATAGCCTGGACGTGGACAAGCGCGCCCTTAAGGACCGCGTCAAGGAATCTCTGGCCCGCTTGGAGCGCGAGAGCTACGTGGCACGCCAGGGCGATACCTATAGCTTCCTCACCGACGAGGAGCAGGAGATAGCGCAGGAGATCGCACGCACCCCGATCGACAACGCGAAGGTGATTGAGTACATCAAGAAGCGCCTGTTCGAAAGCATCTACACTGCGCGCAAACTCAACCGCGGGGCCAACGACTTTCCGTTTGACCGCTATGTGGACGGATCAATCCACGGTACCAGCATGGGCGGCATGGAACTTTCCGTGGTGACCATGGCCAGCGATCTGGGCCGTTCGGACGATGCCGAGCTGGCATTGAAATCCGTGGATAAGGCCATCGTGGCCTTGAGCGACGAGGTGGATTATTGGGCTCCACTCGTCAACGCCGCTAAGATTCGCATGTACGCCCAGACGCGCAATCTGCAGGAGCTACCGCCGAGTACCCGCCAGATTGTCGAGGCCAAAATGCGCGAGAAGGACTTTAACGAGAAAGAGGCTGACGCCCTTTTGGCTGAGGCGGTGCTCCATGCACGATGCGCCGTCAACGGGCGCATGATTGAGATCCGTGCTGCCAAACCCGCTCAGGTCTTTGAGCAGGTGCTGGCGCAGCTGTGCGATGTGGTCTTTGAAAAGGCCGACTATATCGGCGCGCCGGTCACGAGCGATTCCGATATTCGTTCTACTCTGGTGGGCAACGTTCAAGTGGGGCTCGCTGGCATGGATGCAGGTAACACGCGTGCGCTCAAAGAGGTCGAGGACTACCTCAAAGTGCAGCACCAGCGCCACCTGGATACCGCTATGGGCGATATCCAGCGCCAGTACCAGCAAAGGCCCTTTGGCTGGCGCGAGGTCGACATCGCAAATGTGGTGGCGCAGCTTGTGGTGGAGCAGCGCGCGCAGGTGCTGTTTGGCGGTCAGACGGTTCAAGCTAACGACAGTCGCATGGTGGCGCTCCTGCGCAAGGATGCCGATAAGGCCCAGGTGCGCTTGCGCATGCGCATGAGCGACCGGTTGCTGCGCGCCACGGGCGAACTCATGTGTGACCTGTTTGATCTCAAGACCGTGCCCTCCAACGAGGATAAGCTCGTGGCCGAGCTCAAAGAGCGCCTTGAGGGCTTGCGCGAGGCGTGCCTCGCCATGGCACGCGACTACTACACGGGCATCAAGCCGGCCTACCCGTATCCCGGTGAGGACGAGTGCGAGAAGATGCGCTCGGAGGTGGCCGACGTCCTTAAGGACCAGAACGAGGCCGAGGCGTTCTTGACCACGTTCACCAAGCATGAGGAGCGTTTGCTCGATGCCAAGGAAGAATTTGACAAGGTGGTTGAGTTCTTCGAGTCCAATCAACGAACAGCGTTTGACCACGCCAGGGATTTCTTGAGCCGCACCGAGGGTATTGAGTATGCCTCTGATGACATTCCCAGCGCGGTGGAGAACGTGGCAAAGGTGCGAGAGATCCTCAAAGATCCCAAGCCTTACGGCCGCATTAAAGACCTGCAACCGCTTATGGATCCCGTCGAGGACGACATGAAGAAGCTGCTGGGCATTCGCCGCAATGAGTTTTTGCATCGCATCGAGAGCGATCTGCAAGACTTGCAGGCGCAGGCTGAGAGCCAAAAGGGCTTTGTCAAACAGGCCAAGGATGCCATAGCGGACGCCGGTGCCAAATACGAGTCATTCAAAAACCGTGCCCACAGTGCTCAAAGCCTTAATGAGCTGAGCGTTGCCGCGACTAACTGGGGCAATTGGCTCAGCGCGGCAACCAACGGGATGTACGACGCCGTGGATGAGGCCCGCATGCGTATGGACAACGAGCGCCGCACCACCGAGGTCACGAGTACGGGTGAGGTGGTCAAGAAGATCTCCAACAAGGGTGCTGCGTCGTCAGCGCCTGTGCCTGCGCCCGTGCCCCAGCGCAAGATCAAGGCCTTGCGCCGCGCCGATCTGGTCAAGCCGAGTCGTCTCTTGTCCGCAGAGGACGTGGAGCGCTATGTGGACGACTTGCGCTCCCGCCTTATGCAAGCACTCGCTGCAAACGACGAGATTCGTATCAACTAACCCGCAGAGCCACTGGCGCCAAAGCGCGCACCGGTGGCTTATGGCGTTTAGAAAGGCTCATCAACCATGAACGATTCTGCTCTTAAGAGCTTCTGCACTTGGGCCCGCACGGAGCTCATCAAAGGCGTGGAGGCGCAGATGGTGCGCTACGGCATCACCGAACCTGCACCTGCGCCCGCTGGGTCCGAGACCGTCAACAGCCTGCCTCTAAGTCCGGCTGAGGTTGAGCAACGCGATGAACTGCTGCGCATGCAGGCAGAGGTGGGTCACGAGGCGCTCCGCGATCGTGCGGCATACACCTGGTTCAACCGCATCGTGGCCATTCGCTTTATGGATGCACGCGGATGGCTTCCCAGCCGTATGCGCATGCTGAGTCGTGCGGACGGCAGCCATGGCAGCGAGGCCGTGGAGAACGCACTGGACGTGGAAATAACGACGGCCGATACCGATCGCATAGCCGAGCTCAAGATGGCGGGCTTGGATGAACCGTTGTGGCGCTACCTGTTTGTTGCTCAGTGCGAGGAGCTTGCCGATTGCCTGCCGGGCGTCTTTGAACGCGTGGGCGGAGCCATGGAGCTGCTGTTGCCCCAGGGCCTCATGATGTCCGACGGCGTGGTGGGCAAGCTCAACGCAGTCCTCGCTGACGAGGACTGGCGCGAGGGCGTGACCGTTCTGGGCTGGATGTATCAATACTACAACGCTGACGTTAAAGACGAGTTCTTCAAGTCTAAGCGCAAGGCAGCGGCGGCGGACATCGCGCCCGCCACGCAGCTCTTCACCCCCGAGTGGATCGTGCGCTATATGGTCGAGAACTCGCTCGGCCGTCTGTGGATGCTCAACAATCCGGGGAGTTCGCTGCGCGAGCGCATGGAGTATTACATCGAGCCCGATGCTGAGCACGAGGACTTCATCCGCATCTCGAGTCCCGAGGAGATAACCCTCTGCGACCCCGCATGTGGCTCGGGCCATATCCTGGTCTATGCGTTTGAACTGCTCTTCCATATGTACGAGGAGCGCGGCTATCGTGAGCGCGAGATTCCCGAGCTCATTCTTACTAAAAACCTTGCAGGTATGGAAATCGATTCCCGCGCGGCACAGATCGCGGAGCTGGCGCTTGCCATGTGCGCCCGCGAGCACGATCGTCACTTCTTTAGGCGTGGCGTTCGCGCCGACGTTACCGTGCTCTCGAGCATCCCGCTAGGGGAGGACGAGCTGCCGGGTAACAAGAAGCTCGCCGAGGAATTGAGCCATTTGGGCGAGATCGGTTCGCTGCTCAATCCCTCAGAGGACGAGATCGACGATCTCAAGGCTGCCGCCGCGAGTTGTTCCGATGACCTTTTTGCCGCTACGGCCAAAACTAAGCTCGAAAGCGCTGCCGCCATCTGCGAGAAGCTGTCCCGTCGTTTTACCTGCACCGTTGCGAATCCTCCGTATATGGGCAGCAGCAGCTTTAACCCCTTCATGTCCAAGTGGGTCAAGAAGAACTATCCCGACGTGAAGAGCGACCTCTGCACGTGCTTTATCGAGCGCGGTTTTAACCTTGTCGAAGATAAGGGCTATGCCGCAATGGTTACCATGCAGAGCTGGATGTTCCTGGGCAGCTTTGAGAAGATGCGCGCCAAGGTTATCGACAACAAGACAATCGTTTCCATGGCCCATCTGGGACCTCGCGCGTTTGATGCTATCGGCGGCGAGGTCGTCAACGTTACAGCTGACGTGATCTACAACCAGCATTCGGACGCCGAGGGCGCCTATGTGCGCCTTGTTGATATCAACGGCTCTGAGGCCAAGAGGCTCAAACTGGTCGAGGCCATCCAAAATCCCGACTGCGGATGGTTCTACCGCCGCAACGCCGACACCTTCAAGCAAATCCCCGGCACCCCCTTAGCCTACTGGGCCACCGACGCTATGCTGGGGGCGTTCATGAGAGGGGCAAGTTTTAAGGAAGTGGCAAAACCTCGAGTTGGCATGCAGACGGGAAACAACGATCGCTTCCTGAGGTATTGGTGGGAACCTTCCAATGATAAAGAGTCTTTAAGTAGTCGCAATCAAGAAGAGTTTGATGCGTCCCATGCAAGCTGGGCGCCCTATAACAAAGGTGGTTATTTTCGTAAATGGTACGGGAATCTCGACTACGTCGTTCTTTGGAAAGGCAACGGCGACTTAATCTCCATGCTGGAGCCTGGGGAAAAGCGCTGCTTTAGTCTTCTGCCTGATGCGTATAGGTTCAGAGATTGCATGACCTGGACAGACATTACCAGCTCGCGTACTCACTTCAGGTTCAGGCCTGGCGTTGGGCTATATGACATCAAGGGAATGAGTGCCTTCCCATCCTCTGAGGATATTTGGGAGACGCTTGGGTTCTGTAATTCTATAGTTGCATCAAGAATGCTTGCTTTTCTGTCTCCAACTATGAATACACAGGTTGGCGACGTCGGGAAGCTCCCCCTTCTTGCTCATCTGTCACCGGGGCACATTAGAGATCATATTGCGTCCGACGTTCACAATAACATTCGTTTATCAAAAAATGATTGGGACTCGTTTGAAACCTCTTGGGATTTCAAACGTCATCCGCTGTTGTAGGTGAGCATTGTGGCTAAATCCTACAAACTTGTCGAAGAGACGAAACGAACTACAGCGGAGTGTGCTGAAAAGTGGAACGCCGATAAACGAGATGTTTCCGCCTGGTGTAGAGCTGATTTGATTTCTGGTGCGGTAAAAGAAACCTCCTTCCCGTTCAGGTGGATCATCCCCTGTGATGCGAAGCGTCCCATAGATGCATGCATCATAAGGGAGCTGCTGTGGCAGATAATCGAGCTTGAAAACGAGCGTATTTCCGAAATCGACGTTTCTGCTTGGGGTATTCCGGCAGTCGATATCGCTGGGTGCATTCAATCGTTGAAAGACGCCGATTATTTGGCGTTTTCACAAGAAGGTGTTGGCTTACAAATAACGAAAAAGGGCCTTGCTTTGATTGGCCGCGGTCAGAATGACAAGGCTATAAATGAGACGCCTACGGCACTGAAGTGGACTGTCGATGCCGTGGGTATTATTGCCGGAAGTGCAATAAATCAAATTATCCAAAGATAAGCTGCTTCCGCAAGGACGCTGTAGTTTCGAAAGGTAATAACCATGTCTGATTGTTGTATTTATGAACCTCAAAATTACGACCTACAGGCGGTCGATCGTTTTCTCCGTGGTGAGACCAGAGAAATATGCATTGAGCTGAAGTGCGTTGAGCAGGAAAAGTCAGAGGACTTTGCGATAACGGATGCGGTTTTGCAGCTCGATTTAATAATGTGTGGGGAGCCGCACATGTGCAACGTTTCTGCTCATGGTACCCCTTATTTTGATCCGTCTGGTTTAGCAACGCTTTCATTTTTGATTACCGAGAAGACAGTCGGTTCGCAAGATTACCATGCGATTTGTCGCTGTGGGGCCGCTCACCATCTGTTGGGGGGCTCTCGATTGCTCCTTGTAATTTCGGAAGGGAGCGAATCTCGAGAATGCGCATTTGAGTTTAGTCCAGCATCGGGAGTGTTTGGCAAATACGTGTGGCATGAAGTCGATTTGCAAGCTTCCATTGGATAGGCGAGCGATTTCATATCGCGCAACTAAGACGAATCAGCTGCTTTCGAGCGAGAGATGCACCGGCATCGCGCGGTGCATGGGGCTGAGCTTCGAGCCTGATTCCTTCACGGCGACCGATTAATTGAAAGACCATGGGAAACGGAAGGCGGCACAATGACAACGCTTTTGGCCGATAAATACGAGGCTCGCAAGGCCGAGGTCAATGCTCGCTTTGAGCAGCTTCGCGCTAACGAGGAAGAGCTCAACCGAATCTTTGCCAAGATCTACAACATGGAGGGGGAGGTGCCCATCGAGGTCGAGGATAAGTACGTTTCGGTGGCGCGCATCTTTGATACCGCCGATGAGATCCCCGAGAGCTATAAGGGCAACAAATACGTGTGCACTAAGCGCGATGAGATCACCTCCCTCCTAAGCTATGCCGTGGGCTGCATGTTTGGCCGCTATTCGCTGGATGTGGATGGCCTGGTCCTGGCCGATCAGGGCACCACGGTCGACGACTATCTGGCCAAGATGCCCGATCCCGCCCATGTGACCTTTATGCCCGATGCCGACAACGTGCTGCCCATCACCGACGACGAGTACTTTGACGACGACATCGTGCGTTACTTTATCGACTTTGTGCGCACCGTGTACGGCGAGGAGACACTCGAACAGAACCTGGCCTTTATTGCCGAGGCGCTCGGCGGCAAGGGCACCTCGCGCGAGGTCATCCGCACCTACTTTTTGAAGGACTTCTTTAAGGACCACTGCCAGACCTATAAGAAGCGCCCCATCTACTGGCTGTTCGACAGCGGCAAGAAGAACGGCTTCAAGTGCCTTGTTTACATGCATCGCTACCAGCCTGACCTGTTGGCTCGCATCCGCACCGACTATGTGCATGAGCAGCAGGAGCGCTACCGTGCCCAGATCGGGTATGCCAACGATGCCCTTGTCAGTGCCGAGCGCGGCGAGCGCGTGCGCTTGGATAAGCGCATCAAAAAGCTCAACGACCAGCTCAAAGAGACCATTGCCTACGAGGAGAAACTGCACCACTTGGCAGACCAGATGATTAAGATCGACCTGGATGACGGCGTCAAGGTCAACTACGCCAAGTTTCAGGTTGTGCTGGCGAAGATTAAGTAACTGCAGATACGGTAAGGATATTCATGCCCAAGATCGATGTAGAAGAACAGCTCAAGCTGCGATTTTTGCAGCCGTTGTCCTCATGCGCGCCGCGCCGTGTGGTGGTTTGGCACGATGCGGACGGCGAGTTTGCTCCTGAGTTTGAGCGATTGGCCGCCGAGGGTTTCGACGGCGTAGGGGCCGATGCCGGCGTAATGCCTGCTCACGGTGACTTTGAGCGCCCGGTGCGCTTTGTTGAGGCCTGCGAGGGCCGTATGTTTGCCGTCAAGAAGCTCATCAACCGCGATGACCTTGCGAGCGATATCTTGCTGTATCGCCGTTGCCCGCGCGGCAGGCTTGAGGGTGATTGGCTTGCCGATGTTGAGCTGTATGCCGATCAGTTCCAGGCTGACTATCTTTCACTTTTGGCCGATCAGCTGGGCATCGAGAATATCGACGCCGTGCGCGAGAGCCTGCGCGAGCACAAGACATTCTTTGATGCCAAGACCCGCTGTGCTAAGTTTGCCGCGTGTGTTCCGCATGTCTCGGGCGCATCCGATATCGAGCTTGGAATCCTTACGATTATCTTTGGCGGCAAGGAGCCGGGCGACGCGCGGCCCGCGTTTGTGCTGCGCGGCTGCATGACCACACTGCTGCACGAGGGCCCCGAGGCGCTGGCCGCGCTGGTGGATAAGTACAGCGTGCGCGATGTTCTCTCTGCCTTTATGCTGCGCTGCTATGGGTTTGATGGACCGCTGTACGAGCGTGACTCGCTGCTTATGTTTGCATCCCATGTGTTCCTTACGGCGGCATCAACTGCGCTTCCCGAGGGGGCGCTCAAGGGGCTCGAAAGCTATGTGGCTCCCGCCTACGGCCCCTATTGCCTTGAGGCGGTGCGTACGTGGGACCAGACCGCCGATACCCAGGCGTCGAGCGAGGACCTATTTGAGATCTGCCGTTTGGTAGAGGATGCCCGTGGGCTCTTTGCGCGGTTCGAGACCCTGCCAATCGATGCGTTGGCCTCGCTTGACGTGTTCCCGTGCGTCAACGAGGCTGTACTCTCGCAGTTGTTCAGCTCGTTTGCCCAGGGTGCGGACCGTGTTGAGGATGCGCGCGCATTTGCTGCGCGCCGTTGTGACCTAAGCTGGTACCGTCGCGTTGAGAGCTACTTTGACCTGCTTGCTGCTGTGGCCCATATGTGCTCTTTTAGGCAGACGCACGCGGGCGGGTTCCATCTGGCACAACCCCAGCAGGTGTGGGATGCCTACACGTCCGATTGGTATGCCATGGACGTTGCCTATCGCCATATGTGCACCGCGTATCTGCGGACGCGCTCCGTTGAGTGCGATGTGCTCGAGGAGCCCACCCGCGCTGTGGCGGACTGGGCGGAGAATCTCTACAGCAACTGGTTCTTGGCGGATGCCAATGCCTGCTGGGCAGCCGCTGCGCAAGGGGAGTGGACCGATTGCGGCTACATCGATGGCCCTGCACGGCAGGATGAGTTCTACTGGCATGTGCTGCCCACCTTTGTGGGCTCTGCCAAAACGACGGTCGTTATCGTGAGCGACGCGTTGCGCTATGAGGTGGCCCGCGACGTTGCGGCGCTGCTCGAGCGCGAGCGCGGAGGCAACGTCAAGGTCTCTAGCATGCAGGCGGTCTTTCCCTCCATTACTGAGGTGGGCATGCCCGCGCTGCTGCCACACCAAGCGCTTGAGCTTGCAGCGGATGGCTCGTTTGTGTTGGCTGACGGCATGCCCACTGCCACGACTCCGCAGCGCGAGGCCGTGCTTGCCCACGTTGAGCCCACGGCCCGCGCTTTACGCTCGAGCACATACCTCAACATGACGGGAACCGAACGCAAGACGCTGCTCAAGGACTCAAAACTCGTCTACCTCTATCACAACAAGATCGATGCCACGGGCGAGAAGGCCGCTACGCAGGACGACGTCTTCGGTGCCTGTGCGGACGCCGTGGAGGAACTTGCCGCATTGGCGCGTCGCGTGTGCACCGACGCCCCGGGCGCGCGTGTTGTTATAACGGCGGACCACGGCTTTATCTACACGCGTCGGGAGCTCAGCGAGTGCCAGATGCTCGGCAAGCCGGACCTTCCCGTCCTTGACGCTCCCGTCATGTGCGGCAAGCGTCATCTGGTGGTGCCCAACGAGGCCGTGGGCGAGCTTTCGGACGAGGTGCGCGGGGTGTTTGTTAATGTTGATATGGGACGTTTGGGCGCCGGTTTTGTGGGGTTTGCCCCGCGCGAGAATGTGCACTTCAAGCGTCCCGGCGGCACTAACAACTACGTCCACGGCGGCATGAGCCTGCAGGAGCTCTGCGTGCCCGTTATCGGTTTTTGGCGTGCGCGCTCGGGTTCCAAGGACTTTGTCGACACGCGCGCGGCGACGCTGCGCGTACTAAGTGAGGGACGCCGAGTGACCAACTCGCTCTTCTCGGTCAACTTGATCCAGGAAGAACCCGCCCAAGGCAAGGTTTTGCCGTGCGAGTACGAGCTGGTGTTTACCGATGCAAGTGGCAACGAGGTGAGCGATACGGTCAAGGCGCATGCTAACAAGACTTCTGTTAACTCGCAGGAGCGCGTGGTGCATGCCAAGTTTGCGTTGCATGCAGCGGATGGATTCTCGGCCAAGGGTCCGTACTATCTGGTCTGCCGCGAGCGCGAGACGGGCAAGATCGTTTGGCGCGAGACGTATACCATCGCTGTTTCGTTTGCCCCTGTTGCTGACTTTGGTTTTTAGGAGTGTGCCCTATGTTTGATAGCCATGATGACGATCTGTGGGAAGTTCCCTCGATTGATGTGGATGTGCCCGTGGAGGGTGTGGCGCCTGCGGAGGCCGTGCCCGCTGCGGAGGCGCTGGCGGCTGAGGTTGTTGCGCCTGCCCCGGAGATGGCGACTGCTGCCGCGCCCGCTGAGGCTGCGGTGGCCGCCGAGGACGAGTCCCCGACCGATGGCTATGCTCAGGCTGTGGCCGAGGCTCCCGAGGATGAGGGCTACGACATGGATGGGCTGGACGGCAAGCTGCTCGAGCACTTTGGCGGCAAGATCGTGCGCAAGGACCTGACGGCCCTTATGAAGCGCGGCGCCAACGTGCCCACTTTTGTGCTGGAGTACCTGCTGGGCATGTACTGCTCGACCGACGACGAGGAAGCCGTGGCAGAGGGCCTGGACCGTATCCGCAGGATCCTCACTGATAACTACGTGCGTCCCGACGAGTCCGAGCGCATTAAGTCCAAGATTCGCGAGCTGGGTCGTTTTACCATCATCGACAAGGTGACGGCCAAGCTCGACGAGTACAAAGACATCTATGTGGCGTCGTTTGCCAATCTGACCATCGAGCCTTTTGTGATGCCGGCCGAGTACGTGCGCGACTATTCCAAGATTCTGCAGGGTGGCATTTGGTGCATTATGAGCATCGAGTATCGTCACCCCTTGGATGAGGAAGACGAGTTTGGCATGGAGGTCTTTGGCGACGATGCGCCGCGCCGCTCCAAGGCCAAGCGCAAAAAGCGCGGCCCCGAGGACTCTCCGTTTAGCGTGGCGTCGCTCACGCCCATCCAGATGCCCAATCTGGACCTGGATGCCATGATCGACGAGCGCCAGTATTTCTCGCGCGACGAATGGCTCAACATGCTGCTGCGCTCCGCTGGCTATGAGCCCAGCGAGCTTTCCGAGAAAGAGCGCCTGCACTTTATCGAGCGCATGGTGCCGCTTATCGAGCGCAACTACAACCTTTGCGAGCTGGGTCCCCGCGGCACCGGCAAGAGCCATATCTACAAAGAGGTTTCGCCCTACGCCATCTTGCTCTCTGGCGGCCAGACCACCACGGCCAACCTGTTCGGCCGTATGAACTCCATGCGCGCCGACCGCGTGGGCTTGGTGGGTCACTGGGACTGCGTGACGTTTGACGAGGTCGCCGGCATGCGCTTTAAGGACACCAACGCCGTGCAGATCATGAAGGACTACATGGCGAGCGGCAGCTACGCGCGCGGCCGCGACCAGATTAACGCCGATGCCTCCATGGTCTTTGAGGGCAACATCAACGACACCGTGCAAAATGTCCTTAAGACCACGCACCTGTTTGATCCGTTCCCGCCGGAGTTTAACAACGATTCGGCCTTCTTCGACCGTATTCACTATTACCTACCGGGCTGGGAGATTCCCAAGATGCGCTCGAGCCTGCTGACCGGGCATTATGGCCTGATCACCGACTGCCTGTCGGAGTTTTGCAAGGAGATGCGCCGCAAGGACTTTACGCACCATATCGACCGGTATTTCCGCTTTAACAGCGACTTTAACAAGCGTGACGAAATCGCCGTGCGCAAGACCTTTAGCGGCCTTGCCAAGCTGCTGTTCCCCGACGAGGCCATGGACAAGGACGACGTGCGCTGGCTGCTGGACTACGCTATCGAGGGCCGTCGCCGCGTAAAGGAGCAGCTCAAGATTATGGCGGGCGTCGAGTTTATCGACGTCAACCTGGGCTATATGGATGCCGACAACCCGCAGGACGTGCACGTGGTGCGCGTGCCCGAGCAGTCCGAGGACACGCTGATTCCCGATGGGCCGCTACTGTCCGGCCACGTGTTTGGCGTGGGCAGGTCGCAGGGCGGCGAGGTTGCCGTGTACAAGCTGGAGAACAAGGCCGTTGCCGGCGAGTGCAAGTTTAAGCACGAGGGCGTGGCCTTTAACAAGCCGGTGCGCGATACGCTGGAAGCCGCGTTCGACAACTTTGTGAACCTGGCGAACCGCGTGGCGCCGGGCATGCACATTGGCTCCAAGGATTACCTGCTGTTCTATAACGACCTGCAGAGCAAGGGCCTGTCCGAGGAAGTTTCGCTCGCCGAGTTTGTGGGGCTGTGCTCCGCGGCGTGCAATCGCCCGGTGATGCCTGCGCTGGCGATTCCGGGCATCTTGCGCATGTCGGGCTCCATGGACGAGATCCGCGGGCTCGAGGACATTATGCGCGTGGCCAAAAACGCCGGCGCCAAGCGTGTGATTTTGCCGCTGAGTGCTATTGCGGGTTTGCAGAGTGTTTCGTCCGAGATTATTTCGGGGTTGAGCCCGGTGTTCTACATGGATGGCGATCCCGTCGACGCCGCGAAGAAGGCACTGGACCTGTAGAAGTGCGGGCGAGCGGGTTTGCGTACGCGTGGGCCCGCGAGCGTATTGGCGTGTTCGAGTAGGGAGGCCTTGCCATGGCGGACGAGCGTTCTGTTGGCGAGTTGCTCGACGAGCTGTTTGGCTTTGAATCGGTAGCCAAGCGTCAGACGGCGCTTGAGCAGTACGATCGCGGGGAGTTGGTGCGCAAAGCACGCTCCCGCGAGCTGCTGGGCGTGCTTAGGGGTGTCGAGGCTGCCGAGCACGCTGCGCGCGAGTCTGCCGTGCGGGCTGTTGACGGGTATGTTCGCCGTGTCGAGGGCGCGGCCCTTGCGCGCGCTCGCAAGCAGGCGGGCATTATTGGAGCGCTACGGATGGAGCGCCGCTATGCTGCCTTTTTGCGCATGGAGGACAAGGCCGAGTTGCTGACGCGACTGGAGCAGACGCTTGCGTTTATCGAGGTAAAGCTGCGCGCCAATACGGCGGACAGGGTTCGCGCGGCGTACGATGCCGCGGGGGCTATGGTGCTGCAGGACGTGGCACGCCTGCGTGACGTGCGCGTCGTGGATGCCGTGCCCCTGGATGCCGACCTGCTGTGCACGCAGCTGGAGCAACTTCGTTGTGCCGCCGACGCAACGGACCTTGCGGGCATGATCACAGCGACGTTTGAGTCCGAGCTGAGTGCGACGGGGTTGCAGGGCGCCGCCGGGTCTGCGGGCGATGTTGCTGGTGACGTGGCGTTGGAGCGTGAACTTACCAACGTGCGCGGCGCTGCGCAGCGAGCGCGCTTGGCGGCG
>UQTD01000048.1 GCA_900543845.1 uncultured Collinsella sp.
GTGCGGTTTCGGTCGAGGGCGTCAAACGCCGCTGCCGCGCAGGCATGGGCCGCTGCCAGAGCGGCTTTTGCCAGAGCCGCGTGGTGGCGATTCTGGCCCGCGAGCTGGGGTGTGACCCCAGCGAGGTGCTGCTGGAGGACACTGGCTCGTGGCTCGTTGAGGGACCTTTGAAGGGGGTGCGCTAGGATGGCGGAATTCAAATCGAGCGCAATTGATAGCGATGCCGTTGAGGCAGCACCTAAGCAGGCCTTCGACGTGGTCGTCATAGGAGGCGGACCTGCCGGCATGGCGGCCGCGCTTGCCGCGCACAAGGCCGGCGCGCGTGTGGCCATCGTGGAGCGCGAGCAGCATCTGGGAGGCATCCTGCGCCAGTGCATCCACCCCGGCTTTGGCCTATCGCACTTTAAGCAGGAGCTCACCGGCCCCGAGTATGCACAGCGCTTTATCGACCAGGTGCGCACGACCAACATTGCGCTGTTCTTGGACAGCATGGTGCTTGAGATTGATTCGGGCGCGTCCACGAAAGACGCCGCGGACCACACCGTCACGCTCATGAGCCCCACCGGCATGTTGCAGCTCACCGGGCGCGCGGTCGTCCTTGCCATGGGTTGTCGCGAGCGCACCCGCAGCGAGATCAAGATTCCCGGCAGCCGACCCGCCGGCGTGTTTACGGCCGGCCTGGCGCAGCGATACATCAATATCGAGAACCTCAAACCCGGCTCGCGCGCCGTCATTTTAGGCTCGGGTGACATCGGGCTTATCATGGCGCGCCGCTGCACGCTCGAGGGGATTTCAGTCGAGGGCGTGTACGAGCTCATGCCGTACGCCAACGGCCTGTGCCGCAACGTTAAGAACTGCCTGGACGACTTTGGCATTCCGCTGCATCTGTCCACCACCGTCACACGTGTAATTGGGCACGACCGCGTGGAGGCCGTCGAGGCGAGTCAAGTCGACGAGCACTTGGCACCAATTCCGGGGACCGAGCGCGTTGTTCCGTGCGACACGCTACTGCTTTCGGTGGGCCTGATTCCCGAGAACGAGCTTTCGGTTGCCGCAGGCGTTGAACTTGACCCACGCACGCGCGGCGCCGTGGTGGACCAGAGCCTGCAGACGGGCGTGCCGGGCATCTTTGCCTGCGGCAACGTGCTGCACGTGCACGACCTGGCCGACAATGTGACGACCGAGTCCGAGCGTGCCGGCGCAGCTGCGGCGGCGTGGGCGTTGGGCGGCGACGCAGGGGCAAACGCTGCGGGCACGGGTTGCCAGCTCACAGTCTCCCCTGCCGGCATCGCAGGCTACGCACTGCCGGGACGTATTACGGCTGTCGGGCTCACTAAGCTCAACTTCCGTGTACGCCGCCCGGTCGATGCTGCCCGCGTGCGCATTCTCGCAAACGGCGAGGAACTGCTTGCAGGCAAGGTCCGCCCGTTTAAACCGAGCGTCATGGAAAGCTTCCCGCTGCCGGCAAAGGTGATTCAGCGCGCACTCGACCTGGGTGTTAGCGAGATTGTCCTGTCCGTTGACCCTATTGAGGAGGCGTAGAGTCATGAGCACAAACGCGATTGAAACGCTGCAGTTCAACTGCACCACCTGCCCATCCGAGTGCCTCCTGACCGTGGAGGTCGAGCGCAGCCCAGACGGCGCCGTGGTAGAGGTGCGCTCCGTAACCGGCAACAGCTGCCCGCGCGGTGATAAGTTCGCACATCAGGAGCTCACCTGCCCCATGCGCGTGCTCACCACCACGGTGGCCGTATCCGGTGGCGATGAGGCGCTGCTGCCCGTGCGCACGGCCGAAGCCATCCCGCTGGCACTCCATGCCCAGGCCATGGACCTCATTCGCGGCCTAGTCATCGACGCCCCCATCCGCATGGGCGATGTAGTCCTCCCCAACCCCCTAGACACCGGTACCGACCTCATCGCCAGCATGGACATCGACCGAGCCTAAGTAGCCAATTAGGGACGGAGCTCTTTTAGCTACCCCGCCATCCATCCCGCCCCTCCTCAATTGCGGTGAAATAGTTCCTGATTTCCGCCAAAACCCCGGCATCCAGGAACTATTCCACCGCAACTTGTCCTGGGATCAGTATGTAGCTTGTGCCTACTTTGGTGCCATTTCAAAACTATGCCGGATTACGGGGCTAATTCGGAAACCCCCATCCATACCGGCAATTTTCGATTTTTGATAAGCCTTCTACCTGCGGTTTTAATTTCGCGATTTTTCCCATGGTCAAGCAACACAGATCCAGCCCCGTAATCCGCCATACTTTTGAACCAGCCCATTTGGGACGGGTCTCTTATGACTACTTTTGCCCAAACGTTCGCTAGGCTGGCCATGCCAAGGAGTGTCCCGAAGTGCCGGCATAAAAGGAACGTCCCTAGCTGCCGGGCTTGGGATACCATGGTGGCAACCTAGCGAAAGGACGATGTATGGCACATGTCAATGATCAGCGCGTGGCTCGCGTGCTCGATGCGCTCGAGGCTCAGCACCCCGGCGCACAGCTGCTTGTAAACGACCCGTGGTCGATTTATTACCTGACCGGCTTTTATGCCGATATGTTCGAGCGTTTTTGCGGCGTGCTGCTCGTACGCGGTAGCGAGCCCGTAATCTTGGTCAACGCGCTGCATCAGCTGCCCGAGTATGACAATGCCCGCGTTGCCTACCACACCGACACCGATGTCGTGGCCGACGCCATCGCGAGTGAGATCGACCCGACCAAACCGCTCGGTATCGACACCGTTATGCGCTCCGGCTTTTTGATGCCCCTTATGGATCGTCACGCCGCGAGCGAGTTCTTCCTAGGCGACTTTGCCGTCACCGCCGCACGCACCCACAAGGACGCCGCAGAGCAGGAGCTCATGCGCATGTCCTCGGCCGCCAACGACGCCGTGATGGCCGACGCCATCAAGCTCGTTCACGAGGGCGTGACGGAGCGCGAAATTGCCGACCAGATGCTCGGCCTGTACCGCAAGCGCGACTGCGAGGACTTTAGCTTTCCGCCCATCGTGAGCTTTGGCGCCAACGCCGGTGACCCGCATCACGAGCCTGGCGACACCGTACTCAAGCGCGGCGACGTGGTTCTGTTCGACATTGGCGGACGCCACCGCAACTACTGCTCGGACATGACGCGCACGTTCTTTTGGGGCGAGCCGGACAAGGAGACCGCACGCATCTACGACATCGTACGCCGCGCCAACGAGGCCGCCGAGGCGCTCATCGCCCCGGGCGTGCGCATGTGCGACCTGGACCGCGCCGCGCGCGACGTAATTGAGGATGCGGGCTATGGGCAGTACTTTACGCATCGTCTGGGACACTCGATCGGCCTGCAGGACCACGAGCCGGGCGACGTATCGCTCGTCAACGAGCAGGTTATCGAGCCGGGCATGACGTTCTCTATCGAGCCGGGCATTTACCTCCCTGGCCGCACCGGCGTCCGCATCGAGGACCTTGCCCTGGTTATCGAGTCCGGCGTCGAGATCCTCAACGCTTACCCCCACGACCCAGTCCGCCTAGACTAGCCCCGTCCCAATAGCCCCTCAATAAGTTGCGGTGGAATAGTTCCTGGATTGGCCCACAGAGGCATAATCCAGGAACTATTTCACCGCAACTGCCAAGGAGCCAAGTCGACCAATTTGAAAGCCTAGAGATGCGCCACGAAAACGGGCTATCTACTACGTTTAACCCGCATGGGTCGACCACAGCCGCGTTTTCGCAAAACTGGCAAGCCATCTACCTGCGGTTTTAATTTCGCAATTATCGGCGTGGTCGAGGGTAACCGGTCAAACGTAGTAGATAGGCCCATTTCGTGGCGAGCAGGCCAATTAGCTGCCCGGCAAATAGGGCTAGCGCAGCAGGCCTGCTACTTCGCCGGCTAGGGTGATGGTGCCGGCGGCTACGAAAGACTCGCCAGCGGCCTCGAAAGCTGCGAGGGCCTCGGACACGCTAGGGTAAACGCCCGCAAGCTTGTCCGCGTCCACCAGGGTAGCGAGCTCCTCTGCCGGCAGGGCGCGATCGGAATCGGTCTGTGTTACGACTACACGCGGGAAGGCCGGAATCAGCACATCGACGATACCCGCCACATCCTTGTCGGCCAGCGCGGCACACAGCAGCGTGGGGCGATTCTCCACGCACGGGTCAATCTCGTCCAATGCGCTCACAAAGTTCTCGCAGCTCTGAGGGTTATGACAGGCGTCGATCAGCTTGAGTGGATCGGTTCCCAACACATCAAAGCGACCCGGCGTAGGGCAGCTCATAAGCGAAGCATCGAGCTTGCCGTGATTGAGTTCACGACCCAGATACCCCTCGCACAGCATAATCGCGCACGCGGCATTCTGCGGCTGATAGGCCGGCTTGACCATGCTCGACGTGTAAATGGCACGCGGCGTGGTGCAGCTAAACTCCACCGTATCGCCCACATGCGCCGGCACCTTGGTCGTGGAGTGGCTCACCACGAGCGGCACCACACCGCACTCACGGCAACGGGCATCCATCACGCGCTGAACGCTCGACTCGTGCGTACCCTCACCCAGCACAACCAGACGACCGGGCTTGATGACCGCAGCCTTCTCCCCCGCAATGGCCTCGAGCGTGTCGCCCAGGATGCGCGTGTGGTCGAGCCCGATGCCGGTGATGGCAACGGCGACGGGATCGGTCGCACTCGTGGCGTCCCAACGGCCGCCCATGCCGACCTCGAGCACAGCAACGTCCACTGCAGCCTCGGCAAACACCACCAGCGCGGCAGCCGTCAGCAGGTCAAACGGCGTGATGGTGTACGCGCGCTCCCCCGCCGCCACACGACGAGCATTCACGCGATGCCCCGCCTCGACGGCGGCAGAAACGCCACGGGCAAACGCCTCATCACTCGCAACGCGCCCATCGACCTCCATGCGCTCGGGATAGCGCACCAACTGTGGAGACGTATACAGTGCGGTCTTGAGCCCCTCACCGCGAAGGATGGCAGCCGAAAAACGCGTGGTCGAAGTCTTTCCATTGGTACCGGCAACCTGAATGCAATCGAAATACTCATCCGGACGTCCCAGCTCATCGAGCATATCGACAACCGTCTCGAGCAGAGGACCAGCATCCCCAGAAATCCGCCCCGTATCAGCAGCCAGCCCAACAGCCTCATCAAACGAAAGCAACTCAAACGAGAAAGGAACGACATACGACCCAGAACGCTTAGGCATAAACCAAAGTCCCCTCAACATAAAAAGAGACCCGTACTAAACAACGAGCCCCTCCCATTCAAAATATCAGCCAAACGCCGCTTGCAGCGGAATCGAGGCCACAACCCAGCGGTCCTAACAGGCAGATGCAAACAACCACGCAACCGCCATGGGAGCGGTTTGGGGCTTTGCTCGATACAAGTTCCGCACGAGCCGAAGGCCACTTAATGTGGCCTTCGTGCGAGCAGGACTGTCCGCAGTAGCGAGCAATGCCCCAAACCGCGTCCCCCAGTACCGCTTACGAGAAGTCAGCAACCTGAGCCGTCAGCGCCGCCAGGATCTCCTTGAGCTCAGCTGCACGGTCCCTCTTCTTCTGGACCACCGCGGGCGCGGCCTTAGCCACAAAGCCCTCGTTGGCGAGCGTCTTCTCGCAGCCGGCGAGCTCCTTCTGGGCAGCGGCGATCTCCTTCTCCAGGCGCGCCTTCTCGGCCGAAAGGTCAACCTTGCCCTCGAGCACCACGAAGACCTCGACGCCGCTGTCGACCACGGCAATGCTCGCAGCCGGCTTCTCAACGTCGGTGCCCATAACCAGCGAAGCCGTGTTGGCCAGCGGCTCAATCGTCGAGCGCAGGCTCTCGAGCTTCTCGATGTCCTCGGCACCGGCGCGCACGACCACATCGAGCTCGGCCTTGGGACTCAAGCGATAACGCGAACGGGTGGCGCGGGCAGCAGACACGACGGTTCGGCACAGCTCAAACGCGCGCTCGGCGTCCTCGTCAACATACTTGGCGTAGTCGGCGGGCTCGGGCCACTTGGCGATCATGAGCGCCTCGGCGCGGTCCACGTTGCCCTCGGCGTCCAGATCGAGCACGCTCGCAGGCATGTTGTCCCAGATCTCCTCGGTAACAAACGGCATGAGCGGGTGCATCAGGCGAATGGAGGTGTCGAGCACAAAGATCAGGTTGCGCTGGGCCTGCAGACGGCCCTCGCCCTTCAGGCGGGCCTTGGTGACTTCGACGTACCAGTCGCAGACCTCGTTCCAGAAGAACTGCTGCACGCCGCGGGCCATGTCGCCAAAGGTGTAGTTCTCGATGCCCTCGGTGACCATCTTCACGGCCTTGGCCAGGCGGCTGAACATCCAGGCGTCGGCCGGCGTCTCCACGACGGGCTCGCCGGGCGCGTAGCCCTCCATGTTCATGAGCAGGAAGCGGCTGGCGTTCCAGATCTTGGTCACAAAGCTCTTGGCCTGGTCGGTACGCGGGCTGTCGATGAGCTTCTTGGTCTTTTTGTCGATGTTCGCGTCGAACTTAACGTCCTGGTTGTTGGTGCACAGCGTGAGCAGGTTGTAGCGCATGGCGTCGGCGCCGTACATACCAATGAGATCCATGGGGTCAACGCCGTTGCCCTTCGACTTGGACATGCGGCTGCCGTCCTTGGCAAGGATCGTCGGGTAGATGACGACGTCCTTAAACGGCACCTCGTCCAGGAAGTACAGCGAGCTCATGACCATGCGGGCGACCCACAGCGCAATGATGTCGCGCGCGGTGACGAGCGCCGTCGTGGGGTGATGCCCCTCGAGCAGCTCCGGCTTTTGCGGCCAGCCCTGCGTGGCGAAGGTCCACAGCTGCGAGCTAAACCAGGTGTCCAGCACGTTCTCGTCCTGATGCACGTGATGACCGCCGCACTTGGGGCACACGTCGGTGTCCTCGGTAAGTGCGTCCTCCCAGCCGCAGTCCTCGCAGTAGAACACGGGGATGCGGTGGCCCCACCACAGCTGACGGCTGATGCACCAGTCCTTGAGGTTCTCCATCCAGGTGGTGTAGGTCTGCGTCCAACGCGCGGGGTGGAAGGTGACCTTGCCGGAGTTGACGGCGTCGAGCGCCGGCCCCTTGAGCTTGTCGACGGCGACGAACCACTGCTCGGACAGCCACGGCTCCAGGGCGGCGTCGCAACGGTAGCAGTGCATAACGGAGTGGTCGTGGTCCTCGACGTGGTCGAGCAGGTCGTGCTCCTCAAACCACTTGATGACGGCCTCGCGGCACTCCTCGCGGGTCATACCGGTGAACTCGCCGTAGCCCTCGACGACCACCGCGTGCTCGTCGAAGATGTTAATCTGCGGCAGGTCGTGAGCCTGACCCATGGCGTAATCGTTGGGGTCGTGGGCCGGGGTAACCTTAACGAAGCCGGAGCCAAAGTTGGCGTCGACGTGCCAATCCTCAAAGATAGGAATCTCGCGGTTGACGATCGGCAGCATGACGGTCTTACCCACGAAGGCGGCCTTCTCGGGATCCTTCGGGGAGACGGCAACGCCCGTGTCGCCGAGCATGGTCTCGGGGCGCGTGGTGGCGACGACGATGTAGTCCTGGCCGTTGACCGGCTCGGTCAGCGGGTAGCGCAGGTGCCACAGGTGGCCCTTCTCGTCCTTGTACTCGGCCTCGTCGTCCGAGATGGCGGTGGTGCAGTTGGGGCACCAGTTGACGATGCGCTTGCCGCGGTAGATCAGGCCGTCGTGGTACCAGTCGCAGAACACCTTACGCACGGCCTGCGCGTAGTCCTCGTCCATGGTGAAGCGCTCGTTGTCGAAGTCGACGGAGCAGCCCATGCGCTTAATCTGCTCGACGATGATGCCGCCGTACTCGTGAGTCCAGTCCCAGCAGGCGTCAACAAACTTGTCGCGACCAATCTCCAGGCGGCTAATGCCCTCACTCTTGAGCTTCTTATCGACCTTGGTCTGCGTGGCGATACCGGCGTGGTCGGTGCCGAGCACCCAGCGCGTGGACTTGCCGCGCATGCGGGCCATACGGACGATGGCATCCTGGATGGAGTCGTCGGTGGCGTGACCCATGTGGAGCTTGCCGGTCACATTGGGAGGCGGAATGGTGACGGTGCAGTCGCCCACACCGGCGCGGCGCTTGTAGTAGCCGCCGTCAAGCCACTTCTGCAGAATCGCCGGCTCGTTGGTCGACGGATCGTAGTTCTTGGGCATTTCTTCCATATATCTCTCCCTGTCCCGCCGGGGAGGAATGTAGGCCCGCCAGGGCCTACATTCCTCCCCTTAGGTATCGATTACTTCAGTCTGAACGACTTCGTTGAGGCTTAAACAAACACACAGAATAACACAGGTAGTTGGGGTTATTGCGCATATATAAAATAGCCTCCGACCGCGGGTGGTCGGAGGCTATTTGCAAACACATTTTAGGCAGGTCTAGCCGTAGATGCGCTGGGGCTGTTCTTCGCCCTTGACAGCAGCTTCGGTTACGACGACCTTGGCAACGCCCTCCTCGCTGGGGAGGTCGAACATCGTCTGCTGCAGCACGTCCTCGCAGATGGCGCGCAGGCCGCGGGCGCCGGTCTTACGGGCAAGCGCCATGCGGGCGATCTCGTGCAGGGCGGCATCCTCAAACTCAAGCTCAACGTCCTCGAGCTGGAACATCTTGCGGTACTGACGCACCACGGCGTTCTTGGGCTCGGTCAGGATCGACACCAGGTCGTCCTCATCGAGCGCCTGCGTCTGGGTGACGACGGGCGTACGGCCCACGAACTCGGGGATCATGCCAAAAGCGTTGAGGTCCTGCGGGAGCACCTGACGCAGCAGGTCGTTCTCGTCGACCGAGGTGGGGCCGGCGATCTCGGAGTTAAAGCCCACGCCCTTGTTGCCCACGCGATCGGCGATGATCTTATCCAGACCCACAAAAGCACCGCCGCAGATGAACAGGATGTTCGTCGTGTCGATCTGCAGCAGCTCCTGCTGGGGATGCTTGCGGCCGCCGGTGGGCGGAACGCTGGCCACCGTGCCCTCAAGAATCTTAAGCAGCGCCTGCTGAACGCCCTCGCCCGAAACATCGCGGGTGATGGAGAGGTTCTCGGCCTTGCGGGCGATCTTGTCAATTTCGTCCACGTAGATGATGCCAACCTGCGCGCGCTCGATATCGCCATCGGCAGCGTTGATGAGTTTGAGCAGGATGTTCTCCACGTCCTCGCCAACGTAGCCAGCCTCGGTGAGCGCGGTGGCATCGGCAATGGCAAACGGCACCTCGAGGATGCGCGCGAGCGTCTGGGCCAGCAGCGTCTTACCGGTACCGGTGGGGCCAAGCAGCAAGATGTTGGACTTGGCAAGCTCCACCTCGTCCATATCGTCGTCAAACTGGCCGCCCATACCCGAGGCCTCGTCAAGGGCGGACACCGCGGCACCGCCCTCGATCACGCGGCGGTAATGGTTGTACACGGCAACCGACATGGCGCGTTTGGCGTCTTCCTGGCCCATGACATAGGCCGAAAGCTCGTCATAGATCTCGTGCGGCGTAGGCACGTGCGTGATGACCTGACGGTCGTCCTCAAGCTCAAAGCCCTCCGTCTCGGGGTCAGCGGCGGGCTGGGACGCAGCCTGGCCGTGGTCGTTGAGAAAACCCGGGAGATTGCCGTTGCGGGCGGCGTCCATAAAGTCCGAAGCCAGCGACTCCTCCAGGATCTCGGAGCAGGCGGCGACGCACTCGTCACAGATAAAGATGTTGGTCGGACCCTTTACGAGACGACGGACCTGGCCCTGCTCTTTTCCGCAGAAGGAGCAGCGGATGGGGTTGCCGTTCTCGTCAAAGTTGTCCTGCATGTTACCGGCCATCCTAGGCGTCCTTCGCGGCGAGGTCGCGCGAGGTGACGATACGGTCGATCAGGCCGTAGTCGAGGGCCTCGGCAGCGGTCAAGTAGTTATCGCGCTCGGTATCGGCCTGGACCTTCTCGATGGGCTGGCCCGAGGCGTCGGACAGGATCTGGTTGAGCTCGCGGCGGGTCTTCTTGATCTCCTCGGCCACAATCTCAATCTCGGTCTGCTGGCCCTGGGCACCGCCGCTGGGCTGGTGAATCATAACCTTGGAATGCGGCAGGCAGAAACGCTTACCCTTGGCGCCGGCCGAAAGCAGCACGGCGGCCATGGACGCGGCCATGCCCACACAGATGGTGGAAACCTGCGGCTTAATGAAGTTCATGGTGTCCAGAATCGCCATACCGGAGTAGACCTCGCCGCCGGGCGAATTGATGTAGAGCGAGATATCCTTCTCGGCATCCTGGCTCTCAAGATGCAGCAGCTGGGCAACGACCAGGTTGGCGCTGACGGAGTTGATCTCCTCGCCCAAGAAGATGATGCGGTCGTTGAGCAGGCGCGAATAGATATCGTAGCTGCGCTCGCCGCGCGGCGTCTGCTCGATAACGTATGGCACGAGGGCGGAATCGAACTTAGCGATCATACGCATCTCCATTTCTCTCTTGCGGACCAAATTGGTTCTAGATAAACGTACGGTGCCCGCATGCTATGCATTGGCTGGCACCGTACGAAGCAACCGGATAACCGGTTTATAACTTTACCCCATCACGGGCGCACGCAAGCGCTCGCGGGCAAGGTGGCGAGAATTACTCGGCGTCCTTGGCGGTCTCGTCGACCTCGGTCACTTTGGCGTTCTCGACCAGGTGGTCGACGGCCTTGGAGCGACGGATGGACTCGCGGACAGCAGGCATACGGCCATCGGCGATGAACTCGGCCTTGGAAGCCTCGACGTCCTTGACGCCGGCCTTCTCGAACTCGGCGTTGATGTCGTCCTCGGTAACCTCAATCTTGAGCTCACGGGCAAGAGCGTCGAGCGCCAGGGACTCACGGGCAACATCGTTGGCCTGCTTGTGCAGGTCGTCGATGAACTGCTCCATGGTCAGACCAGAAGCGGGCAGCCAGGTGTCCAGCGTCATGCCGCGGGCAGCGAGGTTGGACAGGAAGTTCTGGCCGAGCTCCTCAAAGACGGACTGCTCGTAGTCAGCGTCCATCTCGTCGAGCTGCAGACGCTCGGCGAGAGCGGAGACGCAACGGTTCTCCTTCTCGGCCGGCAGGCGGGAAGCCTTGTCCTGCTCGATCTCGAGCTTGATGGCGTCGCGCATAGCGTCGATGCTGTCGAAGCCAAAGTCGGACTTGACGAGCTCGTCGGTGAGCTCGGGGGTGTTGCGGACCTTGATGCCCTTGACGGTGACCTCGACGGTGTGGGTCTCGGCCTCCTCGCCCTCCTCGACCTCGTCGGTCCAGGTGACGGACTTGACGTCGTCAACGTTGGCACCGATCAGGGCCTCGTTGAACTCCTTGGGGTTGCTGTCGCTACCGGCGATGAGCATGCGGCCCTCGGCGGCAAAGTTGTCGGCGTTCTCGACGGCCTTGAGGTCGACGGTCACATAGTCGTCAGCCTCGACGGCGCGACCCTCGATGTCCTCGAAGGTGGCACGGTAGTTGAGGAGCATCTCGACCTGGTTGTTGATCTCGGACTCGGTGACCTCCGCGGGAGGCATCTCGATCTCGACGGCGTCGAAGGAGGAGAGCTCGGCAGCAGGACGCAGGGAGAACTCGACGGTGTAGGTGTAGTCCTCGTGATCCTTGGCGAGGTCGAGCTCCTTGTAGTCACCGCTCTTGGTGGGGACGATGTCCAGCTCGTTGAGGACGACGGGCTCGTTGGCGGCGATCAGGTCGTTGGTGGCCTGAGCGAGGGTTGCCTCGGCGCCAAGAGCAGAGTCGATGACCGGACGGGGAGCCTTACCGGCGCGGAAGCCCGGGAAGCGGTACTTCTTGGCGGTGTCCTTGTAGGCCTTCTTGATCGCGGCGTCGACGTCGGCGGCCGGGATGGTGACCGTAGCGGTGAGCTTGGCGTCCTTGACGTCAGAAGCAGTGATGTTCAACACGTTCCTCCTCATACTGCCCAGCTTATCTGAGGTGCTGGTACCTTTATGCAACAAAGAGTCGCGACGGCGGGAGCCGACGCAGGTGCGTTGGTGCGGGCGAAAGGACTCGAACCTTCACGGGAATCCCACCAGAACCTAAATCTGGCGCGTCTACCAATTCCGCCACGCCCGCATGAGCGCACAGACTAGGAATGATAGCAGATACGAACGACAAGCGCACGCACACGTTTTTAGCTCACGACCTCACCACGAGCGCAAGCCAATAGAGGCGGCTGCCACCCTCCCCCTCTATGAGTTGCGGTGAAATAGTTCCTGTTTGGGGCTCCAGTCCTCCAAAACAGGAACTATTCCACCGCAACTTCGGTGGGACTCGGCAGTCTGGCGGTGCTGGCCATGTGCCGGAAAGCGTGTCCCGGTTTGGGGCCTCGGAATGGGATGCGGCTTCCGCTATAGCCATCAACCGGAAACTGCAACCCGTTTTGAGACCCTATCCCGGGATGCACTTTCCGCCAAGGGCCTCAAACGGAAACTGCAGCCCACAATTCGGCCGAAAAGTGGGCTGCAGTTTCCACGGGCTCGGCAAAGAGCGGCGGCTGCGTCGCCTCGCCTACTCCCCCAGCAGCGCTTTCTCGGGCGTGATCGGCAGCGAGCGAACCTGATGGCCGGTGGCGTGTGCGACGGCCGAGGCCACGGCGGCGAGCGGCGTGTTGATAACGACCTCGCCGATCGACTTGGCACCAAACGGACCCGTCGGCTCGTAGCTCGGCTCAAAGGCCACGCGAATGTTGCCGATATCCAGGCGCGTGGGCAGCTTGTAGCTCATAAAGTTGCCGGTGCGCAGGCGGCCGCGGTCGTCGTGCTCGACGATCTCGTAGAGCGCGTGACCGATGCCTTGGGCAATGCCGCCCTCGGCCTGGACGCGCGCGAGCGCCTCGTTGATCACGGTGCCGCAGTCGACGGCGGCGGCGTAATCCACCACGGTCACCTTGCCGGTGGCCTTGTCGACCTCGACCTCGGCAATACCGGCCATAAACGGCGGAGGCGATACGGGCAGGCAGGCAGAGGCGTGCGAGGTCAGCGCGTCGCCGCCCGCGATGTTCTTGACACACAGGTTGGCAAAGTCGCGCAGCGTGAGGTAGCGGTTCTGCTCGCGCGCGGCACGCTCGTCGGACAGGCGCACGTACTGGCCGTCGAAGACCACGTCGGAGGCGTCAACGTCCCACATCTGGGCGGCCTTGGCGCAAATCTTCTCACGCAGCTCGGTCGCGGCGTTCTTGGCGGCAAGGCCCGTCACGTACGTACCGGAGCTCGCGTACGAGCCGGCGTCGAACGGCGACACATCGGTGTCTACGCCGCGCACCACGATCTGCGAACTCTCCACGCCCAGCTCCTCGGCGGCAATCTGCGCCAGAATCGTGTCGACGCCCATGCCGTTATCGGTGGCGCCGGTGCCGATGGTAATGAAGCCATCCTCTTCCAGGCGCATGTCGATGCCGGCGATATCCACGTTGGAAATGCCCGAGCCCTGCATGGTGAGCGCACAGCCCAGGGCACGCACGCGGTCGCCCAGGTCGACGGCCAGCGGCTTGTCGCGCCAGCCGATCATGTCCATCGCGCGCAGCAGGCAGCGATCGAGCGCGCAGGCGTTGAGCTTCTCGTTGTAGTACTGCGGCATGATCTCGCCCTCGCGCACGATGTTCTTAAGGCGCAGGTCGGCGGGGTCCATGTGCAGCATGTCGGCGAGCTCGTTGACGGCGCTCTCCACGGCAAACTGGCCCTGGGTGGCACCGTAGCCGCGATACGCGCCGCCGCGGTTAGTGTTGGTGTAGACGGCGTCCCAGCTAAAGCGGCTCGCCTTCACATGGTTGTAGATGGGCAGGCTCTTGTGGCCCGAGAGGCCGATCGTCGTGGTGGCGTGCTCGCCGTACGCGCCGGCGTTGGACAGCGTATGCAGGTCGATGGCCGTGATGGTGCCGTCGTTCATGGCGCCCAGCTTAACGGTCATCTGCATCTGGTGACGCGAGTTGCCCGCAGTGATGGTCTCCTCGCGAGTGTAGCAGCAATAGCTCGGACGGCCGGTCTGCTGGGTGACGAACGCCACGAAAATCTCGCAGCAGCCCGTCTGCTTGGAGCCAAAGCCGCCGCCGATGCGCGGCTTAATAACCTGCACCTGCGACTGCGGAATGTCGAGCGACTGCGCGACCATGCGACGTACGTGGAAGGGCACCTGCGTAGAAGAGGTCACCGAGATACGGCCGAACGCGTCGGTCGTCGCAAAGGCGCGGAAGGTCTCCATGGGCGCGGTCTGCGTGGCTTGGCTGGTGTAGGTGCGCTCAAAGACGATGTCGCTCTGGGCGAAGGCCTCGTCCAGATCGCCATAATCGCTGGTACCGCTGCACACCAGGTTGCGCGGGACATCGCCGCCCTGCGGGAACATAAAGGTCACGTCGCCCTCGGGGTGAACCACGATGTCGTTATCGAGTGCCTGGGTAAAGTCGAGCAGCGGCTCCAGCACCTCGTAGTCGACCTTAATGAGCTTGAGCGCCTTGTCGGCGGCCTCCTCGGTCTCGGCGGCGACGATCGCCACTTCCTCGTTTTGGTAACGCACGAGGTTCTCGAGGATCAGGCGGTCGTAGGGACTCGGCTGCGGATAGCTCTGGCCGGCGATGGTAAAGCGGCGCTTGGGTACGTCCTCGTAGGTGTAGACGCCCACGACGCCGGGCACCTTCAGGGCGCGCGACGTATCGATGGAGCGGATCTTGGCGCGGGCATAGGGGCTGCGCTTGAGTTTGACGATGAGCGCGCCGGCGGGCACCATATCGCCCGTGTAGACGGGACGGCCCTCAAGCAGCGCCTTTGAGTCCTTCTTGGGCTGCTTGTGGGTGATCTGCTTGTAGGAGACGCCGTCGCAGCTGGTGTCGTTGACCGGCAGCTCGGGCATCTCGAAGCCCACCTGCACGCCAGACTCGTTGAGGAAGCGCACGATGGCGCGCAGCTGGCTCTCGTAGCCGCTGCAGCGGCAGAGGTTGCCGGCGAGCTGGCGCGAGAGCTCCTCGCGCGTGGCGACGAGGCTCGGGTCCTCCTTGGCGGCGCGGGCAAGCGCCAGCACGTTCATGATGAGGCCGGGGGCGCAAAAACCGCACTGCTCGGCACCTTCGGCAGCCATCGCACGGGCCAGTGCCTCGGATTCGGCCTTAAGGCCCTCAAGCGTGGTGATGGTATGGCCCTCGACGCGCGCGGCGGGAACCGAGCAGCTCAGCACCGGGTCGCCGTCAAGCCACACCGTGCACAAACCGCAGTTGGTGGTTTCGCAGGCGCAGCGCACCGACGCGCAGCCCTGCTCGCGCAACAGCGCAAAGAGCATGGTGTCGGGGGCAATCTGAACCTTGACCTTACGGCCGTTGAGCGTAAAGGAAAGATCGATGAGTTTGGCAGCCATTAGCGCACCTCGCTAGAATCGACGCCGGGCACGCGGCGGCAGGAATACTCGTCCGTGGCAAACTTAGGCACTTGCACGGTCTCGAACTCGCGGGCAAGCGCGGCCGAAAGCTCAATGCCGGCGGCGCGGCGCACGGCCTGCACGGCAAGCGGGGCCGAGATGCAGCGGCGGTAGTCGGCCGAGCCCCACAGGTTGGTGCCGTAGCTCAGGGCACGCACGGATGCGGCTAGGGCGCGCAGCTCGTC
>UQTD01000049.1 GCA_900543845.1 uncultured Collinsella sp.
ATTAAGTGGCCTTCTTTGCGTGCGGAACTCATTTTGAGCAAGCACCCGCCCTGCCGGGGCTCCCGGGTTCTGTGACGACTTGGCCGTTCGGGTCAGGTGGGGCTGAATGGAATAGAGTGAATGAGGGCGCCGTTGGCGCCCTCATTCTTTATATATGTTGGGAACGCCAGGTGGTGGGGGTGGTGCCGGTGTGTTGCTTGAAGGCTTGGGCGAAGGCGGCCTGCTGAGGGTAGCCTAGACGCTCCGCCACCTGCGCAATCGTAAGCGAGCTATCTGCCAAAAGGTCCTGTGCTCGCTCCATACGGCGTCTGCGAATGTAGGCGCCCAGGGACTCGCCAGTTTGGGCCTTAAAGGTGGCGCATAGCTTGGAGCGGCTTGTGTAGAGCCTCTCGGCCACCTCGTTGATACCCACACGTCTGCCTTTGTCGAGCGCGCGCTCAATCATTGCCGTTGCTTCTTCGGCAATGGTTATGCTGACGCGTGTGTCTGCCGCCTGCCGCGCCTGCTTGTGGGCCGCGCACGAACAGGCGAGCTCCGCGACCATGGTCTCCACGATGCCCTGCATATAGACGTGTCCGCCTACGGTGCGGGCGCGGTCCTCGTTAATCCGGCGCAGCGTGTGGCAGATGGCAGACGTCGCTTCCTCGTGCCATGGCTCGGCAAACGCCTCAAAGATTCCCGCGAACTCGGTGGGATAGCGGTGCTCCAGTTCGTCAAAATATCCAGGCAAAAAGAGCACCGAGCGCGAGTGATAAAGCTCTCCCGCAAACAGCGGGCTTAATTCCTCGCCACAGCTATCTTGGATAAAGCTGCAAACGGCATTGTTTGGCCACGGTCCATGCAATGGTTTGAGGTTCGTGGGCGTTATGCCAGCCTCGGGCATGCATGTAAGTGTGGGCGCGCTGACTTCGCTCACGCAGGCGTATGGCTCGGGTGTGTATTCGGCCAGGTACATATCGTGCGTCGGGGTGATGAAATGCTCCATGACGATGCAGGCAGGGGAGAGAGGCATAATCCATGCGCGGCCGTGCGCCCGGTCGTTTGCCACCTCGCCGGTAAAGACGGCGCCCTTGCCGGTAAGCTCCAGGCCAAACTGCTCAAATTGCGGTGCGTAGAGCTCGGTTATGTCGGTCGCTGCCCGCTGTATTTGCAAAAGCGTCCCTTTCCTTTGCAGAAACGTCCACGCCTGGCTTGATTGTGAGCCATGGCTAACACATCAATGATAAGTTCATTACGGTTAACTCTCAAGCCGTTAGAAAGGAATCTCATGGCAAAGGAATCAAAAAGGGAAGGTGGAGGCATCGGCGAGTTGCTCGCGTATGCCGGTGACCGCAAATTCCTAACGTATTTGGGCATGGCGCTCTCGGCGCTCTCGCAGCTGCTGAGCTTTGGCCCGTACGTGTGCATTTGGCTTGTCGCGCGCGATCTGATCGCCGTGGTGCCCAACTGGAGCGAAGCCACTAACATCGCGATGTACGGTTGGTGGGCCGTGGGTTTTGCCCTGGCAAGCATCGTAGCTTATTTCGTGGGGCTCATGTGCACGCATCTGTCCGCGTTTCGCTGCGCGTCCAATATCCGTAAGGCTACGAGCGAGCACCTGCTTAAGTTGCCGCTCGGCTACTTCGACACGCATGCCACCGGCGAGCTGCGCCGCATTGTAGACGGGTGCGCCGCCTCCACCGAGACTTTGCTCGCACACATGCTGCCCGATATCGCAGGCGCCGTCGCCATGGTCGTGGGCTTGCTCGTGCTGCTTTTCGCCCTCGATTGGCGCTTGGGCGCGGCATGCCTCATCTCGGTGGCCATTTCGTTTGGCGCCATGGCCACCATGATGAGCGGCAAAGGCGCCGAGTTCATGAAGGCCTACATGGGAGCGCTGGTCAAGATGAACAAGACCGGCACCGAATACGTACGAGGCATCCCCGTGGTCAAGGTGTTTCAGCAGACGGTCTACTCCTTTAAGGCCTTTCACGATGCGATCGCCGAATACGCCGACATGGCGCAAAACTATGCGGGCACGTTCTGCCGAGGTCCGCAGGTGCTCAACCTTACCGCGCTCAATGGCCTTGTGACATTCCTGCTGCCCGTGGCGTTGCTGTTGGCGCCGGGCGAGACGGACTTCGCGCATTTTATGGCCAACTTCACGTTTTACGCGATTTTTTCGGCCGTGGTGCCGACGGCCATGACCAAGCTCATGTTTGTGGGCGAGGCCTCTCAGATGAGTGCCGATTCGCTGGCTCGTATTCGAAGCGTCATGGATTCCAAGCAGCTCTCCGTGCCCGCCCAACCCAAGCACCCTGCCGGTGGCGACGTGCGATTTGAGGACGTGAATTTTACCTACGAGAGTGCCGAAACACCTGCCGTTAGCCATGTGAGTTTCAGCGTTTCCGCGGGTAGCACTCTCGCCCTGGTGGGTCCCTCGGGTGGCGGCAAGTCAACCTGCGCAAGCCTGATCCCGCGTTTTTGGGACGTTTCCTCGGGTCGAGTGCTCGTAGGTGGTGTGGACGTTCGCGATATGGATCCGCACGAGCTTATGGGCCAGGTCGCCTTCGTGTTCCAGACCAACCAGCTGTTCCGGCAAACACTTGCCGATAACGTGCGCGCCTCCAAGCCTACGGCCACTGACGACGAAGTGCGTGCGGCCCTCTCCGCAGCTCAGTGCGACGACATTGTGGCCAAGCTCCCACAGGGCATCAATACCATGCTCGGTGCCGGCGGAGCATATCTTTCGGGCGGCGAGGTCCAGCGCGTGGCACTCGCCCGCGCGATCCTTAAAGACGCGCCTATCGTGGTGCTCGATGAGGCCACGGCGTTTGCCGATCCCGAGAACGAGGCGCTCATCCAGCGCGCCTTTAGCAAGCTGGCGGCTGGTCGCACGGTCATTATGATTGCGCACCGACTCTCGACTGTAGTGGGCGCAGACCAAATCGTGGTGCTCAACCAGGGCAGCGTGCAGGAGTCGGGTACCCATGCCGAGTTGCTGTCCCAAAACGGCCTGTATGCCAAGATGTGGGCCGAGTACGAGCAGGCCGCGAGCTGGAAAATCACTGCTGCGACCGCGGATGCCGCCGTCACGAAGGGAGGCGAGGCCTAAATGTTCGCCTCATTCCAAAAGAAGTATTTCCTATCCGATAAAGGCGTCGCCGGCGTAAAACGCGGCATTTTCTGGACCACGCTCACCAATCTCATTACCATGGCCGGAATGGGCTTTTTATTCCTGGTTATGGCCGGCTTTGTCGAGCATCTCGCCAGCGGGGCTGACCTGCCGGATGTCCTGCCGATCGTGGGCGGCCTCCTGGTCTTTTTCGTGTTGCTCTTTGCCTCTAACTGGCAGCAGTATTACTACACCTACTGCATCTTTTACGAGGAGTGCGGCAAGCAGCGTATGGAGATCGCCGAGCGCTTGCGCAAACTGCCGCTGTCGTTTTTTGGTCGTCGTGATCTGGCCGATTTAACCGAGACTATCATGGGCGACGTCCAGGCCATGGAACACGCTTACAGCCACGTGCTGGGAGAGCTTTGGGGTGCCATCATCGCAAGCGCCATTGTCTTCGTGGCATCGCTGTTCTTTTGCTGGCAGCTGGCGATCGCGGCGTTTTGGAGCGTTCCCGTGGCCTTTGCCGTGCTGTATCTAACACGCGGCCCCATGACTCCGGTGTTCGATCGCGTGCGCGCCGAGAAGGTCAAGGTTACCGAGGCGATTCAAGAGACGCTCGACTGCGTTCGCGAGATCCGCGCCACCAACCAGGAGGCCCATTATCTTGAGGGACTCAACGCCGTGATCGATGCCGAGGAGCGCGAGACCACCAAGGGCGAGCTCGCTAACGGGCTTTTGGTCAACTCTGCCTTTGTCATCCTGCGTCTGGGCATTGCCACCACGCTGGTTACGGGCGCCGCGGTGGTCGCCTCCGGGCAGGTCGACTTTTTGGTGATGTTTGCCTTCCTGCTTATGGTGAGCCGTATCTATGCGCCCTTTGATCAGGCGTTAATGTTAATGTCCGAGCTGTTCGCCGCCGAGTCGTCTGCCAAGCGCATGCGTTCCATCATGGAAGAGCCTGTGGCGCGGGGCAGCGAGAAATTTGAGCCCGCGGGCCACGATGTGGTGTTCGATCACGTGGCATTTGGCTATGGTGCGGGCGAGGACGGCCGCGCCGGCGAGAAAGTTCTTACCGATGTGAGCTTTACCGCCAAGGAAGGCGAAGTTACGGCGCTGGTCGGTCCTTCGGGTTCCGGTAAGTCTACGGTGAGCCGCCTGGCCGCGCGCTTTTGGGATGCCACCGCGGGCAAGGTTACCGTGGGCGGTGTGGATGTTGCGAGCGTTGATCCCGAGGTACTGCTGCGTGATTACGCCATCGTGTTCCAAGACGTGCTGCTCTTTGACGACACAGTGATGGGAAACATCCGCCTCGGGCGTCGTGATGCCACCGATGAGGAAGTGCTTGCGGCCGCGCGTGCCGCCAACTGCGACGAGTTTGTGAGCCGCATGCCGCAGGGCTACGACACCATGATCGGTGAGAACGGCTCCAAACTCTCCGGCGGCGAGCGCCAGCGCATCTCCATCGCTCGCGCGCTGCTCAAAGATGCGCCCATCGTGCTGTTGGACGAGGCGACGGCGAGCTTGGACGTGGAGAACGAGACCGTGGTACAGCAGGCACTCTCCCGTCTGCTTACAGGTAAGACGGTTATCGTTATTGCCCACCGTATGCGTACGGTGGAAAATGCCGACAAAATCGTTGTGCTCAAGGATGGCGTGGTTGCCGAGCAGGGCACTCCGGCGCAGCTCAAGGCAGCAGGTGGAGAATTCGCCCGCATGGTTGCGCTGCAAAAGGAGGCGGCTTCCTGGCAGCTGTAGGAATGTGACAAAGGGACAGTCCCTAATGTGACAAAGGGACAGTCCCTTCGTCACATTATGGGGATGTTGAAAACGAAGGTGAATACTTTTCCGCGAAGTGAACGACCTATTTTGGACCCCTGAAACACCAACACTTTTCTGGCTCTGTTTCCTGCGGTTTTATCGAGTTTTTCCTGCTGTTTTGCTGCGAAAAAATGCGGATGCTTCGGGGGTCCAATTTTGCTCGTTCACTTCGCGGAAAAGTATTAGACCTCGATTCGTCGGGTCGGGGGAGGGGGCTTCTTGGATGCCGGGGATGTACATCGCGGCAGGCGGATCGCCAGAAGTCGGCTGTTCCGCACCTCAAGATTTCCAAAAAGTTAACCTTTGTTGAACTTAATAGTTAGATAAACTAAACTATTTTCCAAAAGTGTGCTCGAGCAAACTTGTTTACTCGGGTGCTAAGGCACCGTGCCGCAGTTGTTGCGGAAAAGGGAGAGACATCATGAAGAAGTCCACGTTTAACACCCTGCTTGTTGGTGGCGGTTTTCTGCTCGGCACGGCCGGCATCAAACTGCTCACCAGCGCTCCGGTAAAGAATGCCTGCGTGCAGGGCATCGCGTGCGGCATGCGCGTCAAGAACTGCTACCAGGACATGGTCGAGCAGGCCAAGGCTAATGTCGACGACATGGTTGCCGAGGCTGCCTACATCACCCAGAGCGGCGCCGCTGCTGACGAGGCAGCCGAGTAACGCTCCCAGGCACAAACTATGAGATTCTCGATTATTAGCGAGATCCCCGGCAGGACCCGTCTTCAATTGGCGGGTCCTGTGCCAGAGAGCGATCTCGATGCACTTCTTAAGCTTGGCGGCGAAATCGACGGCGTGCGCAAAGTGCGCGTATATGGCCGTATTGGCCAGATGGCGCTCGAATATGACGAGCAGTGTCGTGCGAGCGTGCTCGACGCCTTGGGCGCACTCGATGCTCAAGCCATCGCCGATGCCAAGTCGGGTTACGTGATGCAGCTTGAGCCACGCAAGCACAAGCTCGTCATGGATCTTGCCACACTTATCGGCGCCCACTACGCGCGCCGCTGGTTCTTGCCGACGCCTCTGCGTGCGGTGTTTGTCGTGGCCGGTTACATGGCATTTTTGCGCGCTGCCCTTCATGAGCTGGCGCAGCCGCGCCTGACCGTTCCCGTGCTCGACGCTTCGGCCATCGGCATTTCGTTCGTCAAACGTGATGTCGATACCGCGGGCCAGACGATGTTCCTGCTCAACGTGGGCGAGCTGCTCGAGGACTACACCCGCGCCATGAGCGAAAACGAGCTCATCAACTCGCTGCTCGATGTGCCCGACAAGGCGCAAAAGGTCGTCGGCGACACTGAGGTGAGCGTTGCCGCCACCGAGCTTGAGCCCGGCGACTTGGTCGCCGTTCGCACCGGCATGTCCATCTGCATCGACGGCGTGGTTGAGCAGGGGAGCGCCATGGTTAACCAGGCGACCCTGACCGGCGAGCCGCTTGCCGTCGAGCGCAGCGCAGGCGACGATGTGTTTGCTGGAACTGTCGTCGAGGACGGCAGCATCTTGGTGCGCGTGCGCGCCAACACGGCTCAGACCAAGCTGCGCTCGATCGTCTCGCTCGTGCAGGCGGCCGACTCGCTCAAGTCTGAGGGCCAGTCGCACATGGAAGACCTCGCCAACAAGATCGTTCCGTGGAACTTCCTGCTCGCGGGCCTGGTTGCGCTCACCACGCGCAGTCTCATCAAGACCTCCGCGGCACTGATGGTCGACTACTCGTGCGCGCTCAAGCTCACGGGTTCGGTCGCCGTCATGACCGCCATGAGCGACGCCGCCAAGATGGGCGTTATGGTCAAGGGCGCCAAGTATTTTGAGTCGTTTGCCAAGGCCGATACCATTGTCTTTGACAAGACCGGCACGCTCACCGAGGCGCAGCCGCGCCTGGCTTGCGTGCTGACGACCGATGGCTGGAGCGAGGATGAGGTTCTGCGCCTTTCCGCTTGCCTGGAGGAGCATTTTCCGCATCCGGTGGCGCGCGCTGTGGTCAACGCCGCCCGCGAGCGCGGGCTCGAGCACCGCGAGCGTCACGCTGCCGTCGAGTATATTGTGGCGCACGGCATCGCCTCGTCCATTGAAGGGCGTCGCGCGATTATCGGCTCGGCACACTTTGTGTTTGAGGACGAGAGCGCGCAGCTCGAGGCCGACATTAAGGAGCAAATCGAGTCCCAGATGCAGGGCCTGTCGCCGCTGTACCTGGCGGTCGACGGCATGGTCGTGGGCGTGCTCGGCATCGAGGATCCGCTCAAGCCCGGCGTGCGCGAGGCCATTGCCGACCTGCATGCGCTGGGCGTCAAGCATGTCGTTATGCTTACGGGCGATTCGGAGCGCACGGCCGAGCGCATTGCGCGCGAGGCGGGTGTCGACGAGTTTAAGGCCGAACTGCTGCCCGAGGACAAGTACGCCTATGTGGAGCGCATTAAGAGCGAGGGGCGCCATGTTGCCATGGTGGGCGACGGCGTCAACGACTCACCGGCGCTCGGCTTGGCTGACGTGGGTCTGGCCATGGGTGGCGGAAGCGACATCGCCAAGGAGGTCGCCGATATCATCCTGACCGATACGGATCTTGCCGCGATCGTGCGTCTGCGCCGCATGAGCCAGGGCCTCGTTGATCGTCTGACGAGCTCCTATTCTAAGGTGATGCTCACCAACTCGGCGCTCCTGGCACTGGGCATTACCGGCGCGATTACCCCGCAAGCGTCATCGCTGCTGCACAACGGCTCGACGATTGCGTACAGCTTGGGCAACGCGAAAGCGTATCTGCGTTAGCAGACGTGTTCGTCCACGTTATCTGGCCTGCGCCCAGACGGCATCGGTGTCGTCTGGGCGCAGGCCTTTTGCATTTGACCATTTGCTAGCTTCTCTATATAGTGTTGCTAGCGGTGCTAGCAATTGAAGGGAGCGGGATCAACGTGGGTGCTGTTAGCGGCATGGCGCAGGTGAACGTTCGCGTGGATCGCCAGGTCAAGAACCGTGCCGAGGAGGCGATGCGGCTTTCGGGCGGGTCACTGCCCGAGCTCATCAAAAAGGTGGTGGCCCAGGTCGCGCAGGGTGGCGGGCAGTGCGAGGAAGTGCTTGCGGCCGTCGACGACCGGCATCGGACCGTCGCGCCCGATGCTCCGTTCGCCGCATCATGGGCGGTGGCGGATCAGCTTTACGCGGACCTGGGCATCGCTACGTCGCCCGTATCCGACGATCGCGATTGGGACACAATCTATTCCGAAGCCATGGACGAGCGCTATCGCCAAAAGGAGATGATCTTGTGAGCGGGGCTCCCCTCAAAATAATGGTGGAGGCCAACGTATGGGTTGATTCGTTTTGCGTCGACCATGCCGAGTCGCTTGCCGCGCGTGCGTTTATTGGGCAGGCGACGGAGACGGGGGCGTTGCTGTTCTTTCCGGTGCATATCGCCAAGGACGTGCTGTACGTTGTCCAACACGAGCTGAAGCGTAGCGTTCTTGCCAGCGGGAGAGCGCTCGACGAGGCATCTGTCCGTGCAATTGGCGATGCGGCGTTGGCGTTTGTTCGGAACATGACCGAAAACGCCATGGCCGTGGGCGCTGATGCATCCGATCTGTGGCTAGCCGACAAATATCTGTCGCTCCATCGCGATTACGAGGACAACTTGGTACTCGCCGCGTGCAAGCGCGCGCAGGTCGATTACTTGGTGACCAACGATCGCAAACTGCTCGAACATGCCGATCTTGCAGCAAAGACACCTCGTCAAATGATGCCGATTCTTGCTTTGGCCGAACGCGGCGGCGCGGCTATCGGTTGACGCGAACGGTTTGCGGGCCTCTTGGACGACGATGCGCCAAGGGGCCCGCGTTTGCTATTTACAAAAGCTCGGCCTTAATGGCGGGACTTTCTGCGAGCTGCTCGGCTGCCTTTTCGTCGGAGCTGTCGAGTGCCGCCAGGCTGCGGTAGACCCACTCGTTGACCTGGGTGTTCTTGACGCCTGCGGTCTGCATAAGGGCGCCTATCTCGCGGATTGCTGCGAGCAAGTCGGCCTTGGGGCCCACGAGCTCGACCGTGAGGTTGTGGTAGGCGGTCACTCCGCGGTTTTCGCTCACGTGGTCGATAAAGCCCTCGACGGTCTCAAGCTGCTGGGCGAGAGTAGCATCATCGTCAGCGTCCAGCGTGACGAGTGCGTTCGATACCGTGAGGGCGGGATGCCCGCAGGGGACAAAGCCCTCGATGACATCCATAGCTTCGGTAATGGTTGAGCCCAGGCCTGCGAGGGCATTGACGAGTTGTTGCTTGGTATCCATAACGGTCCTTTCGACGGGTCAATTATGCTTGGCGAAAATATACGTGACGCGATCGGTAGCAAAAGTGCGAAGTGCAGCGCACATTGGGGTCTTCACAGCTCGTGCATAGAACAGCTGTCCGCTTTCAGAACGTGGTAAGATAACACTCCACAAGCGGGGCTCGCCCCGTATGTTCTTTGAAAAGTCGACGGGTGTTGGGTGCTCGTGCCCAATACCATCCAGACTTTCCCGACATTCGGGGGCGACTGGTTTCGACACGATAGCTCTGAGAGAGGAAGCAAGCCGAGGTCTCCTCGCCTCGTTAAACAGGGGTACCGTCAAATTGAATTGACAACAACTCTTCTTTTGAGCCTATGGCTCTCGCTGCTTAGTTTATAGCGGCGCGTCAACCCGGTGATTTCCCCGACACCGGCGCGACGTCATTTTAGGGGAATGCTCCTGCGCACGTAATCGGTATGGCGCAGGCTAAGACCGAACCGGTTAGGACGCCGCGAGCGTGTCGCTGCGCGCAAAGCGTCCGAGACAAAACCAGCGACTGAGCTTGGAGATGCCGATCAGGGGGCTTTCGTGGACCGGAGTTCGATTCTCCGCGCCTCCACCATAAGCAACAGGCAGGTAGATACTCATATCTACCTGCCTTTTTATTTCTTGTCCGTACCGCGGAGAATCGAACTCTGTGCAGGGCGCGGGCGTAAAGAAAACGCGAAGCGTTTTTAGCCCGCGGGCGAGGACGCCGGCAGGCGGCCGAAGCCGGTGCGGATTTGCGAAGCAAATACGCGGATTCTCCGCGCAAAGTTTCGACTAGATATAGACGCGATGCCGATCGCACTGCAGCCTGCCGTGCCCCGCATCAACGCAGAGTGAGACGCGCTTTCCCGATGGCAGTCCAGGCGGAAAGCGCGTCCCGGAATCCGCGCTCAGACTGGGACGTAGTTTCCGGATGACGCCTCAAGCGGAAACTGCGACCCGGAATCGAGCCGTAGAGTGGGACATGCTTTCCCGATGGCAGCTCAAGCGGAAACTACGTCCCGGAATTCTCATTCGGAATGGGATGCAATTTCCAAATGAATGGCTAGCGGAAAGTTCATCCCGGAATCCGCGCTCAGAACGGGACGCGCTTTCCCAACGGCGGTCCAAGCGGAAGGCGTATCCCGGAATTCCGCCTCAAACTGGGACGCGCTTTCCGCTCCATCTCCTCAACTCCAAAACCTATGCGCCCTCCATTCCAAAACTGGGTAGAAGAAAGCCAAAACGCAATCGCAGGAGGTCAATATGACTGCAGAAGATAAGGCAAAGAACGCCGGCAAGGTCGCGCTCGTCTTGGAGGGTGGCAGCTTCCGCGGGCAGTTTACCGCGGGTGTGCTCGACGTTCTCATGGAGGCTGGCGTCGAGATTCCGGCTGTCTACGGTGTATCGGCAGGTGCTCTCAACGGCGTGAACTACAAGTCGCACCAGATCGGCCGTGCCAACCGCATCAACCTGGCTTTCTGCAACGACAGCCGCTACATGGGCGCCGCATCGTTTGCGTCCACGGGCTCTATTGTGGGTTACGACTTTATCTTCAACGATGTCCAGGACCGCCTAGACCCCTTCGATAACGAGACGTTCGACGCGAGTCCCATCGAGATGTACGCCGTCGCGACGGACATGCTCTTTGGAACCGCCACGTACCTGCCGGTCAAAAGCGCCGTGCTCGACCTCGATGCTGTGCGCGCCTCGACGTCGCTGCCGCTAGTGACGCCGCCGGTCGAGATTGACGGGCACAAATACGTCGACGGCGGCGTAGCCGATTCGGTCCCTATCGAGCATGTGCTCGAGGAGGCGGGCTTCGACCGTGCGGTCGTTATCGTTACGCAGGACCGCTCATACGAGAAAAAGCCTTACGAGTTTATGCCCGCCGCGCGCGCCCGCTATGCCGACTACCCCTACCTGCTCGAGGCTATCGAGACGCGCCACGACCGCTATAACATCCAGCGCATGCACCTGTGGAAGTATGAGCGCGAGGGCCGCGCGCTGGTCGTTGCCCCGCAAAAGCCGGTCGAGGTCGGTCACGTTGAGCACGATTCGGCAAAGCTCCTCGACCTGTATATTCAGGGCCGCCAGGAGGCAAAGCGCCTACTGAGTGATATCGAGGCGTTTGTCGAGCGCTAGTGTCGCGACGTCATGACCCATGGACGACATGTGCAGAAACTCTGGTCGGAGCCAAAATACCTGTTGACTCGGGCGGCGAGCGGGGTAATATGGACGGGTTACTTGCAGAGCCCCGTGAATCTCTGTAACAACACGTACTGTACATGGAGGAGTCTAAGTGATTTCGAAATCGACTCACTACGCCAAGCAGGGCGAGGTCCAGCGCAACTGGGTTCTCGTCGACGCCGATGGTGCTGTCCTGGGCCGTCTTGCCACCCAGATCGCAATGATCCTGCGCGGTAAGAACAAGCCCCAGTTCACGCCCAACAGCGACTGCGGCGACTTCGTTGTCGTCATCAACGCCGATAAGGTCCAGCTTACCGGTAACAAGGCCGACACGAAGACCTATTATCGCCACAGCGGCTACAACGGCGGCCTCAAGGCTGAGAGCTTCCGCCAGGCTATGGAGAAGCACCCGGAGAAGGTCATCGAGCGCGCCGTTCGCGGCATGCTGCCCAAGACCACCCTCGGCCGTGCCCAGATGACCAAGCTTAAGGTCTACGCTGGTGCCGAGCATCCGCACGCTGCCCAGAACCCCACGAAGATTGAGCTGGAGGCTTAAAGATGGCTGAGAACACCGTTGTCTACCAGGGTACCGGCCGTCGTAAGAACGCCGTCGCCCGCGTCCGTCTCGTCCCCGGCACCGGCAAGGTGACCATCAACAAGCGTGACGCCGAACAGTATTTCGGCCGTCATCAGCTCGTTGAGAACGCTCTTGCTCCCTTCAAGGTGACCGACACCGCCGGTCAGTTCGACGTTATCGCTCTGTGCGATGGCGGCGGCATCTCCGGTCAGTCCGGCGCTCTGCGCCTGGGCATCGCTCGTGCTCTTCTGAACGCTGGCGATTACCGTGCTGACCTCAAGAAGGCCGGTTTCCTTACGCGCGATGCTCGCGTGGTCGAGCGCAAGAAGTACGGCCTCAAGAAGGCCCGCCGCGCTCCCCAGTTCTCCAAGCGCTAAGGTTTTATCTCCTTACGAGATACAATGTACAAGCGGGGCCTGCCGATTGCTCGGCGGGTCCCGCTTTTCTTTTTCGACTAGGGTGGGCGACTGCGTTTTGCCCACTTGGGAAGGAGCGATCCTATGCCCCAGAACATCTTCGGTACCGATGGCGTCCGTGGCGTCGCCAACGCCGATCTTTCGTGCGATCTCGCGTTTCGCCTAGGTCGCGCGGCGACCAAGTTTCTTGGTCCGGACATCTGCATCGGCCGTGACACGCGCCTTTCGGGCACCATGCTCGAGAGCGCTCTGACTGCCGGCATTATGGCCGAGGGCGGCCGTCCGCATTGCTGCGGCGTTATCCCTACGCCGGCCGTGGCGCTGCTCACCGTCCAAAACGAGCTCGACGGCGGCATCGTCATCTCCGCTTCGCACAATCCGCCGGAGTTCAACGGCATCAAGTTCTTTAGCCGCAAGGGCATGAAGCTTCCCGATGCTGTCGAGGAAGAGATCAGCGCCTGGGTCATGTCCGAGGAGGCCATGGCTGCCGACACGCTGCCGACCGGCGCCGGCGTGGGCCACATCATCAAGATGAAGGACGCCCGTAAGGACTATGTCGATCATGCCATCAGCACGCTCGACGGCCTTAAGCTCGACGGCCTGGTCGTTGCCGTCGACTGCGGTCACGGCGCTTCGTGCCAGACCACGCCTGCCGCGCTGCAGCGCCTGGGCGCCACGGTGCATGCCATCAACACCGATTACTGCGGCACTGACATTAACGTCGAGTGCGGCTCCACGCACCTTGAGCCCCTGCGTGAGCTCGTGTTGCGCACCCACGCCGATATCGGCCTGGCCCACGATGGCGACGCTGATCGCGTGCTGTTCGTGGACAGTGAGGGCAACGAGATCGATGGCGACTACATCCTGGCCATCTGCGGCTCCGACCTTGCTGCTCGCGGCAAGCTCGCCAACTCCGAGATCGTCTCGACCGTCATGTGTAACCTGGGCTTCTCCATCGCAATGAAGGAGCAGGGCTTTGAGATGGTCCAGACTGCCGTGGGCGACCGCTATGTTCTTGAGCGTATGCTCGAGGACGGTGCCGTCATCGGCGGCGAGCAGTCCGGCCACATCATCTTCCTGGAGCACAACACCACCGGCGACGGCTTGGTGACGGCCCTGCAGCTTCTGGCCGTGCTCAAGCGCACTGGCCGCACGCTCACCGACCTTGCCGGCATCATGAAGAAGTACCCGCAGGTGCTCGTCAACGTGCATTCGGACAACAAGGCCGGCCTGGACGATTGCCAGCCCATTTGGGACGCCGTCGCTGCCGCCGAGAAGGAGCTCAATGGTCGCGGCCGCATCTTGGTGCGCCCGAGCGGTACCGAGCCGCTGGTTCGCGTTATGGCCGAGGCCGAGACGCACGAGCTGACCCAGCGCGTTGTCGACGACATCGTCGAGGTTGTCAAGCGTGAACTTCCCTAATGGTCAATAACGGGTGCCAAGTGGTAAACTGTTAAGGCTATTTTGATTGATTGGTATGTCCGAGGGGGAGCATGTTCACTAAAGTCCTAAGGTCTTTTGGTATGCGTGGTCGAGTCCTTACGCTGGATGCTCCCATCTCGGGCGACGTCATTCCGTTGTCGGAGGTCAATGACCAGACGTTTGCCACCGGCCTTTTGGGCCAGGGCGTGGCGATTCAGCCTACCGGCACGCGCGTGATTGCGCCGGCAGACGCCAAGGTCGAGGCCATTTTTCCCACGGGACATGCCGTTGCGCTTAACACGGTCGATGGTCTGGACGTGCTCATCCACGTTGGTTTGGACACTGTTCAGCTCGAGGGCAAGCACTTTACCGTACATGCGCAAGTGGGCGACATCGTCCATAAGGGCGATGTGCTCATCGAGTTCGATCGCGAGGCAATTGCTGCCGAGGGTTACGATGTGACGGTTCCTATCTTGGTGTGCAACTCCGTTGAGTTCTCGAGCATCAAGGGCTCCGTTGGCGAGCATGTCGAGGAGATGGACCAACTCATCGTCGCTCGCGAGCGCTAATGAGCGCGCTTGGCCTTTAGCCTACAATTCGAACACGTTTACGGAGGGCGCCCTTGAAAGAGGGCGCCCTCCGTGGCAAGATGGGATTTGTCCGAAGCTAAACAGCTTTGGGTCACCGTGGACGGGCAGGGGCCTCGACGCGGCTAGACACGAGACACATACATTACGCGACCTCGCCCTGGTGGCCGCACACGTTGGTTGCGGCCGACGCGGGCCGCGGGCAAGTGCTTGTAAGGGGAGCCTTGCCTCTCTTGTACGAGAAAGGACGCGTAATGAAGATCATTAAAGCTAAAGACTACGAGGATATGAGCCGCAAGGCCGCCAATATCATCTCGGCCCAGGTTATCCTCAAGCCCGATTGCGTGCTGGGTCTTGCCACCGGCTCCACCCCGATTGGCGCCTACAAGCAGCTCGCCGCTTGGTACGAGAAGGGTGACGTCGACTTTGCCGAGGTCAGCACCTACAACCTCGACGAGTATCGTGGCCTTTCGCACGACGATCCCCAGAGCTACCACTACTTTATGCGTGAGAACTTCTTCGATCACATTAACATCGACCTGAACAACACGCATGTGCCCGATGGCTCCAATCCCGACGCTGCCGCTGCCTGCTCTGAGTACGACAAGATTGTCGCTGCTGCCGGTTACCCTGATCTGCAGCTGCTCGGCATCGGTAACAACGGTCACATTGGCTTCAACGAGCCCGATGACCACTTCTCCAAGGGTACGCACTGTGTCGACCTTACCGAGAGCACTATTCAGGCCAACAGCCGCTTGTTCGACAGCATCGACGACGTGCCCCGTCAGGCCTACACCATGGGCACTCAGACCATCATGTATGCCCGCATGATCCTGGTCGTCGCCAACGGCGAGGCCAAGGCGCAGGCCGTACATGACATGTGCTATGGTCCGGTTACTCCCCAGTGCCCTGCCTCGATCCTGCAACTGCACACCAACTGCGTTGTCGTTGCCGACGAGGCCGCCCTTTCGCTCTGCAAGTAGCGATAGCCTATCACCTCGACATAGCTTTGCCGAAGGCCTCCGCTTTGCGGGGGCCTTTTTGCTGAGCGCGCGCCGTGTGCTTGACGAAAATCTTGCCGCGAACTTGACGGGTGCGTCGGTACCGTCAAGATTCTTTCGCAAATTGATTTATTCGGCCTCAGCTCCGTCCTCC
>UQTD01000050.1 GCA_900543845.1 uncultured Collinsella sp.
GCTTTCGGGCGGGCAGCGCCGCCGCGTTGAGATTGCCCGCGCCCTGCTGTGCCCGGGCGGCGCGGTGATTCTCGACGAGCCCTTTACCGGCCTGGATGCCGCCGCGCGCGATGTGACGACCAAGGTCGTGCTCGACCTGCTCGACGGCCGCACGCTCTTGCTTGCCACACATGACGTCTCCGACGCTCAGGCCCTCGATATCTCGGGCATCATCACGCTCTAAATACTGACTCAGCAACAAAATGATTCGTTTTCCTCCGTCCCTATGGGGTCGGGTGTGGTATTCTATCTGCGGGGTAATACTTAGGAATACCAAGTAATACCAACGCTGCAGAAACAAACTCCGGATGCGGGCCAATCGGGTTGCCTTCACAGCCCGTCGCCCAGCCGCGTGGCCCGCATCTATCCGCACTACCGTCGTTTCAAAAAGGAAGCGCCATGGCAGAACACATGACCCCCGTAGTCGCGAAGGTCTTGCCCGAGGAGAAGGCAGCCTTCGCGGCGGCAACCCAGCTCGTGGGCACCACGCCGTCCAACGCCATCCGCATGTTTATCGCCGCGTTCAATCGCTGCGGCACCTTCCCGTTCGACATCTCGCCCAACGGGGCTTTTGGCACTGCGCCCGATTCTCATCAATAAGTGATTCGTTTTCCTCCGTCCCCATGGGATCAGCTCTCTGCCGAGTTGTGGTAGAACTAGGGAACGGTTTTGAGGAGGTTGGCATGCTCAATGCGATGATTTGGGCGCTTGCCTGTTTTGGCGTCGTCGCTGCCGATATTGCCCTGAGCGTCGTTTTGTTCTCCGCCCTTGGCGTCGCATCGGTGTTCATGGGTTTTTCGATCGATGATCTCGACATCCAATTGCTTCAGGCCGTCGCGCAGACGGCGTCGTTTTTGATGGCGCTGCTGTGGTGGCGTTATCTGTGGCCGCGTTCGTTTATGGCACGCCGGCAAAGCGCGCATCCGCTCGGCGGGGGAGCGCGTGGGGCATGGAAACGCATCGCCTGCGTTATCGTGATTGGCCTGGCCCTGCAGGTGGTCGTTGGCTACGTGACCGACGCCGTGCTGTCGCTGTTGCCCGATGCCGCGGCCGACTACAGCGAGCTTGTCGAGGAAACAGGTATGGGCGACACCAGCTATCTCGCCGTCCTGACTACGGTGCTCGGCGCCCCATTTTGTGAGGAGCTGCTGGTGCGCGGCATTATTTTTGAGTTTTCGCTCCGAGCGTTTAATCCGCAGTGCCGCCCACTTTGGAAGCGCCGGCGTCGTGCGAGCGCGCAGGACGGCGCCATGGTGCCCTGGGCGGCCCCGAGCACGTGGGGTATCGCCGCGGCGATTGTGCTGTAGGCGGCAATCTTCGGTTTTATGCACATGAATTGGGTGCAGGGTTGCTACGCGGGTGCCGCCGGCCTCATCTTCGGTTGGGTGCTCGTGACGACCGGAAAGCTCCGCTACACGATCCTGCTGCACTTTGCCTTTAACGCCGGGTCGTATCTCATGGCGTTGCTCTGGTTTGTGAACACGCCGCTCGACGTGGCAATTACGGTCGCTATCGCCGGCGTCATCCTCGTTGAGGCGATGCGCTCGCTGCGCCACGCGTGTGGGACGGACGCAGCGAGCGTACCGCTGCCCTAGTTGCGACGCCCGCCTCCGTTGGCGCCCTGACGCCCCTGGGCCGCGCGATTGCGGCCTGCGGTGTTCTGTGCGCGTGACATGCCGCCGTGGCCCTTGTTGCCCTTGGGCCCCTTGCCGCCGGCACTGCCGTGGGCCTTACCGCCCTTCTTGCCGGTGCCATGCCCACCGCCAGCAGACGTCTCGCCCGGGCGTGGCGGCACGGGGCGAATCAGGCAATGCTTGGTGTAGCCAATCAGGTCACGACGCCCGGCCTTCTCCAGCGCCTCGCGCACCAGCTTGTAGTTCTCGGGCTTGCGGTACTGAATGAGCGCACGCTGCATGGCCTTTTCGTGCGGATCACGCGCCACGTAGATCGGCTCCATGGTGCGCGGGTCCACGCCGGTGTAGTACATGCAGGTCGACATGGTGGACGGGGTGGGGTAGAAGTCCTGCACCTGCTCGGGCATGTAGCCCATGTCGCGCACGGCTTCGGCAAGGTCCACGGCTTCCTTCATCGTTGAACCGGGGTGGCTCGATATCAGATACGGCACCACGTACTGCTTGAGTCCGTATTCGCGGTTCAAGCGCTCAAATTTACGGCAGAACGCGTCGTAGACGGCGCGGCTCGGCTTGCCCATCACGGACAGCACCGCATCGCTCACGTGCTCGGGTGCTACGCGTAGCTGGCCCGAGACATGGTGCTCCAGCAGCTCGCGCAAAAACTCGTCCGAGGCGTCGGCCATGGTGTAGTCAAAGCGGATGCCGCTGCGGACGAAGACCTTTTTGACGCCCGGCAGCTGACGCAGGTCGCGCAGCAGCTGCGTGTAGCCGCTCTCGTCGACCACCATGTTCTTGCACACGCTCGGCCACAGGCAGCGCTTGTTCTTGCACACGCCGTGCTTGAGCTGTTTGTCGCAGGCGGGACGGCTAAAGTTGGCCGTCGGTCCTCCCACGTCGTTGATGTAGCCCTTAAACTCGGGATCGCGCGTGAGCAGCTCGGCCTCGCGCATGATCGAATCGTGGCTGCGCATCTGCAGCACGCGACCCTGGTGGAAGGTGAGGGCGCAAAACGAGCACTCACCAAAGCACCCGCGGTTGGAGCTAATGGAAAACTTGATCTCGGCAAAGGCCGGCACGCCGCCCGCCGCGTCGTAATCGGGATGCCAATCGCGTGCGTAGGGGAGTTCGGCAACCTCGTCCATCTCGTCGGTGGTGAGCGTCGCCGATGGCGGGTTCTGCACTACATAGACGCTGTTGGGGTAGGGCTCTACCAGGCGGTGTCCGGTGATGGGGTCCATATTCTGCTGCTGCACATTGAAGCTGCGCGCGTAGTTGAGCTTGTCGGCGGCAAGGTCGTCCCAGCTGGGCAGCAGGTCGTAGTCGTAGACCTCGTCGAGCGAGCCCGTGCGGTAGACGGTGCCGTTGATATAGGTGATCTGATCGACGGGCAGCCCCGCGTCGAGCGCGTCGGCAATCTCGACAATCGCGTGCTCGCCCATGCCGTAGATGAGGATGTCGGCGCCCGAGTCGAGCAGTACCGAGCGCTTGAGCTTGTCCTGCCAGTAGTCGTAGTGGGCCAGACGGCGTAGGCTCGCCTCGATGCCGCCGATGATGATGGGGGCGTCCTTGAACGTCTGGCGGATGAGGTTGCCGTAGACTGTGACGGCACGATTGGGGCGGTGACCCTCCTCGCCACCGGGAGTATAGGCGTCGGTGTGGCGGCGGTGCTTGGTCACCGAATAGTGGTTGACCATGGAGTCCATGTTGCCGGCACTGACGAGAAAGCCCAGGCGCGGCTCACCGAGCACGCTGATGCTGGCGGGATCGGTCCAGTCGGGCTGGCAGATGATGCCAACCTTGTAGCCGTGCGCGTCGAGGACGCGGCTGATGATGGCCATACCAAAGCTAGGGTGGTCCACGTAGGCGTCGCCGCAGATGTAGACAAAGTCGCACTGGTCCCAGCCGCGCGCGTCCATATCGGCGCGGCTGACGGGGAGGAACTTGTCGCGGCCCGGACGCCAGGGGCGCGTGGGCGCTGATGGGGTATGCGTGGTGTGCCCACCCTGCGCCTTACCGCCGCGCTTTTGCTGCTGGCCCTGTTTGCCCTGCTGACTGCGCTGGTTGTTCTGAGCGTGCTGAGGCTTTTTTGCCACGATCCCTCCCGGTGTTTGTATGCTGCACGTAATTGTAACCAGTCTTTTTGGGACGGGGCTAAAAAGACTGGTGGAGTACACGAGCTGGCGGATCGGCGTGTCGATGCGGGTGTCGTTTGTTTCCAGACTGTGTATCCCTGTGTCGAAGGGGTCGTCTCGCGCGCACGCCATGTTGTCAATGGGTTACAGTATGAACGGCGGCTATGTTTCCGCCAACGCACGAGAGAGTCGTCAACAAGGAGGATGCACGACGATGCAGCGTGCCAAACAGATATCGGAGTCTATTGAGCTGGGCATCATCTTGGCGCTCGCCGGTGGCTTTATGGATGTGTATTCGTACATTGGGCGCGACCATGTTTTCGCTAACGCGCAGACGGGCAACATCCTGCTCGTGGGCGTGAGCATCTCGGAGGGCAACTGGGCACTTGCGGGGCGCTACTTCTTCCCTGTGGTGTCGTTTGCCGTGGGTATTATGCTTGCCGATCTGGTACACGAGCGGTTTGGCAGCGTGATCCACTGGCGTCAGGTGACGGTGTTCTTTGAAGCCGTCATCTTGCTGGGCGTGAGCTTTATCCCGGGCGGCAATTTCAACCTGCTCGCCAACTGCCTCACCTCGTTTGCCTGCGGTATGCAGGTCGAGAGCTTTCGCAAGATCCACGGTCACGGCATCGCCACGACTATGTGCATCGGCAATCTGCGTAATGCCTTGCAAAACGTGGACGACTACATCATCACCCATAGGCGTGGCTTTTTGGAAAACGGCCTGCTGTACTTTGGCGTGATCTTTACCTTTGTGTTTGGCGCCGTGTTGGGCAACTGGTGTATTGAACGCATGGGCCTGCACGCCATCGTCGTAGCGAGCTTGCTGCTGTTTGTCGCGTTTGCCATCATGTTCATCGACCGCGAGCGCGACTTGCGCTTACGCTGGAAGGTTGCGGCCGAGGCTTGGAAAGAGGGCTGCCGAAAGTAACCGATTGCGGCAAAGGGGCTGTTCCTTTGCCGCAATATTTTTCATCATCTGTTGAAACGCTTTAACACTTTTGACGTTCTCACGCGTTTTTTGTTTCAAAAGCGTTAGGATGGGACTTATAGCGCGGGGCGTAATGGATGCCCCGCACACGATGGGAGGCTATCAATGGCTAATCGTTTCGTTCTCAATACCATCTCTTATCATGGTTCCGGCGCCATCAAGGAGATCCCCGGCGAGCTCCAGCGTCGCGGCTACAAGAAGATCTTCGTCTGCTCCGACCCCGATCTGGTCAAGTTTGGCGTTACCGCTAAGGTGACCGACGAGCTCGACGCCGCCGGCATCGCTTGGAGCCTCTACTCCGAGATCAAGCCCAACCCCACCATCCAGAACGTCAAGGACGGCGTCGAGGCCTTCAAGGCCGCCGAGGCTGACGCTATCGTGACCATCGGTGGCGGCTCCTCCATGGACACCGCCAAGGCCATCGGCATCATCATCAACAACCCCGAGTTTGCCGATGTCCGCAGCCTCGAGGGCGTTGCTCCGACTAAGAACCACGCCGTGTTCACCATCGCCGTGCCGACGACCGCCGGTACCGCTGCCGAGGTGACCATCAACTACGTCATCACCGACCCCGAGAAAGTCCGCAAGTTCGTGTGCGTCGACACCAACGATGCCCCCGAGGTCGCCGTCGTCGACCCCGACATGATGGCCTCCATGCCCGCCGGCCTCACCGCTTCCACCGGCATGGACGCTCTGACCCACGCCATCGAGGGCTACACCACCAAGGGTGCCTGGGAGCTTTCCGACATGTTCCACTTTGAGGCCATTAAGCTGATCAGCGAGAACCTGCGCGACTCCGTCGCCGAGGCCAAGTCCGGTCAGCCCGGCTCCGGCCGCGAGGGCATGGCTCTTGGCCAGTATGTCGCCGGCATGGGCTTCTCCAACGTTGGCCTGGGCATCGACCACGCCATGGCTCACACCCTGTCCGCTCACTACGACACCCCGCACGGCGTCGCCTGCGCCATGCTGCTGCCGATCGCCATGGAGTTCAACAAGCCGGTTTGCGCCGAGCGTCTGGCCAAGGTTGCCGTTGCCATGGGTGTTGACACCACGGGCATGAGCACCGACGAGGCCGCCGATGCTGCCATCGCCGCCGTCAAGCAGCTTTCCGCCGACGTGAACATCCCGCACGTCTGCGAGGCCATGAAGGCTGACGAGATTGAGGTCCTGGCCAAGGACGCCATGGCCGACGCCTGCTTCCCGGGCAACCCGCGCGAGGCGACGCTCGACGACGTCATCGAGCTCTTCAAGAAGATCTGCCCGGCTGCCTAGCCCAGTTTGGTGTTCTTTCGCCTGTAGGCGTATGGTCTTTTGACTTGCCGCTGGCCCCGCCGCGCTACGCGCGGCGGGGCTTTTTGTGCCTCGTCGATGCCCCGAGATGGGCAAAACCAAGGCATGCTGCCCGCTGCGGATAGGTGGTGCACTTCCCAGCGTGCATTTTTGGGAGTATTCAGCAAGCTCTTAAAAATGCATAACGTTTTGAATGGCCCGTAGTGGCCCGCAGACGCCCATCGACAGCCATTGTGGGCGGGCTATCGATGAGTGGAGGGGGTTGTTACTGAGTTTCTGCTTTGCGACGACCTGCAACACTGCTGTAACCACGTCGTTTTGTCGTTCGTGATGGGGCCGTTGGGGCCCACGGTGCTGAATACTCCGTTTTTTGCACGGCCCAAGGTGGGGTACCCTGAGACGAAGCAAAAAGACTCCTCATTTCTATACAGATACCGATAGGATTTATGCAAGATTGGGATTGTAAGCCGTGCGCGTGCGCAAAATCGGCGCGAGGACGTCTGGAGGTGGCTCGGCTCCCAGAGCCTTGCGCGTGCAGAACGGTTAAAATCGGGACTCGGTCTTAGTTTTGCTTGGAAGGATGCACATGGCTTCTGTAATCGATGCTTCTCTAGAGGAGACGCTCTCCTATATCGCGGGACAGCTTAAGACGCTGACTTCTATTGCTTCGCCGACGGGCTATACCCGTGCGGCGACTGATTATCTGATGGAAACGTTGCGCGATATGGGCTTTGGGCCCGAGCGCTCCAATAAAGGCAACGTGCTCGTTGAGCTTGGTGGTGAGGGTGAGCCGCTCGTGTTGGCGAGCCATGTCGATACCCTGGGCGCCATGGTGCGTTCCATTAAGGACAATGGCCGCCTGCGTCCCACGACCCTCGGCGGGCATCAGTGGTCTACGGCCGATGGCGAGAACTGCACCGTTTATACGCGCGACGGCAATGTCTACACGGGCGTGGTCCTCAATACCGAGCCTTCGGCGCATGTGGCCGATGAGCCGGTCAAGACCATCGAGAAGAACATGGAAATCCTGCTCGACGAGAACGTTGACAGCAAGGATGACGTGCTTGAGCTGGGCATTCAGACGGGCGACATCATCGCTATGGATCCGCGCACCACGGTGACGGAGAGCGGCTACATCAAGAGTCGCTTCCTTGACGACAAGCTGTCCGCGTCGATTCTGCTGGGTTTAGCCCGCGTCGTCGCCGCTGGCGAGGTGACGCTTTCACGCAAGGTGTCGCTGCTCTTTACCGTGTACGAGGAGGTCGGCCACGGCGGTGCCTTTGTGCCGGCCGACACGCGCGAGATGATCAGCGTGGACATGGGCTGCGTGGGCGACGACCTGGGCTGCACCGAGCGCATGGTTTCGATCTGCGCCAAGGATTCGGGCGGTCCGTACAACTACGACCTGGTAACCACGCTGTCCAACATCGCGCGCGAGCTGGAGCTCGATTACGCCATCGATGTGTACCCGCACTACGGCTCCGACGTCGAGGCCACGCTCTCGGCCGGCTACGACATTCGCCATGGTCTGATCGGCCCCGGCGTGTACGCGAGCCACAACTACGAGCGCAGCCACATCGACGGCGTGCGTAATACCTTTGAGCTGGTTCGCGCCTACGTTCAGCGCTAGGGGAGCAGCTTGCGACTCGGCTGACCAATCGCTAAGGCCCGATTTCTCGGGCCTTTTTTCGCTTCATTCTGTTTAGTATTATACTGTATGTAACTAATTAACTTAACGTTTGGAATACTTAACGAGGTGATGCGGCATATGAATGCATCTGAGTACTTATCTATGGGTGATGCTGCCTGCCTGCTGGGCGTTACGAAAGCCCGCATATCTCAACTTGCCGCATCGGGAACGCTCGCGTGCGATATTGTGGGCGGACGGAAGATGGTCGAGTACAATTCCGCGGTCGCTTATCAAAAGGTCCGCAAACGTGGACGCCGTCCTGCGGCCGATGTGGGGCGCAAGTTTACGCTGATGTCCGCCGACCATGAGGTCGCGCATGTCTCATTTGATCCGACGCGCGAGTTTCCCTTCGAAATCGCCGGGGTCCTCGATGCGCAACGAATGCCGTTTGGCACATGCTCGAGCTCTTCTCTTACGGTGAATAAACGGGAGCTCAACGTGTGGTGGAGCCATCGGTCGGTGCCTGACGTCCGCCCCGGGCTCGTCTCGCGCTATCGTGAACTGGGAATTGCCAGTGGCATCGAGGTTCCGGTTCGGTGCCTGGGCCTCTCGCTTTCGGATTGCTATTGGCTGCGGCCGGCCGATTGCGCCGAACTCAAATGGCAAAACATCAATTACTTTGAGAACGAATTTGAGCGATCGGCGCCCGAAGAGCGTTCGGGTTGGCTGGAAGGCATCGGTCTTAAAAATCCGGATAACACGTCCGAGGGCGAGCTTCCTAAATCGTGGATGATCCGAAACGGCATTCGCGTTTTGGCTAAAGGGCGCGGGATGGACGATCAGCGTCCCTTTAACGAGGCGGTTGCAACGGCTCTACATCGTCGCTTGCTGTCGGTGGGCGAATTCGTTCCTTATACGGTTGAACGGATGTTCGATGGCCCTGTGTGTCTGTGCGACGACTTTCTTGATGGCCGCGAGGAATACGTTCCGGCTGTTTACGTTAAGAACGCCCTTGGCGGCCAGCGAGGAAGCTCGACATACGATCGATACTGTCGCTACCTTGGCAAGCATGGTGTCGATGAGGCCGCTGTGAGAAGGTCTATGTCGCAGATGATTGTCTGCGATGCCCTTTTGGCCAACAGCGACCGCCATTGGCGAAACTTCGGCATCATCCGCAATGTCGATACCCTGGAGATAAGGCCTGCTCCGCTGTTCGATAGCGGCAACTGCCTGTGGTACAACGTGCCAACTGCCGTGCTCGCAGCTGGGGAGTTTGGGTTTTCCGCTAAGCCGTTTGGGCCCGACCCTTTCGTGCAGTTGGCGCTTGCGGACTCGCTCGATTGGTTCGATCCATCGCGGCTCAACGGATTTGTTGATGAGGCGATCGAGATTCTTTCGCAGAGCGAATGGGCGACGGCGGAGGGTCGACTCGAGGCCATTTGCCGCGGCCTCGAGCGTCGCATAATCGAGGTTAGTGCCGCTGTTGAGGTACTTCGACACGTGCGGCGATAAACCCGCGGCTACTTAAGTGCGCCGGTCACGGTGCCGCCGCCCAGGACGATGTCGCCGCGATAGACTACAACGGCTTGGCCGGGGGCGATGGCTCGTTGCGGCTCGTCAAAAGTTAGCAGCATTTGCCCGTCTTCGTCACGCGTAAGGGTCGCTGCCTGGTCTTTCTGACGGTAGCGGTACTTGGCGCCTACGCGAATGCCGCCGGCATCGAGCTCTGCCTCCATGCGTGCGTCCGGCGCGCTCCAGATCCACTCATCGGCCGTGAGGGCAGAGGCGGTTAGGTCCTCGGCCTCGCCCAAATGCACGGTGTTGCTGGCGGCATCGACGCCCGTCACATACACGGGATGCGCCATCGCGACGCCCAGGCCCTTGCGCTGGCCTATGGTATAGCGCAGCGCGCCGTTATGGCGTCCGACCACGCTGCCGTCGCGCCACACAATGTCGCCCGGTGCAGCGGGATGTCCGCAGCGGCGCTCGATATAGCCCGCGTAGTCACCGTCTGGAATAAAGCAGATGTCCTCGCTTTCGGCCTTCTTGGCGTTGGTAAAGCCCTGCTCGGCGGCTATGCGGCGCACGTCGCGCTCTTTGTCCAGGCCCGCCAGCGGAAAGATCGTGTGTGCCAGGCGCTCCTGCGTAAGCGAATACAAAAAATAGCTTTGGTCCTTTTTGGGATCTTCGCCGCGATGTAGCTGCCAGGTGCCGTCTGCCGCCTGGCTTGTTTTGGCGTAATGTCCCGTGGCGATGTAGTCGCAGCCCATGTCCAGCGCCGCATCGAGCAGCGCGCCAAACTTAATGTGGCGGTTGCAGATAATGCACGGATTGGGCGTCAGCCCCTCCTGGTAGGCGTTCACAAAGCGCTCGATAACGTTGCGGTCGAACGTCTGCTGCAGGTCGAGCACGTGGTGGGGTATCCCCAGGCGCTCGGCGACGGCCTTTGCATCGGCGATGTCGCGGTCGACCTTACTCATACCCGTGGCGGGGTCGGGCGCGGGGCAGGTGAGGCGCATGGTGGCGCCGACGCATTCGTAACCCTGACTTTTGAGCAGGTACGCGGTCACGCTGGAATCGACGCCGCCGCTCATGGCGACGAGCACGCGCTTGTTGTGCATGGGGAGGTTCTCCTTGGTGGCATGTGGCCAAAAAAGAAAAGCGGCGCGGGAGGCTGGTTCCGCGCCGCAGACATTGTAGCAAGTTCGGGCGTCATGTGGGACACCCTGTTGGGATGAGCCCAGGCTGCCAGAAGAGAGGGGAGACCGGCGTGCCTTGGACTCGTTCTAAGAACGAGAAGCTCTAGTCCTGGAACAGTGCCGTGGACAGGTAGCGCTCACCGGTATCGGCGAGCAGCGCCACGATGGTCTTACCCTCGTTCTCGGGACGCTTGGCCAGTTGCAGTGCGGCCCACACGGCGGCACCGGACGAAATGCCCACGAGCACGCCCTCCTTGTGGCCCACGGCGCGGCCGGTGGCAAAGGCGTCGTCGTTCTCGACGGGGATGATCTCGTCGTAGACCTGGGTGTCGAGGACGTCGGGCACAAAGCCGGCACCGATGCCCTGGATCTTGTGCGGGCCGGCCTGGCCCTTGGAGAGCACCGGGGAGGTGGCGGGCTCGACGGCGACGACCTTAATCTCGGGGTTCTGCTCCTTGAGGAACTCGCCCACGCCGGTCACGGTACCACCGGTGCCAACGCCGGCGACGAAGATGTCGACCTTGCCGTCGGTGTCGTCCCAGATCTCGGGGCCGGTCGTGGCCTTGTGGATGGCGGGGTTGGCGGGGTTCACAAACTGGCCGGCGATGATACTGTTGGGAGTCTCCTTCTGCAGCTCCTCGGCCTTGGCGATAGCGCCCTTCATGCCCTTGGAACCGTCGGTGAGCACGAGCTGCGCACCGTATGCCTGCATCAGCTTGCGGCGCTCGACGGACATGGTCTCGGGCATGGTGATGATCACCTTGTAGCCGCGGGCGGCCGCCACGGAGGCGATACCGACGCCGGTGTTGCCGCTCGTGGGCTCGATGATGGTGTAGTCGCCGCCGCGCACGAGCTTGCCTGCCTTCTCGGCCTCGTCAATCATGTTCTTGGCGACGCGGTCTTTAACGGAGCCGGCGGGGTTGAAGTATTCCAGTTTGACGAGCACGCGAGCCTTGAGGTCCTCGTCGGCCTCAAAGTGAGTGAGCTCCAGAAGCGGGGTGTGGCCGATAAGCTGATCGATGGACGTGTAAACCTTGCTCATGGTGAACCTCCAAAGTGTTCAAGTTGCTGGTTGCCGTGTGGTTTTACGGCGTGTCTAGCAGATAAACCCATAAACCTTATAGGTTGTTCGTTTAGCTGTTGGCAAGCATAGTAGACACTAAAGCCTAGTAATGCAATAGGAAATAGAAGATTATTACGAGTCGATTAACCATCTTGACCGGAACGGGTATTTCCAAAGCTAATTTTTCGGCTAGAATTTCAACGGACTAAAAGACCGAAAGGCAGCACTATATATGTTGGTTTCTACTAAGGGCAGGTACGCCCTGCGCGTTATGGTTGACCTGGCCGAGCACCAGGCGGCCGGTCGCATCCCGCTCAAAGAGATTGCGGCGCGACAGGGGATTTCCGAGAAATATCTCGAGAACATCTTGGCTACGCTCGTGCGCGCCAACATGCTCTCGGGCATGCGTGGCAAGGGCGGCGGCTACGTGCTCACGCGCCCGCCCGAGCAGTACACGGTGGGCGAGATCCTGCGCTTGACCGAGGGCAGCCTGGCGCCGGTCGCCTGCCTGGATGGCGACTGCAAGGGTTGCTCGCGATCTGATGAGTGTCCCACGCTCGACGTGTGGAAGAACCTGGACAAGCTCATCAACGATTACCTCGACGGCGTGACGCTCGATCAACTTGTCGCTCCCAACCATGGCTACGACTACGTCATCTAGCCCACCTGCCATTTGGGGACGGGGTGGAAATGGTAGATTTTCTTGCCCTCTGAGACTTGGCAAATAAGAAGGCCGCCCATTTTTGCGATGGGCGGCCTTTGATTTGGTCCGATGCGTTTGCGTGTCGGGGGCGTTCTACTCTTCGGCAATGCTATCGAGGATGCTGCGCATGATGGACACTAGGATGCTGCCCATAAAGGCCGAGCCAAAGCCGGCGATGGAGATGCCGACGCCCAACAGGTTGACCGACAGGTAGCTGGCGAGCTCCAGCATAAAGCTGTTGAGCACGAGCTGGAAAATGCCGAGCGTAATGATCGTGAGCGGCAGCGAGATGACCGTGAGGAACGGTTTGACGAACGAATCGACGATGTTGAGGAACAGTCCCACAAAGGCAAAGCAGACCCAGGCCTCGGCAAAGCCGAAAGGTTGGATACCGGGGACGAGGAACGTGGCGATCGCGATGGCGATCGAGGTGAAGAGCCAGTTAAGCATAAAGCGCATGGCGTGGATCCTTTCTTGCGCCGGGGTTGCTGGCGTCGCGTGAAGCGGCTTGCGGCGGCGACTTGGATGGTTGCGCGGGCGCGCCGCGGTGTTTGGGCGCCCATTGTCTCAAATATTCGTGGAGCTTACGTGCGCATACGGTTTCTAAACGGCGTTCGTCCTGAAAAACGCGCCGCTGGCAGAGAGTCTTGTCGCTTTAGTTTGGTGGTGTGCTACACTGCTACGGGCAAATGACCCATGCATAGTTTTATTGCATATTACGGGCGAACGATGCCCGATGTCAGTATCAACTTCGATGCCTTATGGCGGGTTTGGCGGTGATCGATGAATATCGAGAACATGTTTGACAAGCCTGATGTCAAGCAGCTGGTCCACGCATTTAGTCTTTTGGATGACGAGAACGATATCCAGGCGTTTTTAACCGATATCTGCACGCCGCGCGAGATTTGCGATTTATCGCAGCGCCTGCAGGTCGCGCGTTATCTGGATGAGGGCGAGCCCTATGTTGAGGTTCAGGCCCGCACGGGCGCCTCGTCCACCACGGTGAGCCGCGTGTCCAAGGCGCTCAACGGCGAGTACGGTGGCTATCGCAAGATCCTCATCAAACTGGAGGATGGCGAGTAGGCCGGCGGCAACAAACGAATTGCGCAGAACCGTCCCTTCGGGGGCGGTTTTTTGATCCCTTGGGGACGGAGGAAATCTGTTAGCGTGGGGCAAATCTGTCCGCGTGGGCGGGTAGGATGGATGCATTGATTATTGCGAACGGTTTGAGTGGAGGACCATGCCTGTTCGAATCTATACCACCAATACCGGTACGGACTTGAGCGATGCCGAGGCGGCGTTGCTCGCCGACCTGGTTGCCCGCCACGGGCGTGCCGTTTTGCTGGCGCCCTCGTTTGCCGAGCTCGACCTGTGCCGTCACGATGCTGCGGTCGCTGGCGCCTCGCTGGGCATTGGCTACAAAACCCCCGCGTCGTGGCTTCGTTCGCTGTGGGAGCTTATGGGCGATGGCCGCAGCTTCGTCGACAACATGCAGCGCCAGATGCTGTTCTCGGACATGATCGCCCGTCGCGACGATGCCGACCTGCAGCCGCTTTCGCGCAGTCAGGGCACAGTGCGCATGCTCGCGCGCATGGCCCGCGATGTGCTGCCGGGCGTAGCGGGAACGGGCGCCGAGCGCTGCTGCGGCGACGTTTGCCAGCCCGATCCCAAGAGCGACGCCGAGGCTCGCGTGTTCGAGCTGTTGAGTGCCTATGCGAGCGGCTTGGACCGTCGAGACATGGTCGAGCCCTGCGAGGCGGCTGACCTTATGGCCGAGGTGCTGGCCGACAACCTTCCGGCGTGCGCTCGCGCGGTATGTGTGCGCGGCATCACATCGTTTACGCATGGCCTGCTCGAGCTGCTGTCGGCCGTGGCGAACAACGGGGGAGAGGTCGTTGTGCTGCTTGCCTGCGAGCAGGCGGCGATGCGCGAGGAGCTTGCTGCCGCATTTGATGCCCGCGGCGTGCTGTTTGAGGTCGCGCCGCTGGGGGAGGGTGCCGCCGCGCCCCAGACTGCCTCCAAGTCCGCCGCTCAGCCTGCCTTTGTAGAGGTTGCCGGCCCTCACGCCCGCGCCCACGCCTATGTGGATGCAATCGATGAGCTGGTAAAAACGTGTGAGGACGCCGAGGTCGACGGCGGTGTCGCGGCGTCCGCGGACCCCGTGCGCGTGCTCGTGGTGTCTGCCCGGGCTCCCCAGCTGTTCGGTGAACTCGCTGCCCGTTTGGCGGCGCGTCATATTGCGGCCGAGACAACCGAGTTCACGGCGTTTTCCCAATCCATCGCGGGCAGGCAGTTCACGGCGCTCGCCAATCTGATCGAGCGCATGAAGGCCGCCGACGAGGGCACCGCCTCCAAGACCGAGTGGTGGCCCGCGCCGGAGCTTACCGACTGGATTTACAGTCCGCTTTCGGGTGCCGATGCCGCCAGCGCGCGCACCTTCGACAAGAACATGCGCCTGTCGCGCGGCAAGACCACCACGGCCGTCAAGAGCCTGCTGCAGAGCGTGCAGGGCCAGGTCAGGGGCACGCGCAAGGCCGCCAGCGATGAGAACTGGTTTAAGAGCGTGCCGTGCGTGGTCTCGGACGTGTTCCAAGCGCTGTGGCGCGACAAACCCGTGACGGCGCTTAAGGCAATGCTTGCCGTCGCCGAGGCGTTGCCCGATCGCGCCCTTGGAGGCCTTGACGGTCAGGCTCGTCGCCAGGCGGAGACCGCCCTGCTGCGACATGCCATCGACATCCTCATGAACGATGCTCGTGCGCTCGACGTGTCGCAGGCCGCGACCGTGCCCGTGCTCGACGACGTTCGTACCAAGGTGGACAAGCGCAGTACCGCATACGATTACGAGACCTACGAGGTCGACCGCACGCCGTGCGCCCAGGTGCGCTTTGCGTCGCTTGCCGATGCGGCAGCCCTGCGCCTCGCCAGCTACGATGCCGTGCTGTTTGCCGACGTCGACCTGGACAGTTACCCGCTTTCGCACGAGGAGGGCCCGCTGGCCACGCTGACGGCCGAGCTAGGGCGCAGTAGCGTGACGCTTGAGCCCGC
>UQTD01000051.1 GCA_900543845.1 uncultured Collinsella sp.
CCCTCGGCGTCGCAGGGCGCGCCGGGCGGTTTCCCTCGCTCCACTGGCGCCCGTGTTCCCGTACACTACTCGCTGCACCTTAAGGGTGGCGGCTGGCTGGACGAGGTGACTGACTTCGGTGCCGGCGACGACGGCTTCGCGGGCTACCCGTGCCGACAGCATGACCTCCTTTGCGCCCGAGTTGATCGCGGTACGCTCAAGTATCAGGTCCACACCGTCGAGGACGGCTGGCTCGACTGGGTCGCCAAGGGCGACCGCAACGACACCGTAAACGGCTGCGCCGGTATCGCCGGTCATACCATCGACGGCGTGCGCATGTACTACGTGACGCCGAGCGGCGAGGAGTACAAGCAGGCGTGGTACCACTCCCAGACCACTGCGCGCGCCGGATGGCTGAACACCGTGTGCGACGACGGCTCTACCTATAGCGGCGACGACTACGCCGGTATCTACGGCGAGCCGCTCGACCGTCTGCAGGTCTGCGTCACCGACGGGGTGCCGTGGTAATGGCTTTCGTCATGGGCGCGGCGCTCGGCGCGATTTTGGGCAGCTTCGTCACGGTTGTCGCGCTCGACCTGATCTGGGGCGGGAGCGACCGCGGGCGATAACAGCAAAAGGGGCCGTGGCGGTTCGTCGCCACGGCCCCTTTCTCGTATCCCTCGAATATCCCAAGTGGGCGCAAAACCCTAAGTACGGTCAGCGTGTTGCGGTACGTTCAGCGAGTTTTGCCTGATGGTCAGTATCAATAGCGAGCTGCGGCAAACTGTCTCAATCCTGCCACATATGGTTGACGGGGCCGGAGCCTTTGCCCATGTCAAAGCCGGCGGCGAGAGCGCCGGTTAGGTAAGCCTTGCCGGCGTTGACGGCGTCGGCAAGATCCATGCCCTGTGCCAATGCGCAGGCGATGGCGGACGAAAGCGTGCAGCCAGTGCCATGTGTGTTGTCGGTCTCGATGCGCTTGTGGCGGAACCACGTGGTGAGCGGATCGCCCAGGTGGTTGCCCTCGTCATCGAGCGGCGCGGGCTCTGCTAGCACATCGTTGGCCTCGTTGACAAAATGCCCGCCCTTAACGAGGGACGCGCAGCCAAAGCGGCGGGTGAGGAGCATGGCAGCGTTTTGCTGTGTGCGCTCGGAGTCGACCTCGTAGTCGAGCAGCGCCATGGCCTCGGGAATGTTGGGCGTGATGACGGTCGCCAGCGGGAACAGGCGACGCGTGAGCGCCTCAGCGGCATCCTCGGCAATGAGGCGAGCGCCCGAAGTGGCGACCATAACGGGGTCGACGACCACGTTGGTTGCGTTCCATGCGCTCAGGCGGTCGGCGATAACTTCGATAATCTCGGTGGACGAAACCATGCCGATCTTGACGGCGCTCGGGCGGATATCGTCAAAAACGGCGTCAATTTGCGCGGCTACGATATCTGGTGAGATATCCTGCACGGCGGTGACGCCCAGTGTGTTTTGCGCTGTGATGGCGGTGATGGCCGTCTCGGCATACAGGCGGTGCGCCGTGATGGTCTTGATGTCGGCCTGAATGCCGGCACCACCGCTGGAATCGGATCCTGCGATGGATAGAACGGCGGGTACCTTACTGCGATCCATGTTCGCTCCCTTGATCGGTCGGATTCAAATGGGTCTTTAAGTCTGCATTATAAAGTTGCCCGGGCCGGCTGTATTCCGAACCCGGGCGGGCGATGCAATCTTTACGCAAATGTAAGCAAATGTTCACGCGTCAAGAATTGTCGAACACCTTGTTACCGATTGTGGCTTCGGTGACGCGTTAGTCCTCAATACCGAGGTCGATCGTCGTGCCTTCGAACACCTTGTTGACGGTGCGGACGGCGCACATCTTGCCACACATGGTGCAAGTGCCCTCGGTGGCGGCGGGGGATTCCTCGTAGCGCTTCTTACCGGTGACCGGGTCGAGAGCACACTTCCACATGGCATCCCAGTCGAGTTTGCGGCGTGCCTGGCCCATCTTGTCGTCCATGTCGCGGGCGTGGGGCACCTTCTTGGCGATATCGGCGGCGTGCGCGGCAATCTTGGTGGCCATGAGGCCATCGAGCACGTCCTGGGCGTTGGGTAGGCACAGGTGCTCGGCGGGCGTCACGTAGCACAGGAAGTCGGCGCCCGAGCTCGCGGAGATGGCGCCGCCGATGGCTGCGGTGATGTGGTCGTAACCCACGCCGATATCGGTCACCAGCGGCCCCAGCACATAGAACGGGGCGTTGTGGCACAGGCGCTTCTGTAGCTTCATGTTGGCGGCGATCTCGTCGAGCGCCATGTGACCCGGGCCCTCGACCATAACTTGGACGCCGGCGGCCCAGGCGCGCTTGCACAGCTTGCCCAGCTCGATCATCTCGGCGGTCTCGGTGGCGTCGTTGGAATCGTAGAGGCAGCCCGGGCGGCAGGAATCGCCGAGCGAAATCGTCACGTCGTACTCGTGGCAGATTTCGAGCACCTCGTCGTAGAACTCGTAGAACGGATTCTCGTTGCCGGTGACCTCCATCCATCCAAACAGCAGCGAGCCGCCGCGGCTGACGATGTTCATAAGGCGGCCGGTCTCCTTGAAGGTTTTGATGACCGATTTATTGATGCCGCAGTGGATGGTCATAAAGTCCACGCCGTCCTCGGCGTGCGCGCGCACGACCTCGAGCAGATCGTCCTTGGTAAGCTTGACCAGCGGCTTTTCCATGTAGCCGATGGCGTCGTACATGGGGACGGTGCCTACCATGAGCGGCGTCTCGTCGATGAGCTGCTGGCGGAACTGGCGTGTCTTGCCCGAGTTGGAGAGGTCCATGATGGCGTCGGCGCCAAAGTCCTCGGCGATCTTGACCTTCTTCCATTCCTCTGCGGCGTCGGCCTTGTCGCCCGAGATGCCCAGGTTGACGTTGACCTTGGTGGACAGGCCCTCACCGACACCAAAGGCGTGCATGCCCTTTTTGATGTGCACGATGTTGGCGGGAATGGCGATGCGGCCGTCGGCCACGCGCTCGCGGATGTACTCGGGGTCGCGATGCTCGCGCTCGGCGACTTCTTTCATCTGCGGCGTGATCTGCCCGGCGCGGGCGAAGTCGATTTGCGTGACGAGCTTGGGCTCGGTCTGTGTGCTCATTGGCACGGCTCCCTTCGTTGGCATTACCCATATCAGGTTTGCGGGTCAGGGCGGGCGCGCCCAATCTCAGCCTGCCGTCCTGTCCTGCAAGCTCCCCGTTTATGTAATGGGCTCAAGTATAGCCTGAATGGGTACGATTGGGCCAACGAGCGTGCCTGTGGGGAGGCGAACATGGAAGACAAGCATCTATATCGAGAGACGCAGTGGGATGTATCGGCCGAGGAGAGCCGCGCGCACCATGGCCTTGTCGCGATTGGTTTTGCGGTGCTTGCCGTGCTGGTGATTGCCTTTTGTATCTGGACGTTTGGCGGTCGCGGCGGCGCTGCCTGGGAGTTTGAGGCCGACGAGGCCCTGCCGATCATGACGGTGAAGGTCGCGGGCGGTAACACGGTGGCAGCTCCCGGCGACTATTGGTATCCGTGCGATGGATTTGTCCAGCTGCAGCTGAGCGGTGGTTCCATTCCTGGTGAAGAGATCGAGCGCGTGACCTTCGATGCATCGCTTAAGACGCTGTCAGTCGAGCTCAAAGATAAAGGGGATGTGCCCACGACGATGGATATCGCGCTGACGGAATGGCGCCTGGAGCCCCCGTCGGGCGTCAAGGTGTCCGAGGTGGAGCATGTCAAGATTACCTATCAGGACGGCTCGACAAATGAAATTGCCAAAGCCGACGGCTTGGCGGAATAGACGTCGTGCCTAGGTAGCACATTTAAAAGCAGCGGTGGTCCTACAAGGCCTGTTCGTTCAGGAAGACCAAAGTATTTTTATTTGAAAGCTCGGGAAAGTGTCGATAACCAACGTCGAACGCGGTAAGTTCGCTTGCATCCTCGAGCTTGTTTTCTGCCATCCACCGCACCATGGAGCCGCGCGCCTTTTTGCTGGCGGTCGAGCGCTGGATGGGCTTGCCGTTGCGGATACCTTCGCCAAAGAGACATGTGACGACCGTGGCGTCGGTGGTGAGGCAGGGCAGAACGGCTTTGGCGTATTCCGCGCTGGCGAGGTTGACGATCGTAGCGTTGGAGCCCGCCGGAGCGATGACCCGTGCGAGCTTGTCGCCCCAAAACGCGTAGAGGTCTCGGGCATTGTCGACGGCAAGCTTCGCGCCCATCTCCAGCCTATACGGTTCAACGGCATGAAAGGGGCGCACGCATCCGTAAAGGCCCGAGAGGATCCAGAGATGGTTTTGCAGCCAGTCGAGCTGTGCGGAATCCATCACCTCGGGCGCCATGCTTTGGTATTGAATGCCGTGATAGGACATGACGGCAGGGGAGATTCGACGCGCGATATCGGGATCGGCGAGGTCGGCATCGCTCAGGACGGGCATAAATTCGTGAAGCGTATCCAGGCACGTTGTAAGCAGCCTGTCGCTCACATTCCAAAGGGCCTGCAGGCCGCCGCTGCCTTCATTCCGCTCGATATCTAGCAGTGCGCGGTGGAGGCGAGCTGTCTCGCGCACAAAGGGTGGAATGCCCAGGACTTCAAAAGCATCTTGGGCCGCGCGCATCTGCTTGGCGGGCGAAATGATGACCTGCAGCATGGACTCTCCTCTGCCAAAAAGGAAGTTGCGGTGGAATACGGTCTGTTTTGGCCGTTTATGGGCCAGTTTAGTCCGTATTTCACCGCAACTGATGAAGGGTTGGTTAGGCGCGCTCGATGAAGGCCTTGTAGCCGCGATATGCCTCGTAGATATCGGCCTTGTTGGCGACCTCCCACAGGGCGTGCATGGACAGGACGGCAACGCCGGAGTCGATGACGTTCATGCCGTACTTGGCCATGATGTAGGCGATGGTGCCGCCGCCGCCCGCGTTGACGCGGCCGAGCTCGCAGGTCTGGAAGTCCACGCCGGCCTCGTCCATGATGTCGCGGACGAGGGCCACGTACTCGGCGTCGGCGTCGTTAGATCCGCCCTTGCCACGGCTGCCCGTGTACTTGTTAAAGCACAGGCCGCGACCCATAAAGGCTGCGTTCTTGGTCTCGAACTTGCCGGCATAGCCCGGGTCGAAGCCGGCGGACACGTCAGAGGAAAGCATGCGGCTGTGGGCGAGTGCACGGCGCAGGGCCAGCGGGCTATCCTCGCCGGCGAGCGTCATGATCTCGGCGACGGTGTTCTCGAAGAAGCGGCTCGTCATACCGGTGGCACCCACGGAGCCGATCTCCTCCTTGTCGACGATGAGTGTGATACTCGTGCGCTCCACGTTGGCGACGTCGATCTGGGCGAGCATGGAGGGATAGGCGCAGACGCGGTCGTCGTGGCCATAGCCCAGAATCATGGAGCGGTCGAGGCCCATGTCACGGGCCGGGCCGGCGGGCACGACCTCGATCTCGGCGGAGAGGAAGTCCTCCTCCTCGACGTCGTACTGCTCCTTGAGGATGTCAAGGAACATCTGCTTGACGGGCTCCTTGGGGGCGTCCTTGTCGTCCTCATCAAACTTGACGGGACGGCCGCCCACGATTACGTCGAGGATTTCGGCGTCGACGGCGTCCTTGGCGGGCTTGGCCATCTGCTCGCTCGAGAGGTGGATCAGCAGGTCGGAGATGGTAAAGACCGGGTCGTCTGCCTTGTCGCCGATGTTGATGTCGACGGTGGTGCCGTCCTTTTTGCAGATGACGCCCACGAGTGCAAGCGGGGAAGCGACCCAGTGGTAGCTCTTGACGCCACCGTAGTAGTGCGTGTCGAGGTAGGCCATGTCGCCGGCCTCGAAGGCGGGGTTCTGCTTAAGGTCCAGGCGCGGCGAGTCCACGTGGGCGCCCAGGATGTTAAAGCCCTGCTCGAGCGGGGCGGTGCCCAGGTTGACGAGCATGAGGTCCTTGCCGTGATTGGCGGCGTACACCTTGTCGCCGGCCTTGAGCGCGCGGCCCTCGGAGATCACGGTCTCCAGATTGACGTAGCCCGCCTCCTCGGCCATCTTGATACCGGTCTTGACGCACAGGCGCTCGGTCTTGTTCTCACTCAAAAACTGCTTGTAGCCGCGGCAAAGCTCCTCGAGCTCCTCGATCTGCTGTGGCGTGTACTTTTTCCATGCGCAGGGACGCTCCATGACGCAGGCTCCTTTCGGATCGATCGTGCTGGTTGATGTACCGTGAGCCATCGTATCACGCGCGGGCCCGCGGCGGCAGGGAAGCCTGATGTGCAGTGGCCGTGGGGCGGGGAGCGTGTAAACTGGAGTGAGCAAACCGTGCCCAGCCCAAAGCGAGGTATTCAATATGTCTGACAAGCGCCGTACCTTTGCCGTTATCGACGGCAACTCGCTCATGCACCGCGCCTTCCACGCCGTGCCGCCCACCATGAACGCGCCGGACGGTCGTCCCACCAACGCGATCTTTGGCTTTTTGAATATGTTCCTCAAGATGATTGACGCCTTTAATCCCGACGGCGTTGTTGTGGCGTTTGACAAGGGCAAGCCGCGCGTGCGCATGGAGATGCTGCCGCAGTACAAGGCTCAGCGCCCGCCCATGGACCCCGATCTGCACGCGCAGTTTCCCATGATTAAGGAGCTGCTCGCCGCGCTCAACGTGCCGATTTTGCAGTCCGAGGGCTGGGAAGGCGATGACATCCTGGGCACTATGGCGCGCCTGGGCGAGCAAGCCGGCTGTGACATGCTGCTGGTGACCGGTGATCGCGATATGTATCAGCTCGTGACCGAGCACGTTAACGTGGTCTCGACCCGCAAGGGCCTGTCCGACGTGGCGATCATGACGCCCGAGAGCGTGGATGACCTGTATCATGGCATCACGCCGGCGCTCGTGCCCGACTTTTATGGTCTGAAGGGTGACACGTCCGATAACATCCCCGGCGTGCCGGGCATCGGCCCCAAAAAGGCGAGCGCGCTCATTGCGCAGTACGGTAGCCTGGACGAGGTCATCGCACATGCCGACGAGGTCAAGGGCAAAATGGGCGAAAACCTGCGCGCGCACATCGACGACGCGTTGCTGAGCCGTAAGGTTGCGACCATTCGCACCGATGCGCCTGTTGAGCTCGATTTTGAGGCGACGTCCTTCCCGGCGTTTTCTGCCGATGAGGTTTCCGCGGCGCTGGGTACGCTTGGTATCACCGCCATGCAGAACCGTTTCTTGGCGCTGATTGGCGGCGAGGGCGGGGCTGCTGCTGCCTCCAGTGTGTTTGAGATACCTGCGATGGTTCGCGCAGCCGCCGGCGATGCTGACGCGCTTGGTGCCGTTGCGGCTGAGGTCTCCCGCGCGATTGATGCCGACGAGTGGGTCGCCGCCGTGGTGGACGACGACAAGGAAGAGGGCGCGCTCTTTGGACTGACGCGCACGCTGTGGCTAGCGACGTCCAAGGGCCTGTTCGCGCTCGAGGAGGGCGATAGCGGTGCGGCGGCTGAGGTTGAGGGCTTCAACTTCGTCCACGGCGTGATTGCCGGCGTGCTCGCGCGTCTGTTTATGGAGGGTCGCGTGGCGAGCCCGGATATGAAGGCACTGTTGCACGAGCTTTCGCCCATCGATTCTTCTGAGCCCGAGCTCATGGATCCGCTGGCAGTCGATTCTACGCGCATCTTCGATACCGTGGTTGCCGCCTACCTGCTGGATTCCGACCGCTCCGAGTTCGATGAGGCATATCTGGCCGATACCTATCTGCAGATGACGCTGCCTGCGGCGCGCGGTGCAGAGGGTGCCGGCGAGGACGCTCCTGCGCCCGCCGCTCGCACGGCGGCCTTGACGCTGGCGCTCGTGGCGCCGTTGCGCGAGTGCATGGCCCGTGAGAATGCCGCCAACGTGTTCGATGGCATCGAGATGCCACTCGTGCCGGTGCTTGCTAAGATGGAGCGCGCGGGCATGCTCGTGGACCCCGACCGCCTGCACAGTCTGTCCGAGGGACTGGCGACCCAGATTGCCGAGGTTGAGCGCAGCATTCGCGACCTGGCGGGTGACGAGACCTTTAATATTGGCAGTCCCATGCAGCTGTCGCACGTACTCTTTGATGTGATGGGGCTTCCGACCAAGGGCCTCAAGAAGACCAAGCGCGGTTACTATTCGACCAACGCCAAGGTGTTGAGCGATCTTGCCCGCGATCACGAGATCGTGCGCCTGATTTTGGACTGGCGTGAGAAGTCCAAGATTAAGTCGACCTATCTGGACACGCTGGGCCCGCTGCGCCGTGGTGACGGTCGCGTGCACACCACGTACAACCAGACCATCACCGCGACGGGGCGTCTGTCTTCGAGCGACCCCAATCTGCAAAACATTCCGACGCGCTCGGAGCTGGGGCGTACCGTCAAGACGGCGTTCTCGGCGGGCGAGGGCAGCGTCTTTTTGGCGGTGGACTACTCGCAGATCGAGCTGCGTCTGCTCGCGCATCTTTCGGGTGATGAACATCTGGTACGTGCCTTTAACGAGGGCGAGGACTTCCATGCCGAGACGGCCGCGCGCGTATTTGGCGTGCCGGTGTCCGAGGTAACGCCCGACTTGCGCAGCCGCGCCAAGGCCGTGAACTTTGGCATCGTGTACGGCCAGCAGGCCTACGGTCTGTCGCAGTCGCTGCATATCTCGATGGCCGAGGCGCGTGGCATGATCGATCGCTACTACGAGGCCTATCCGGGCGTGCGTACGTTCCTCGACAACGTGGTGGCGCGTGCCAAGCAGATGGGCTACGCCGAGACCATGTACGGTCGCCGGCGTCATATTCCTGAGCTCAAGGCCAAAAACCCGCAGCTCCGCGGCTTTGGCGAGCGCACGGCCATGAACCACCCCATGCAGGGAACCGCCGCCGACATCATCAAGATCGCCATGGCCCGCGTAAGCCGCCGCCTGGAAGAGGAAGGCTTTGCCGCCCACATGATCCTGCAGGTACACGACGAACTGGACTTTGAGTGCCCCGTCGACGAAGTCGAGCGCCTCACCGCCATGGTCCGCGACGTCATGGAGCACGTAGTAGACCTCCGCGTACCGTTGATCGCCGAAGCCAGCACCGGCATAACCTGGGCCGACGCCAAATAGGGAAGCACCCACAATTCCAAAGTAACCAAAACCAGAAGGACGCCCCTCATCAACAAGGAGCGTCCTTCGTTCAATTAAATTCAGCCAAAGTATCTAGGCGCCAAGACGCCACCCAGACGGCAAGCAAGTTACCCAAGGACCTGGCCGGGCGAGGCGGGTAAGTTTTTCGTAGATTCCGCACGAGCCGGAAAGCACTTAATGTGCTTTCCGAGCGAGCCCAGGACCTGACCGAGCGAAAAACTTACCCGCCTCGCCCGGCCAGGTCCGACGAGCCACGTTACCGAGCCGCCAAGATGGCGTCGATGAGCGTCAGTACGCCCCCGTCGTTGTTACTCGGAATGCGCCACTTAGCATGCGCGTTCATATGCTCCTCGGCGTTGTCCACGATAAAGCTGTGGCCGACGCGCTCAAGCATGGGGATGTCGTTGTAGGTGTCGCCCGCGGCGGCGGCGTCAGCGATATCGATGCCCAGGTGCTCGCACAGATGCGCGACGCCGGCGCCCTTGTCGACACCTAGGTTCATAAAGTCGATCCACTCGCGCCCGGCGTTGGTGACGTAGAGCTTGTCCGAGAACTCGGGGCTATAGGTCTCGCGGAAAGCGGGCTCGGCGTTGTAGCCGGGGAAGAAGACCGAAATCTTGTTGGACTCGAAATCAATGCCCTCAAAGCTGTCGACGTAGTTGATTGTGTTGTAGTAGACGCTGATCTCGTCGTGGTACTGATGGTCGCGGGCAAGCACGTAGAACTCGTCGTAGCAGCACAGGACGGGAACGGCGCGCGGGTCCTCCGAGGCACGAGCGAGCACCTGCTGATACAGCGCCACGTCGATATTGCTCTTATAGATATAGTTGCCGCGATAGATGACGCAGGCTCCGTTGTCGGGACAAAAGGCGAGGCGGTTCTTGATGCCCTCGAACATCTCTTCGAGCTTGGGGGCTGGACGTCCGCTGGCGGGGCAGAATACGATGCCGGCGTCGGCGAGCTTGTCCAAGCGCTCATCAAGACCCTGCGGCAACACGCGCTCGTCGGTCAGCAGCGTTTTGTCCATGTCGACGGCGATGAGCTTAATGTTTCCGATATTGGCGTCCGATTCGTAAGTTTGCATAAAAGCGAGCCTTTCGTTTCGAAATTGTTTCAGATGTTATAACCATCAACTCGTAGTCAGGCGTATTTTCGCAGGAACGGAGCGTATTTGCACCACGCTTCACAAAGTAATGAAAAAACTTTTCAGAAATTTGAATTTGTCGCTTGTGCTGCGGGCACTTTAGCGTAATATAGCGACCATCGAAAACGGAGACGGCAAAAGAGCCGCTTACCGAGGAAAAGGTACCGTTTACGATATTTGAATTGCGCCCGGCGATAGGTGAAAGGAGAGGCAGATGCAGTTCGTAAAGATCATCACTACTGCAGACAATGCCATCCGACGCCAGCGCGCAATTTCCCGACGACGATAACAATCGTCTCTGTCCGCATGGGGCGAATTGCCTCAACAGAGTCATTTTGAGGTCGTTGGGTTTTAGCACGACATTGCTGCATGTTTCTAGGGCATGTATGTGCTGATTTTTGCTATTTAACCTGATATTGCACGGTATATGACCTTGAAATGACTTGCAACTGACCGATGTTCTAACTAGCTACCAAGGGCGAAAGGAAACAGCCATGAGCAAGGAAAAAGTCGTTCTCGCATATTCCGGTGGTCTTGATACATCCGTATGTGTCAAGTGGCTCCAGGACGAGAAGAATCTCGATGTCGTTTGCGTCTGCGGCAACGTGGGCCAGGAGGAGACTGGCCTGGATGCCAAGAAGCAGAAGGCGCTTGACCTGGGCGTTCTCGATTGCCAGGTACTCGACCTGCGCGACGAGTTCTCCGATGAGTTCCTGACTAAGGCCATCGCCGCAAACTCCATGTACGAGAACAAGTATCCGCTGCTCTCCGCCCTGTCTCGCCCGCTGCTTGCCAAGAAGCTTGTCGAGGTCGCCCACGAGTTTGGCGCGACCTACGTCGCCCACGGCTGCACCGGTAAGGGTAACGACCAGGTTCGTTTTGAGGCTGCCGTCAAGGCCCTCGACCCCGAGCTCAAGGTTATCGCCCCGGTTCGCGAGTGGGATCTGAAGTGCCGTCCCGACGAGGTCGCCTATGCCCACGCCCACAACGTGCCGGTTCCCGAGGGTGCCAACGACAACCCCTATTCCATCGACGACAACCTGTGGGGTCGTGCCATCGAGTGCGGCCACCTGGAGGATCCCTGGAACGAGCCGCTCGACGACGCCTGGGTTATGACCAAGAATCCCGAGGACACGCCGGACACCCCGACGTATACCGAGATTGAGTTTGAGGCCGGCAAGCCCGTCGCCGTCGACGGTAAGAAGATGAAGCTCTCCGAGATCGTCATCGCGCTCAACAAGATCTCCGGCGACAACGGCTTTGGCCGTCTCGACCTGGTCGAGGATCGTCTGGTGGGCCTCAAGAGCCGCGAGTGCTACGAGGTTCCCGGCGCCCTGACGCTCATTACCGCCCACAAGGCGCTCGAGGACATCTGCGTCGAGGGTGACCTGCTCAAGACCAAGATCAAGCTCGAGCAGGATTGGGCCACCGCCGTGTACAACGGCCAGTGGTACAGCCCGCTCAAAAACGCGCTCGATGCCTTTATGGCCGATACACAGAAGTTCGTGACCGGCACCGTCCGCCTGAAGTTCTTTAAGGGCAACTGCCATGTCGTCGGCCGCAAGAGCCCCTTCAGCCTCTACGACTACGGTCTGGCTACCTACGACCGCGACACCACGTTTGACGAGAAGGCCAGCGCCGGCTTTATCGAGATCGATACGCTGTCGCTCAAGACGTGGGCAAAGGTCCAGGGTCCCAGCTCTGCCGCCGCCCAGGCCTAAGGCTTTTCCTTCCCTTGGTATCCGCGCGGCCCATCCGCGTGATACAAAACGGGCGCACGGGGTCCCTACCTTTCGTTATGCTTGCTGACACTTCTTAACATCGGTGGCCCCTACGTTCCGCCCGCATATATGACGCCGCGCTTGCGGCTGAGTCCGAGCCCCGCCGGGGTTGTCCGGCGGGGCTCTTTCTATCAATTTGTCGGCCTTGCGCCTATATATATGAGGAGTATCCAATATGTTCAATGTCATCGCGCATGCTTTACTTGCCCTCGCGCCCGAGCTCGATGCTGCAAAGGTCGAGGACGTCCCTATGAGCCTGAAGGCTTGGATTGACGGTTCGCGGGGCAACATCCGGAGGGAGACGTTGGGTGCTAAGTGCATGGTGCGTCACTTCTTTGCAAATTAGCTACATGGCCCCGCATGCAGTGGGGAATGTGCAAAACTAGCGGTTGGTAAATCGCTTTAGCGACAGGGCGCATTGCTTTGGGCGCTTCGTTTGGTATTTGGAGAAAGGAGACGGTTCCATGGCTCTTTGGGGCGGTCGTTTTGAGGCGGGCGTGGCTGAGGTCACGCAGGAGTTTGGCGCGTCGCTGCCGGTCGACAAACATCTCTATAAGCAGGATATCGCCGGCTCTAAGGCGCATGCCAAGATGCTGGCGGCTCAGGGCATCATCAGTGCCGAGGACGAGCAGGCGATTGCCGAGGGCCTGACCGGAATCGAACAGGATATCGATGCCGGCAACTTCACCTTCGACATCAACGACGAGGACATTCATATGTCCATCGAGAGCGAGCTGACGCGTCGCATCGGCGAGGCTGGCAAGCGCTTGCATACCGGACGTTCGCGCAACGACCAGGTGGCGACCGATACGCGCCTGGGCGTCAAGGCGCTGGCCAAGGAGCTCATGGAGGCCAATCTTGAGCTGCGCCACGTGCTGGTGGATGCGGCCAAGAAGTACGACAAGGTGATTCTGACGGGCTACACGCACATGCAGCACGCTCAGCCCGTGCTGCTGTCGCATCATCTGCTGGCGTATTCCTGGATGTTCGCGCGCGACTTTACGCGCCTGAAGGCCGCCTTTGATGCCGCCGACAACTGCCCGCTGGGTGCTGCCGCGCTTGCCGGTACGAGCTATCCGCTCGATCGCCAGATGACGGCTGCTGAACTTGGCTTTGCGGGCGTGATTCCCAACTCGCTCGATGCGGTTTCCGACCGTGATTTCCTGCTCGATCTGCATTACGCCGGCTCCGTCATGGCGATGCACCTGTCGCGTCTTTCCGAGGAGATCGTGCTGTGGTCGAGCTCCGAATTTGGCTTTATCACGCTCTCAGACTCCTACTCCACCGGCTCGTCCATCATGCCGCAGAAGAAGAACCCCGACTTTGCCGAGCTTATCCGCGGCAAGAGTGGCCGAGTCTATGGCAACCTGGTGCAGCTGCTCGTGACCATGAAGGGCCTGCCGCTTGCTTATAACAAGGACTTGCAGGAGGACAAGGAGGGCGCGCTCGATACCGCTCACACGCTCATGCAGTGCCTGTCCGTTATGGCCGGTATGATTTCGACTTGGACCGTCAACGAGGATGCCATGGCGCGCGAGTGCGGCGTGGGGCACCTTGCCGCTACCGATGTTGCCGATTACCTGGCCAAGCGTGGCCTGCCGTTCCGCGAGGCACATGCCGTGGTGGGCCATCTGGTCCTGATGTGCGAGAAGCGCGGCTGTAATCTTGAGGACCTGCCGTTTGAGGTGTTCCAGGAGGCAAGCCCGCTCTTTGAGCGCGACATTACCGAGGCGCTCGACATCCCGTCGATTGTCGCCGCGCGCACGACCGAGGGTGGCACCGCCCCTGCCGCCGTTGCCGTGCAGCTGCAGCGTGCCGAGGCACAGCTCGTGGCCGACGAAGGCGTGTTTGGATCGCTAACCAAGGTCGTCGAGATGGGTCGCGGGGCAAAGTAGAGGTTTGGCTGAAGACGTATTGTCCATTTATTGATAAATCGTTTTCGCTTTACGGGCGCCTACTGATGTAGGCGCCCGTATTTTGTTGCTATGGGGGAGGGGCTTGTCGAGAACTTCTGTAGGACCTTCGGGCAGGTTGTGAAGGGGATACGTTCGCGGGCGGCAACCGACCGCCTGCTCTGTTCGATGTGGTTGATGAGCGGTCGGATGGTACTCTAATCGGGCTTCGAAACAGAAGTGACACATATGGAGCGCTTTAATAAATTGCAGCGTTTCAATAAACAGCTTTTTGTTTAACTGCAGCTAAAACTCTGTTACGATGCAGTCCAGGCGGGTGCCGGAATGGGACTTGGGCACGCGCGAACCTACTTGAAAGGCTACCTTATGGCTATCGAGAAGACCTTCATCATGATTAAGCCCGACGCCGTGCGCGATCGCAAGATCGGCGAGATTGTTGCTCGCATTGAGCGCAGCGGCCTTGTCATCGAGCGCATGGAGATGACCACGCTCGAGCGCGCTACCGTCGAGGAGCACTACGCCCATCTGGCCGACAAGCCCTTCTTTGGCGGTCTCTGCGACTTTATGACGAGCGGTCCGGTCGTCAAGATGGTCGTTTCCGGTCTCTCCGCTGTTGCTAAGATGCGCACCCTTATGGGCGCTACCAACCCGCTTGATGCTGCCCCCGGCACCATTCGCGGCGACTTCGCTGTCGATGTCAACGCCAACGTGATCCACGGCTCCGACTGCCTGGAGAACGCCGAGATCGAGATCAAGCGCTTCTTTGGCTAAACCAGCTTTGACTCCTTAAAGCTGTTAGCGTGTGGCTTTGGCGCCGCGGAATTCCATCCGCGGCGCC
>UQTD01000052.1 GCA_900543845.1 uncultured Collinsella sp.
CGACGCCCCCGCCCCCACCGGCAAGCTCGCCCGCCTGCGCGGCGCCTTTGTGGGCAAACCGCTCGTCGCCGCCGTCTTGTGCCTGCTGCTCGCCGGCGTCTTTGCGCTGCTGGGCATGGAGGTCTCGTCCAACCACGACTTTACCTGGGTCTACCCCCTGTGCATCCTGCTCGAGTGGGCCATCATCACCACGCTCATGGTCGGCCTGTTCTTCCTGTTCCAGCGCCACGGCGCAGCCCCCGCGGTCTTGGCCTTTGCCCTCTTTGTCCTGGGCATTGCCGAGTTCTTCGTCATCACGTTTAAATCCATGCCCATCCAGCCGGGCGACCTTTCGGCCATCTCCACCGCCGCCGCGGTCGCCGGCACCGGCTACACCTTCTCGATCTCACTGTTCTGCGTGCTGTCCATGGGCTTTACCGCCATCGCCATGCTGCTATGCGAGTACGCCGGCCTGGTGGCACCGCACCGTCAGAAGGGCGCCGCCAACGCCAAGCGCATGCTGCTCACCAACCTGCTCGTCGCCGTGCTGTGCCTGGGCGGTGTGACCGCACACGTCACGCTCATCGACTACTACAACACCCTCGGCATCACCGTCTACACCTGGCGCCCGCTCGAGAGCTACTGGCGCGAGGGCTACCTGCCCGCTTTCATTAGCGCAGCGCAGTCCATCAAGCCGCCCAAACCCGCCGACTACTCCGTCGACGATGCCAAGGCCACGCTCAAAAAGTACGCCAAGGCCTACGACAAGTCCGACGCCGCCAAGAGTGACGAGCGCACCGCCGCAAAGGAGCAGTTCGACAGCGAGAAGCCCACGGTCATCGCCATCATGAACGAGACCTTCTCGGATCTGTCGATCTACCAGAACATGCGCGCCGGCTACGAGGGCCCGCAGTACTTTAAGAACCTGTCCAACTGCCTCAGCCGCGGCAAGCTCTACGTGAGCGCCTACGGCGGCGGCACCGCCAATACCGAGTTTGAGTTTATGACCGGCAACTCCATGGCCAACCTGGGCTCGGGCGTGTACCCCTACACCATCTACAACATGGAAACGACCGGGAACCTGGCAGAGCAGTTCAAGTCGCTCGGCTATTCCACCACGGCCATGCACCCCAACCACGCCACCAACTGGAACCGCGAGAACGTCTACAAGGATTTTGGCTTTGACCGGTTCCTGTCCATCAACGATTTCCAGGGTGCCGATACCCTGCGCGGCATGGTGACCGACCAGGCTACCTATGACAAGATTCTTGAGCTGCTCGATCAGAACGCCAATCCGCAGTTTATCTTCGACGTGACCATGCAGAACCACTCGGGCTACGACACGGGCCTGCTGCCGGTCGACAAGCAGATGCACCTGAACATCGACACGACCGACCTGGACGTCAAGACCGTCGAGGACGGTACGCTCTCCGATGTCGACGAGTATGTCTCGTGCATCGAGCAGTCCGACCAGGCGCTTCGCTACTTCCTCAACGCCCTGAGCAAGCTCGACCGTAAGGTGGTCGTGGTGTTCTGGGGCGACCACCAGCCGTTCTTCCCGTCCAAGTTCAACGATAAGTGGTTTACCGGCGAGGACGACGCCACGCATCAGGAGCGTCTGTGGCAGACCGACTACATCATCTGGGCCAACTACGACGTTGCCGGTTGCGACCAGACGAGTGAGGTCGACGACCTGTCCACCAACTACCTGTCCACGCAGCTGATGCAGCTGATCGGCGCACCGCTGACCGACTACCAGAAGGCGCACATGACGCTGCGCGAGTCACTGCCCGCCATCAACTCGGTCGGCTACGAGGACGCCAGCCTGCGCTGGGCGCTCTCCTCCAACGTCACCGGTGACGACGCCGCCGCAGCAGCCGCCACCAAGGCGCGCGAGGATTACGCCAAGATGCAGTACTACGAGATGTTCCGCGATGGCAAGAACGTCTATACGGAGCACTTCCAGACCGAGGCCAACGAGACCGACCCCAACCTGGCGCCGGGCACGACTAAGATCAAGTAACGACTAGCTGCGAGTTCATAACTGAAACGTCTGTCCGGGCGGAGGCATGTAAGGTTCCCTGCTCGGACAGTCCTGCGCAAGACGGAGGCCACATTAAGTGGCCTCCTTTGTTTGCGGAAAGTGTGTCCCGGAATTCTTGTCTGGAATGGGATGCAGTTTCCGCTTGGGACCCGATTGGGAAAGTGTGTCCCACTATTCAGCTGGATTCCGGGATGTATTTTCCGGTTGAGGCTCGTTGGGAAAGTGCGTCCCACTTTGGGGGCTGATTCTGGGACGTGGTTTCCGGTTGGCTCTCATTGGAAAAGTTCATCCCATTTCTCGGCCTAATTATGGGACGCAGCTTCCCGTTGAGGACCCTTTGGGAAAGTGCGTCCCGGTCTGGGCGCTCAAACTGGGATGGATTTTCCGGATGAGGGCTTGACGGAAAATGTGTCCCGTTCCGGGCGCTAATTGTGGGATGCAGTTTCCGCTTGCGGAGTCTCCACTCAACAGAAAACCCGGGTGGCCTGTTTTTTGGCTACCCGGGTTTTTTGGTTTGTCGATATGTTCGACTGGCCGCTAGTGGGTCTTGCGATGCTTGATCAGCATGATGAGGGCTATTGCCACCAGAACGATACCCGCCGCTGCTGCGGTAGCGACTATTGCTAGCGTTTGGTCACCGGTGCCTGCGAGGTTCTTGGCTGAGGTTGTGGCCTTCGCCTTGGTTTCGGTGCTGCCGTCCGCCTTAGGCTTATCCGGATTCGTCGAGGTCTCGGGCGTCTCCGGGGTCGTCGGAGTCTCGGGGTCCTTCGAGCCTTCGGAATCGGTTGGGCCGGCGGTGTTCACCAGGGTATGGTCCAGGAACTTCTTGGCGCCCGCGCTTGCCTGCGAGAACAGGCGGCGTGTGCGGATCGGAGCGGCGTTCACCGTCTCAGGAGCCTTCTCCTCGGCCGCGATGTTCACCAGTGTCACACCGGTATCGAGGCCGACGTTGTTGTATCCCACGTGGCAGTAGTACTGCGCGCCGTCATCCTCCGCCGTCAGGTCAATCTCGAGCGTTGAGGCCGTTCCGGCTGGGAGGCTGCCATCGGCAGCCACGCGCTGGAACTCGGCCTCGCCGCGAACCTTGCGGTACCAGATATACGACGGCGCCAGCTCCGTTTCACTGCCGCCGGCATTGCGCTGCGTCACATGCCCGATCGCCGAAAGCGTCAACTTGTCTCCCTCCGCGCACTCGACCGAAGAGTCATACTCGAGGGCCGACCTCTCCGCTGTATCCGCCGCAGGTCCGCTCACGGTCATCGTCATGCCAACGGGCATGGTCTTGACCGTGATGATTGCCGAGCGAATACCCGTTTCGGTCGTGGATCCATTTTCAACAGCTGCGATAGCGAATCGATACTCCGTGTTGGGCTGCAACCCATCCCAGGTAAGCGAGGTCTGCGTGTTGCCGGCAATCTTCCAGCTGTTGACGACGGCGTCCGCCGCATTGCTCTGCAGCATGCCCACGCCGTAGCTAAAGCCACTCTTGTTTGCGAGCACGTCGTCCCAGCTAAAGGTGATACTTGTCGAATCGACGGCGTTTGCCGTAAAGCCCGTCACGGCCGGCGCGTCGGGCATCTCGACGTCCTTAACGTCATAGCCCACGATCCAGAACTGGTCGGTGTCCTTGGTGCCGAGCTTGTCGCCCGAGTCTGCCTCGAACTTGTCGACATCCACCGCGTTGACGCCCAGACGCCACACAAAACCGTACTTGCCCTGCGCGGCCTCGGGCAGGTTGTCGACGGTGCCGCCGTATTCGGTCGATTCACTCGAGGAGTTACCCGTAGTAAAGCCGGCGTTGGCACCAAAGCACAGGCCGCCAAACAACTCGTGCTTTGCGAGCTTCGCGCCCATGACAACGCTGCCGTTCAGCGTCAAGCCGAGCTCGAGCTCCTGCTCCTTGCCCTCCTCGACTTCGATGGTCTGCTCAATGCTCGCCCCCGACTGCGCGGCGGCGCCGTTAAACCCATCGTGCGTGTAGGCGCGCGTTACGCCAGGCTTGCCCAGGCCAAAGGAATCCCCAACGGGAGTCTCGCCGTTGAGCGTCGTTTGATAGGTTCCGGGTTCTCCCGACCGGTTGGTCAAAAAGTAGCTGAGCGGCGTCATATTGTGCTGTTTGGCAATGCGGTCATAGGCCTCGACATTAACGACCGAGGTCTGCGCGCCGAGCGACACGGGCGCCGCCATCACGCCCTTGCCACCAGTTTCCTCATTTTCGATCTCATACTCGTAATAGACCATCGGAATCGTGTAGAGCACGGCCTTGTCACCCTCGCCGGCATGCGACTCATAGCTTACGCTTGCGCTGACCGTGCGCTCGCTCCGGTAGTCATAGCATCCCTCGGCGGCAAAATCGACTGAAGCATTCATCGCGACCAGGGGCGGACCGGTCTGCACCTCGACGGCAACGCCCAACTCGGCGCCAATGGTATAGCCCTGGGATGTCCCCGTGCCCTTTTCCTCTCCGTATGACGTGCCGCCCAACACCAGATAGCCGTATGCCTGCTCCAGATCCTCAACATAGGGCGCATCCTGCAGCACGGCAAGCACGCGCGGGTTGGTATAGACCTTGTAGCGGTCCTTGTACGTGATCTTGACGCTGTCGTTGTCGACATCGGGCAGCGCGAGCGAGATAAATGTGCCGTAGGTAGTGCCGCGACGGTTGCTCTCGCTAATCACCTGCTCCTCGCCGCGGCGCACCTTTCCGTTCTCGTCGAGCGAAAAATGCGAGGCGGTCATCCAATAGTAGTCATCGTTCTTGCGCAGGTCCTCGTCGCGGTGCTTGCCCACCACGGCGATAAAGCTCTCGTTATAGCGGTCCGAACCCGAGACGCTACCCGCCTTGACGTCGCTGATCCACACCTGCTCTATACCCTTGTGGTCATGCTTGTTGCTGCTGTTGTATTGCTGACCGCTCATGCTCATGGTTCCGACCATGGACCCCAAGCCCTGAGCCCCGCTCTGTGCCGTGTTGCAGGCAAAGTCGCGGAACACATCGCCGCCCACGAGCACCTCGTCGACCGCCAGCTGCTCGGACAGGCCGTCAAGGTTGGCAGTGGCAAGGGCAATAGGCGCCAAGGTGCACGGATAGCGCTTATCCTGAGCGCTATCCTTCCATGCGCTGTTGGGCACATGCATCAGCCCATAGGAGGCGAGAAGCCCGTCTCTGTATTCCTTGCAATCGGAAAGCTTGAACTCGCCAGACTCCGAGTCAAAATACGCGTAGCGGTACAGCGCGCCGTACAGCCCCTTGCTGCCGTCAGAAGCGCCGTAATCAAAAGCGCTGCGTTGCCAGTCATAGCCCGCAAGAATAAGGCCCGTGACGGTTTCACCCGTCTTCTTTCCTTCTTCATCGTAGGCGGCAAACGTGCCGAACGTCGCATTCGCAGCGACCATGGTCTTGCCGTTCGCGGAGAGGGAGATTGCGCCCGCGTCGCCCAGAGCATCGACATGGACGAGCGCACCCTTGGATGCATCCCACGAAAACAGCTCGCAATGCGTCGACTTATCAATATTCTTCTTGCCGTAGGGTGCCGAGACCACGATGGCGAGGTCATCGCAAAAATCGCGATCGAGGTCGCCGGCCGCTAGCGAAACGACAGGAGCTGACTGAAGCTGCGTCCAGGAGTCGTTCCCGCCCTTGTTGTGCGTGGTGTAGTCCGCGGCGTTACCGGCATCGATCTTGACGACGCTTTGCTTCCAGTTGCCGCCCTCCAAGTCATACATGTCGACTACAGCCTTGCGCACGCCGTTCTCGTCGACATAGCAGCCCGCGTAGACAAAAAGCTCGTCGACGCCGTCGCCATCGACATCGCCCGCCTCGACATCAAAGACGGCGTCGTGCTCTTGCAGGTAACCGGCATCCAGGTACTTAAAACGGCCTTCGTACATCATATTAGTGTTGACCGTCACCGGCAGGTGTGTGTCGAGAGCGCGCGTACGCCCGTTGCTAAACGAGTAGAGGACCAGCTCAACCTTTCCGGCGTATGACTTGCCGTCAATCGTCGTGGAGGAACTGTCGCCGTAGGCACGGAGCTCGGCAACGCGGCTCTTTTTGCCCGTGCTGGCGTCGCTGCAGAACTCAACACTCGTGGCGTGAATGCCCGAGAAACCGTTGTTGTCGTTGGCGAGTACTGTTGAGGACTCATTGTTGCTTAGGTACGACCAGGTGCCGCCACCGTAGTCGCTATGCTTGTAGAGATCGCTGTTCGTATCGAAGTTGTTGACGTTTTGCCAGAACTTTGCGGCGCCCCACACACTTCCATAGCCATCGGTGAGTTTGCTGCTGCCGCCAATGTCACCGCGCTCGACGTTCTCGAGCTTGTCGCGCAGAGTGTAGCGATTGCCATGGCTACCGTTAGCTGCCATATAGACCTCGCTGCGCGTGGCAAACGTCGTGGGGGTATCAGTGGAATAGGGGCCAACGGTATCGGCCGGAATGTCCTCGCTCGTGCCCAGACCCAGGGCTTGATAATCCTGCTCGGTCATATCGGTGATTGCGGGCGCGTCTGCCGCCTGGGCAACCTGGGGCGTGGCCGTGAAGCAGGCGACGCTCGTGGCGATCAACGCAGCAAGCGCCGCCGTCCCAACAAGCGGGATTTTCGACAGCCTACGGATACGGGGGTGTGGAACGTACATGAGGGACCTCGCTTTATTCGAGTGGAGTGGACTCATTTTTGCAAATGATACATCCGATGCCCGATATCACGTGTCTCATTTTTGAGAATCCGAGATGCCGCGGAAATCTTATCCCAGCTCAAAGGCCATTTCTGGGATGTATTTTCCGTCGAGTGCCTCATCGGGAAACTGCATCCCATTTCAAGCGTCGATTCTGGGACGCACTTTCCCCTTAGACCCTCAACCGGAAACCGCATCCCACTTTGAGCGCAAATTCCGGGATGCATTTTCCGCTTGAGCCTCATTGGGAAACGGCGTCCCACTTTGAGGGCTGATTGTGGGATGCATTTTCCGGTTTTGCTCTCATTGGGAAAATGCATCCCGTTTCTTGACCGAATAATGGGACGCAATTTCCCGTTGGAGCGCCTTTGGGAAAGTGTGTCCCACTTCGACCGCCCAGAGTGGGACGCACTTTCCGCAAAGCACCTCAACGGGAAACTACGTCCCATTCCAAAGGCAAATTCCGGGACGCATTTTTCGAAAGCCTGCCCATCCGGAAAGCCCGTCCCACTTTGGACGCATCCGGGCACGGAACCATCGACCTATCAGGCCTCCCATCAATATTGAGGCGTCCTCCCGGACGGCGGGGCACGAAGTTCATCGCGAGTTCCGCACGCAAAGAAGGCCACTTAATGTGGCCTTCGTCTTGCGCAGGACTGTAGAGCAGGGAACTTCGTGCCCCGACGCCCGGGAGGACGTTTCATTTAGAAAGATGGACCGACCGCCGTCAGCGATGGGAGCTACTCCCCCAGCACGGCCTTTTTGGCGGCTGCAGCCATGTTGTCCAAATCTTCCTTGGTGGGGTGATCCTTTGCGGCAACCCAGTTGTCGAGTAGCAACTTAGCGCGGGCGTTGTCGGGATCTTGCTCGAGCATGGCCTCGTAGCGCTGCTTGACCGCGGGGCCCATCTTGCCCTGGCACATTGCCCAGCCCACCAGCTCGGCATCATCGGCCAAATTGGAGGTCACGCGATCGATAATCTGCTGGTAATAGCTCTGATCAGCACCAAAACCGCAGGTACCAAACAGAAAGACGCGCTTGCCGTGCAAGGCGGAGAGCAACGCCGCGACCGAAGGCGTGCATGCGCCCTTGTCGCACCAAAAGCCAACGAGCACCGTATCGGCAGCGCAGGCACCCTGCGCCTCGCGCGCAACCTGATCTGCGTCCGCATCGTCGCTCAACGCGGCAGCGTGAATAAACTCGACGCCTGCAGCCTGTAGGGCACGCTTGATTGCGCCCGAAACCATCCTGGTATTACCGCTCTTGCTGTTGACCACCAAAGAGCATGTCATAGTCACGTTGCTCGTTTCCCCCAAAACCAAAGCCACTAATGCAATTTATTAGATGAATATCTTAGTACTTACGTGACAGATGTAAACCACCGTCTGTCGATTGGCGACATGGGCGACACCGATGGGGGCAAAACGTCCGCGGTGTAAGCCCCCAAATAGTTGAGACGTGGGGCAAACAAACCTAGTTCATTTGCCCCACGGGCTTGCTCACTGGGCGAATTGGCTGCGGTAGAGTTCGGCGTAGAAGCCGCCTGCCGCGAGCAGCTCATCGTGCGTGCCGCGCTCGATAATCTCGCCATCGCGCATGACCAGGATGCAATCGGCGTTGCGAATCGTCGACAGGCGGTGTGCTACGACAAAGCTCGTGCGGCCAGCCATGAGCTCGTCGAATGCCGCCTGCACTTGCAGCTCGGTACGCGTATCGATGCTCGACGTTGCCTCGTCCAGCAGCAGAATCGCCGGATCGGTGAGCATGACGCGCGCGATGCACAGCAGCTGTTTTTGACCCTGGCTAAACGTGCCGCCGTCCTCGCCGATCACCGTATCGTAGCCGCCTGGCAGCTGCACGATTAACTTATGCGCATGAGCGCGCTTGGCGGCCTCGACAATCTGCTCGCGCGTGGCATCGGGGCAACCGTAGGCAATGTTCTGGGCCACCGTGCCCTCGAACAGCCAGGTGTCCTGCAGCACCATGCCAAAGGCGCGGCGCAGGCTCGCGCGCGTGTAGTCACGCGAGGAGCGACCATCGACTACGATGCGCCCAGCATCGATATCGTAAAAGCGCAGCAGCAGGTTGATGAGCGTCGTCTTTCCACAGCCCGTGGGACCGACGAGCGCATAGCGCATACCGGGCTTGGCATCGATGCAGATATCCTGCAGCAGTTTGTGGTCGGGCACATAGCTAAAGTCCACATGCTCAAACGAAACCTCGCCCTTCGGGGCGGCGAGCTCAATGGCATCCACAGCGTCGGGCTCCTGCTCGCGCGCATCGAGCAACGCGAACATGCGGCGTGCCGAGGCATACGCCGTCTGGATTTGCGTAATGACGTTGGTAACCTCGTTGAACGGCTTAGTGTACTGGTTGGCATAGGACAGGAAAATCTGCACGCCGCCCACCGTGAGCGCCGCAGGCACGCCCGTGATCACGCCCGTGCAGCCGATCACGGCGACCACGGCATAGATGATGTTGTTGATAAAGCGCGTACCGGGGTTGGAGAGCGAACCCATAAACTGCGCGCGCTCGCCCGCCGTATAGAGCTCGGCGTTAAGGGCATCAAAGCGCTGTTGAGCGTGCGGGCCGTAAGCGAAGGCGTCCACGAGCTTTTGCTCACCCACATACTCCTCGATATGACCGCCGAGTTGGCCCTGGATGCGCTGTTGAGCAGTGAAGCTCTTATTGGAAAGCTTGGCGATGGCACCGGCCGCAAAGATGGAAAGCGGCGTAACGAGCGCCACCACAAGCGTCATGGTCAGGTTGATGGAGAGCATAAATGCGAGCGTGCCCACGATGGTGATGACGCCGGTAAAGAGCTGCGTAAAGCCCTGCAGCAGGCCATCGCCCACCTGGTCGACATCGTTGACCACGCGGCTCATGAGGTCGCCGTGGGCATGGCCGTCGATAAAGCTGAGCGGCATGCGGCTGAGCTTGTCGCTCGCCTCCACGCGCATGTCGCGCACCGTTTCGTAGGATAGACGGTTGACGCAGTAGCCCTGCAGCCACTGGAAGGCTGCCGCGCCCACCACGACGATTGCGAGCTTGGTAACGAGCGGCAGCAGCGACCCGAAGTCCACCTGCCCGGCAGCAACGATGAGGTCGATGCCCTCGCCGATGAGGATGGGCGTATAGAGTTGCAAGACCACCGAGATGGCGGCGCTCACAAACGACGCCGTAAACGAAATGCGATGCGGACGGACGTAGCCCAGCAGACGGCGAGTTACCGCGCCTACGGGGTAACGCTCGGGGTCGCCGGGCTGGCGCGGACCGTCGCCCAGGTCGTTGAGGTTATCGTTGCCGGACACGTTGGCCGTCATCGTGGCGACCGAACCGGAAGAAGTATACGGATTCATTTAGCAGCCCTCCTTTGCGCAAGTGGATGCCGGGGCAGCCGGGGCGGACGCGGGCGTCGTGCTCCCCTGCTGACCCTCGAGCTCCTCGCGACGAAGCTGCGACTGGCAAATCTCGCGATAGAGTTGGCAGCTTGCGTACAGCTCGTCGTGCGTACCCAGGCCCGCGACCGAGCCGTGGTCGAGCACGCAGATCATGTCGGCATCGCGCACGGTCGAGACGCGCTGGCTCACGATCACCGTGGTTAGCGGGAGTCCGCCCGCGGCGGCACCGCGTACGCTGCGCTCGCGGATGGCGTGGCGAAGCGCTGCATCGGTCTTAAAGTCGAGCGCCGAGGCGGAGTCATCCATAATCAGAATCTGCGGCGAGCCCACCAGGGCACGCGCAATGGTCAGGCGCTGGCGCTGGCCACCGCTGAAGTTCTTGCCGCCCGCCTCGACCGGGGCGCCGAGCCCCTGCGGCTTGTTGCGCACGAACTCGCTGGCCTGCGCTATATCGAGCGCCGCCCACAGCTCCTCATCGGTTGCCGACTCGTCGCGCCAGGTTAGGTTGCTGCGAATCGTGCCGCTCACGAGCGACGCGCGCTGCGGAACAGTCGCAACCACATGACGAAGCTGGTCGAGCGGCCAGGCGCGCACGTCGGCACCCATTACGCTCACGCTGCCGGTGCCCGTGTCGTACAGGCGCGGGATGAGCGAGACGAGCGTCGACTTACCGCTGCCCGTGCCGCCGATAATGCCGAGCGTTTTGCCCAGCGGCAGCTCCAGGGTCACGTCATTGACGGCGTTGGCGGCGCCCGCGCCAAAGGAGAAGCTCGCATGGCTCAAGCTCAGCGCGGGGACCGGAACAGCGCCACCCGCCAGTGCGCCCGGCTCGGACAGCGCAACCGGCTGGTTGCCCTCGTCGGTGATGCTCGGCACGCAATTGAGCACCTCGTTGAGACGCGACGCACTGGCGCTCGCCTTGGTAAAGACCACGACCAGGTTGGCGACATACACGATGGAGGTCAGGGTCTGCGTCATGTAGTTGACGAATGCCATGACCTGGCCCTGCGTGAGCTCGCCCACGTTGACCTGGATGCCGCCCACCCACAGGATGGCGCACACGCCCAGGTTCATCACCAAAAACGTGACGGGGTTGAGGATCGACGAGAGCTTGCCCACCGCGATTGCGACACGCGCCTGGTCATCGGCCGCCTGGGCAAAACGCTCACGTTCGTGACCCTCGCGCACAAACGCCCGGACCACGCGGGCGCCCGAAAGCCCCTCGCGGCAAATGAGCGCGATGCGGTCGAGCTTTGCCTGCAGCTGCTTGTAGTACGGGATGCAGCGCGCCATGACAAACCAAAACACCAGGCCGATGGCGGGCGTGCAAATCAAAAAGATGATGCCGAGCTTAAGGTCGATGGCAAGGGCCGCGACCATGGAACCCACCGCCAAGAAGGGCCAGCGGATGAGCATGCGCACGCCCAGCGCCACAGCAAGCTGCACCTGGTTGACGTCGTTGGTAATGCGCGTGATGAGCGACGGCGTGCCAAAGCGATCGAGCTCAGCATAGCTCAGCTTGTTGATGTGCTGGTAGAGCGCACCGCGAATGTCGGTGCCCATGCCCTGCGAGGCAAGCGCCGCCATCTTTTGGCAGACGAGCGTAAACGAGATGCCGACCACGGCCATGGCGGCGAGCACCATGCCGTAGTGGACGACGGCACTCACGTCGTGCGCACCGATACCTTTATCAATCATCTGGGCAATCACCAGCGGCGTCAGCAGGTCAAAGATCACTTCGATCAGCTTGCACGCAGGGCCAATCACCATATACCGGCGAAACTTACCACCAAAACGCCTGAGCAGCTCAATCATGTATAGGCGCTCCCTATCATCATCTCTCTTCAATCTGATTCATGATAGTACGGAGAACCCTGGAGATGCGTAAGCAACTCGTTACAGATGTTAAGGCGAAGCAAGCACAAAAGTCACTAGTGCCCAAGGCATGTAGCAGCCGATGTTTTGGCAACGCCAGCGAGCGGCATAACGCTAGGAATTCAATTATCAGATAAATGCGCCTCTACGGGTGATTTTTGGACGACAGGGCCCGGCCGGCGGCGAGGTATTTGGTAGTCGAGCGATCCCGCAGGCGCAGCCGAGGACCAGCGAGACACCAAATACCTCGCCGCCGGCCAGGCCATATCGCGGCACCAAAAAGCGCCCGTGCGCTCGATGGATCCGGATGCCCGACAGAGGCTCCTTATGGCTGCTTCCTTCCGGACCTGACCAGATTCGGAACATGTCGTCATCCGAACCCATCGAACGCGCTAGGCGCTCGATATATATTACCCGCTCCCGCCCGATGGGGCAAGGTAGCTAATTTGGGACGGGGCTTTTTGACTACTTGGGCAATCAGATCGACAGGTGGTCAAATAAGCCCCGTCCCAAAAAGACTGGTCTGCTGCCGTGCCACAAAAGGGGCCTATCTACTACGTTTAAGCCGCGGGGGTCAACCATAGCCGGCTTTTTCAAAAATCGGCAAGCCGTCTACCTGCGGTTTTATTTTCGCATATTCCGGGATGGTCGAGGGCGCTCGACTAAACGTAGTAGATGGCCGCATTTCATAGCGGACGGTCCGCCCCAAGGCCCAAGGTGGCCAGCCTCGGATAGCCATTCTCGAAGTTGCGGTGGAATAGTTCCTGTTTTTGCCGCCTGAGCCGCCAAACAGGAACTATTCCACCGCAACTTATAGGGAGTTGGGTTTTAGAGGCGAGCGAGGTCGTAGGCTTGGGCGGCTGCTTCACCGGCGCAGATGAGGTTGGTTGTAGCTTCCTGGGGGTCAAGCGCTTGGCTGAGGGGCATAGGCTTACGACAAATCGGCAGCACTAGGTCGATACCCTGCTCATACACTACATCCAAGTTGTCCGCACGACCGCCCACGACGGCGACCACCGGCTTGCCATATCGCTTCGCATGACGGGCCACGCCCACCGGCGCCTTACCGGCGGCGGATTGCTCGTCCATATTGCCCTCACCCGTTATGACTAGGTCGGCATCGCGCACGCGCTCGTCAAACCCAATCAGATCAAGCACCGTCTCCACACCCGAGCGCAGCTCCGCACCGAGCGCCAGTAGCGCGGCGCCCAGGCCGCCGGCGGCACCGGCACCGGGCACACCGAGCACCGAGCCAAACGTCCGCACACCCTCGGGCACGTGCAGTAACCCCTGAGCCCGTGCCTCGGCAATCGCCGTATCGAGCAGGCGACCGTAGCCGACCATCCAGCTGTCGTACCTGCGCAGCGTCTCGGCATCGTCTGTCGGCAGGCCCTTTTGCCCGCCAAACACTGCAAGTGCCCCACAACGCCCCACGAGCGGATTCTCGACATCGGAAAGCACCACGGCACGCGCGCCATTCAGTGCCCGAAGCGCCGGTGCCAAATCGATACTCGCCACGTGTTCAAGGCCCGCGAGACCGGGGGCAATATTGCAGCCACGGTCATCGACAAGGTGGGCGCCCAGCGCCTGCAGCATGCCGGCGCCACCGTCGTTGGTGGCGCTGCCGCCCAGGCCAATATAGATAGTCTTTGCCCCAGCACGGACCGCGCGAAGCATGAGCTCGCCCACGCCATAGGTCGTAGCGGCCAACGCCGCCGATTCCGTGCAGGGCGAATACCCAATACCCGCCGCCTCGGCCATCTCAATAACAGCCGACTCGTGCTCGCCGTCCACCAGCATCCGGGCAGACACGCGGTCGCCCAAGGGGCCTGCGACTTCACCTGCCACGACCTCACCGCCGCGCGCGGCGATGGCGTCGAGCGTTCCCTCGCCACCATCTGCCAGTGGCAATGCACGCACCTCGGCATCGGGCCACACGCGGCGCACACCTTCGGCAACGGCACCCTCCGCCTGCGAGCTCGACACGCTGCCTTTAAAGGAGTCGATCGCCAACAGCACGCGGCGGAACCGGCGCTGCACGGGGCCAAAGTCGAGCGTCTCGCCAGCGAGATCCCCAACACCCGCAAGCGCCTCGGCGTGGGCGGCATGCGCCTCAAGATCGGCCCCACAACCGCAGCCAGCACCATCGGTGCCACGCAGCCCACTAAAATAACCGCTCAGCACCGCGCGGCACTCGTCTGCCAGCACGCCGGCGGTCACATTAAACCGATGATTCAGGCGCGAATCGGCATTCAGGTCGTATAGCGACCCCAGAGCGCCCGCTTTAGCATCGGACGCGCCGTACACGCAGCGCCCCACGCGCGCGTTAACCATAAGCCCCGCGCACATGCAGCAGGGCTCGAGCGTTACGTAGACCGTGCAATCGGAAAGGCGCCAACGACCGAGCGACCGCGCGGCGGCGCATAGGGCCGCAAACTCGGCATGCGCCGAAGGGTCCTGGTCGAGCTCGCGGCGATTATGCGCCCGCGCGACGATCTCACCCGCGCGCACGTCAAAGCTGACGTTTTTAACAGCCGGTTTCTTATGCAAATGGGACGGCACCGTAAGATCGCGCACCTCGAGGATCGGCGCGCCGGGGTGACATTCGTCTTTGACGACCTCAAGCTGCACCGGT
>UQTD01000053.1 GCA_900543845.1 uncultured Collinsella sp.
GCGGGGGCTCCTATCTTTTTAGTGCCCTCGGATTGGGTCATAGTGTCTGTCGTTGCCATAACATCGGCGTTGTGGCAGATGTCAAGAGGTAGTCGTTGGCCCAGTGATCCGTTTTCCTCCGTCCCCAAGGGATCATTGTGCGGGTTGGTATTTAAAGTGCGACAATGCCGTGTGGAAATAGAAGTTCGTCTGGGGGTCTATCTATGCTGTACGAGTTTTGTGCCGAGAACTTTGAGCGGGTGCCGGCGGCTATCGATGCCGGTGCAAGGCGCATCGAGCTGTGCGACAACCTTGCCGTCGGCGGTACCACGCCCTCGGCTGGCGTTATCAGCGCTACGGTCAACTATGCCCACGAGCACGATGCACGGGTGATGTGCATGATCCGTCCGCGTGGCGGCGACTTTCATTACAACCAAGACGAGCTGCGCATGATGGAGATGGACCTGGGCCTTGCCGTGAGCGCCGGCGCCGACGGCTTGGTCTTTGGCTGCTGCAAGCCTTGTGCCGGCGGATGGGCGCTCGATGAGCTTACACTCGGCGCCCTCGTGATGGCTGCGGGCTGCGCGACCGAGGAGTGCAAGCGCGGACCCATCGATATTACCTTCCACATGGCGTTTGACCAGCTCTCGCCTGAGGCTCAGTTGGATGCCATTGATACGCTCGCCGACTGCGGCATCACGCGTATCCTGACGCATGGTGGTGCTGCCGGAACGCCGATCGAGGACAATCTGGAGCACCTATCGCGTCTTGTCGAGTATGCGGGCGACCGCCTGACCATCCTTCCTGGCGGCGGCATTTCCACGGCCAACCGCGATACCGTGGCGGCGGCATTGGGCGTCTCCGAGCTCCATGGCACCAAGATCGTGCCGCTGGAGGCGTAACCCGTGGCGCTGGTATTTGACGTTCAGCAGGCGAGCGGTAAGCCCGACGACAACCGGCGCCCTGGCACCGCGTGCCCCTTTTGCGATACCGAGGGGCTCGCCAATATCATTCGGCGCGACGGTGACTGCATCTGGCTCGAGAATAAGTTCAAAACCCTGCGCGCCACCCGTCAAACCGTGCTGATCGAGTCGGCCGACCACGACGCAGACCTGGTGACCTATGAGTTGGATGAACTCCACCATGTAATGAGGTTTGCCCTGGGTTGCTGGCAGCAGATGATCGATTCACAGCAGTATCGAAGCGTGCTCATGTACAAGAACAAGGGTCCGCTCTCGGGCGGCAGTCTCGTTCATCCGCACATGCAGATTGTGGGTTTGGAGCAGGAAGACGGCTACGCTTCGCTGACTTCCGCCAATTTCGAAGGCATCAATGTCTGGCAACAGGGGAGAATCGCGGTCAACATCTCAACCGAACCGATCATGGGATTCTTTGAGGTCAATGTTTCAGCCCCGCAGGGAATCGCCGCCAGCGATGACATGCGAGATCAAGCCGAGACGGATCTCTTCGCCGATGCGATCCAGGTAGCTCTGCGCTATATCCTGAACGAGCACCACGGTGGTCGCGCAGAGTCGTACAACTTGTTCTTCTATCACCTGGGCGGTCGGACCATTGCCAAGGCACTGCCGCGTTGGGTGGTTTCGCCCTACTTTGTCGGCTATCGTTTGGCCCAGGTCAATGCCGAGACAACGCTCGATATCGATGCCGAGCGCCTGCGTGCGCACCTGGAAACGCTCGTATAGCAAGACTAACACCCGCGCAATGCGGACGGTCTAGCGTGCCATGGCGTCGCGGCCGGCCTCGACGCGCTTGCGCTGGGCGGCGCGCTCCTCGCCGGTTAGACGCTCAAAGAGATGCCCGATAAACGAGGCGAGTACCTGCTGAAACAGCGTTCCGCACATGACGGGAAACACGACTTCGCCCGGAAAGTACTGCGTGGCGATGACGGCGCCCGAAGAGATGTTACGCATGCCGCAGGTAAAGCACATGGTAGTCGTCTCGCTATATGGCAGATGCAGCGCACGGGCGATCAGAAAACCGACGATAAAGCCGCTGATGGCGAAGGTCAAAATAAAGAGGGCGACTTCCAGGCGCATCGCGTTCATGTGCAGAACGTACTCGCTCATGGCGGTGGAGTTGGAGGCGATAACGCCCATCATCATGAACTTGCAGGCGGGCGAGAGTGCGGGGGAGAGCTTCTCGTGTCCCCATCCACGTGTGAGCTCGTTGATCACGATGCCGAGCACGGCGGGGATGGCGATCATAAAGGCCATGTCTTGCATCATGCTTGGCACATCGATCGAGACAGTGGCACCCAGCAAGAGCTTAAGCGTGAGCGGAATCGTCACAGGGGAGATAACCGAGGACGTCAGGATGATGGTAAGCGCGAGCGGGCCGTTGCCGCCGAACATGCTAATCCACATAAAGGCAGTGACCGCCACGGGTACGCTGTACTCGAGCACGATGCCGCAGACAAGGTTGGGGTTGGAGCCAAAGAACAGCGATCCCATGGCATAAGCTGCTATGGGAATAAACACCGCCGAGACGAGCAGCGCCAAAATCAGGTGCAGCGGACGGCGGAACACCTCAGCTACCTGGTGGAAGGTGTTACTGAGCGCGCCTTGGAATGTCATAAAGGCGAAGAGAGCGGGAACGATGGGCTTGAGTACGCCGATCTGCTGGGGAAAGAGCACGCCGAGCGTTACGCAAATCGGAACGATGACCTGCATATGCCCTGCGAGGAACTTTCCCAGTCCAACCCATTGCTTCATAGGCTCTTGTGACTCCCTTTGCTCGTGAACCCGTTTTGAATGGATATGCTAGACGCTCGCATGCGTCCGTGCGTCAGAAACGCTCGATTATTTCGAGGCTATTACCGGCATTGTTTACCGAAACCACGGCGTGCTGCGAGGCTCTGCGTCCGTGCCGCACGGTATAATAAATCCGTTCAACAGATCTGCCTGCCGAAGCGGGCATACACAGAGGACTCATCGCTATGAACCGTGAGAGGTATCGCGGCGACCTGCCCCTATCGGGGGTGGGCGCCTATGTCATCGCTTAAGACGACGCATCGCTGGGCGGTCGCTCAGCAAAATCCCGAGCTCGAAAAGGAGCTTTCGGCTGGTCTGGGCATACCCGGGCTGGTGGCACGCATTATGGTTGCGCACGGCATTGCCTCGATTGAGGAAGGACAGCTATTTTTGACGCCTTCGCTCGACCGTGATTGGGCCGATCCGCTCGTCATTCCGGGCATGTCGGTTGTTGCCGATCGTGTCGAGCGCGCCATTCGCAACCACGAACGCATCGCCGTCTTTGGTGATTTTGACGTCGACGGCATTACGTCGACTTGTCTGTTGACCGAGGCGCTGCGGACGTTTGGCGCCGATGTCACACCATTCATCCCGCACCGCTTTGACGAGGGATATGGCCTTTCGTGCGCGGCGCTCGACCGCGTCAACAAGCTCGCCCAACCCAATCTGATCGTGACCGTCGATAACGGTATCGCGGCCAAGGAAGAGGTCTCCTATCTGGAGAGCCTGGGAATCGATCTGGTGGTTACGGACCATCATGAGCCGTCCGACCAGGTGCCGCAGGGCGTGCCCCTGACCGACCCTAAACTCGAGGATGAGGGGCCCTCGCGTGAACTTGCCGGTGCCGGTGTGGCGCTCAAGCTGGTGCAGGTTTTGGGTGAGCGTTTGGACAAGCCGTCGTATTGGCGTTCGCTGATTGAGGTTGCGGCGCTGGGCACCGTGTCCGACATGATGCCGTTGACGCCCGAGAACCGCGCGCTGGTCGCTGAGGGCATCCAACAGATGCGCGTGACGGCTCGTCCCGGCTACATTGCGCTTGCAGCGCTCGCCAAGGCCGACCTTTCTACCATTACGGCGGACGGTCTATCGTTCTCGCTCATTTCCCGCTTAAACGCCGCCGGCCGCATGGCCGATCCCAAGCTGGCGCTCGACTTGCTGCTTGCCCGCGATCCTATCGAGGCAAGCGCGCTGGCGGCCGAGCTCGAGGAGATCAACCGACAGCGTCGCGAGATCGAGGCGGAGCTCACGCGCGATGCCATGGCAAAGGTCGAGGAGACTTATGACGGCGGGCGCGCAATCGTCGTGGGCGGCGAAGGTTGGCACGAGGGCGTTAAGGGCATCGTGGCGAGCCGCCTTACCAACCGATATCACGTGCCGGCGCTGCTTTTCTCTATCGAGGACGGTATAGCACGTGGCTCGGGCCGCTCGGTAGGCAAGGTTAACCTGTTCGAAGCCGTCGAGCGCTGCTCCGACCTGCTGATTCGCCGCGGCGGGCATGCCGGTGCGGTGGGCGTGACCATCGAGGCATCTAAGCTCGATGAGTTTCGTCGACGTCTTTCCGCCGTGTTGTCCGAGCTTCCCGCCGAGGACTTTGAGGACACCGACGAGGTTGCCGCCACGGTCGACCTTTCCGAATTGAATATCGAGACCATCGAGCAGATTTCCCGCCTTGAGCCGTTTGGCCAGGGTAATAAGGTGCCGCTGCTGGCTGCCGAGGGCGTGACGATGTGTGATCGCGCCGTGGTGGGTAAGACCGGCGAGCATATGCGCTTCGTGGCGACGGATGGAGCCGCGAGCGTGCCGGCAATCATGTTCCGTGTACCGCAAATCGACAGGCTTATCAATTGCGACAGCGCCGTCGACTTGGTGTTCGAGGCCGTTGCCGAGCATTGGCAGGGACGTGTGAAGCCCAAGCTCATGATCAAAGATGTCTTGGTGCGCGATACCACGGCACCCAATATCGACGATCCGGCATGTGAGCTTCGCCGCGGCGTACAACCGGCGGATTCTGGCCTGCGCCTGGAGTCGCGTAAACGCGAGACGCTTGCCCAACTTTCCTATACCGAGCTCACGCGCTCGCTCATTCACAGCTTTATCGGATCGAACCAGCCGCACCGCGCGCAGGTCGAGGCGCTCGATGCACTGGCCGATCACCAAAGTGTTCTGGCCGTTATGGGAACGGGGCGCGGCAAGTCTCTTATCTTCCATGTGCATGCCGCGCGCGAGGCGGTTCTTCGCGGGCGTGCGAGTATCTTTGTCTATCCGCTGCGCGCGCTCGTTGCCGACCAGGCCTATCACCTTTCCTCGACGATGGCCGCGCTCGGCATTGGCGTTGGCGTGCTGACCGGCGAGACCGTGGAGGCGGCGCGCGATGACGTGTTTGCCGGCCTGGCTTCGGGCCGCACCGGCATTGTTCTCACGACGCCTGAGTTCCTGTCTATCCATCGCGATCGCTTTGCACGTTCTGGACGCATCGGCTTTGTCGTTATCGACGAGGCACACCATGCCGGTCTTGCCAAAGGCGGCGACCGGAGCGCATACCTCGACATGCCCGATATCCTCAAAGCCCTGGGCGACCCCGTTGTCATGGCGGCAACGGCTACCGCGACGGCCCCGGTCGTGGCGGAGCTTGCTCGTGTATTGCCGATTACCAGGACGGTGGTCGACGAGACCGTTCGCGAGAACCTGCAACTCGAGGACGACCGTGACCTTGCGAGCCGCGAAAATCGCCTGGTGTCGATCGTGGCGACGGGGGAGAAGACCGTTATCTACGTGAACTCGCGCGACCAGTCCGTGGCGCTTGCCAAGACGTTGCGCAAACGCGTGCCCGACTGTGCGACCCATATCGCGTTCTATAACGCCGGGCTTGCGCGCTCCGATCGCCGCCGTGTTGAGGAAGCCTTTAGAGACGGAAGTCTCAGCTGCATCGTTTCAACTTCGGCCTTCGGTGAGGGCGTCAACCTGCCCGATATCCGTCATGTCGTGCTCTACCACATGCCGTTTGGTGCGATTGAGTTTAACCAGATGAGTGGCCGTGCCGGCCGCGATGGACAGCCCGCCGTGATTCACCTGCTCTATTCGTCGCGTGACGCTCGTATTAATGAGCGCCTGCTCGATTGTTACGCGCCCGAGCGCGATGAGCTTGTCACACTCTATCGAGCGCTGCAGACCATGTGGCGCTCCAACCGTGGCAAGACGGGGGACGATTCATTCTGCGCAAGCGATATCGACATTGCGCAGATGTGTCTTGCCATCGATGCCCGCACGCCGGTCGACGAGCGCTCGGTGGAAAGCGGCCTGGGAATCTTCGAAGAACTCGGTTTCTGCCGCGTTTCGGGGTTTGACGATACGCGTCGCATCGCGATGGCGGAAAACCCCGGTCGCGTGCAATTAAGCAGGTCAATTCGCTATTTGGAGGGCTTGCGCTCGCGCATGGAGTTCACGGCTTTTCGGAGTTGGGCACTCGATTCGTGCGCTTCTGATATGCTAGCCAAAGTTAACCGCCCGATCGTACCGCGGGCCTAGGGGAAGGGGACCTCGATGGACGCCGCAGCTCGTACCGCCCATGATTCCACCCTCCAGCCGTTTTCGGAGATGGAGCACTATAAGCATGCCGATGAGCTGCCGCCCGAGATTATGGCGGACAGCTACGACAAGCTGGAGCGTCTGTGCCTCAAATATATGAACGAGGACGACTTCTCCAAGGTGGAGCAGGCCTACTGCTTTGCTGCCGAGAAGCACTGCAACCAAAAGCGGCGTTCGGGCGAGATGTACATTAACCATCCCGTCGAGGTAGCTATCATTCTGGCCGACCTCAAGATGGACTGCGATGTGGTGTGCGCCGCGCTGTTGCACGATACCGTCGAGGATACCGAGACCTCGCTTACCGATGTTTCCGGCCTGTTTGGCGATACGGTGGCCGAGCTCGTCGATGGCGTGACCAAGCTCACCAACATCGAAGTCGACAGCATGGACGAGAAGCAGGCCCTCACGCTGCGCAAGATGTTCCTTGCCATGTCCAAGGACATCCGCGTCATCATCGTCAAACTCGCCGACCGCCTGCATAACATGCGCACGCTTGCCGCCCTGCGCGAGGACCGCCGTCTGTTTAAGGCGCGCGAGACCATGGACGTATACGCGCCTCTGGCCGACCGCCTGGGCATGAGCTCTATCAAGTGGGAGCTTGAGGACCTGTCCTTCTTCTACTTGGAGCCCGATGCCTACCAGCGCATCGCGCGCATGGTAGCCGAGTCGCGCGAGGTTCGCGAGCGTTATCTGGCCGAGACCATCAAGACGCTCACCGATGAACTCAATCGCATTGGTCTTGAGGACTTTCAGATCAACGGTCGTTCCAAGCACTATTGGTCCATCTATCAAAAGATGAAGCGCAAGGGCAAGGAGTTCTCCGAGATTTACGACCTGGTGGCGCTGCGCGTCATCACTCATTCGGTGCGCGATTGCTATTCCACGCTTGGTGCCGTGCATACCTTGTGGCATCCCATGCCCGGTCGTTTTAAAGACTATATCGCTATGCCCAAGGTCAATAACTACCAGTCGCTTCATACGACGGTTATCGGCCCCACGGCCCGCCCGCTCGAGATTCAGATTCGAACCTATGAGATGCACGAGCAGGCCGAGTACGGCATCGCCGCCCACTGGCTGTACAAGAAGTCGGGCGGATCGTCTGCCTCCAAGACCAACGATGCGCAGCGTCTGGACGACCAGATTAACTGGCTCAAGCACTCACTCGACTGGGCGGCGTCTGACGAGATCACCGATGCCAAGGAATACCTGCACTCGCTGAAGGTCGACTTGTTTGACCAGGAGATTTTTGTCTTCACGCCCAAGGGCGAGGTCATGGCGCTTCGTGCCGGCTCCACGCCGCTCGACTTTGCCTACGCCGTTCACACCGAGGTGGGCAACCACTGTGTCGGCGCTAAGATCAACGGTGCGGTGGCCCCGCTCACGCACGAGATCAAGACGGGCGACCGCGTTGAAATCCTGACCAACAAGAGTTCCAAGCCGTCGCGTGATTGGCTCAAGATCGTTAAGACGCCTTCGGCCAAGTCAAAGATTCGCCGTTACTTCGCCGCCGCGACCAAAGACGATGACGCTGCTGCCGGCCGCGATATACTGGCTAAGGACCTGCGCAAGCGCGGGTATGGCATCTCTACGCCGCGATCCACGCGTGCGCTCAACGCCGTGGCGGAGCAGTTTAACTTCAAGCAGCTCGAGGACCTTTTTGCAGCCGTTGGCGCGGGCAAGGTCGCCCCGCGCGCTGTGGGCAATAAGGTCGAGCAAATCTTGGACCCCAAGCCCGAGGAACAGCTCACCAAGGCCGAGGCTATCGCCGAGGTCGTAAAGCAGCCTGCCCGCGGATCCAACCGCAAACCGCAAAAGCGCGGTAAGAGCGCCAGTAACGGCATTATCGTCAAGGGCGAGAGCAACAGCGGCCTGCTGGTCCGTCTGGCTCATTGCTGTAACCCCGTGACGGGCGACGACATCGTCGGCTTCATCACGCGCGGTCGTGGCGTTTCGGTGCATCGCGCCAACTGCCCCAACGTCAAGGGCCTCATGGAGCACCCCGAGCGCATGATTGACGTAGAGTGGGATGGCGCCGCCGATACGCTTTTCCAGGTCGAGATCGTGGTCGAGTGCCTGGATCGTATGGGCCTGCTCAAGGACGTCACCATCGCCATTGGCGATGCAGGTGGCAACATCCTTTCCGCCGCCACCTCGACCAACCGCGAAGGTATTGCGACCCTGCGTTTTATGGTCGAGATCTCGGACGCGAGTGGTCTGGATCCGCTGCTGGCATCGATTAGCAGCGTCGACTCGGTCTACGATGCACGCCGTTTGATGCCTGGCGAGGGCGGGGCTCAGCTCAAGCGTCGCGTATAGGCGTGACGAGCGCGCGACAGTAATGATATTGGCTACGTTCGGGGCATCGTTTGATGCCTCGACGTTTATAGAAGGAGGGCGCACACATGGACGCTGCGGCTTTGGACTTAACCCCTCGGGGTACGGCTTCGATTGAGGTGCTTGTAAACGGGCCCATCCAGACCAACAGTTACGCCGTTATTTCGAGTGGCGAATGCTTGATTATCGATCCCGCTTGGGAAGGCGAAAGCCTCGTTGCGCACATCCGAGCCGAACACCCTGGCGTGTATGTGCTCGGTTCCGTCTGCACGCACGGTCATGCCGATCATGTTGGCGGTGTAGCCGGAGTTCGGGCCGCCGTTGGCGCTGACGCCTTGTACGAGCTGTGTGTTAAGGATGCGGCTGTGCCGCATGCGAATATCGAGGAGCAGCGAGCGATGTGGGGCATCGAGACGCCCGATCCGGGCGAGCCGACGCGGCTGCTTGCCGAGGGGGATACCATTGAGCTAGGCGACATTTGCCTGCAGGTTATCGAGGTGCCCGGGCATACGCCGGGTGGCATTGTCTTGTTTGCTGCCACCGAGCAGGGGAACATTGCCTTTGTGGGCGACACGCTATTCCCGGGCAGCCACGGCCGCACCGATCTTTCTGGAGGAGATGAGGCGGCGATTCTGCGCTCGCTCTCCAAGCTCGCCCGGCTTCTCCCGCCCGATACCGTTTGCCTAACCGGCCATGGCGATTCGACCACTGTGGCACGCGAGCTTATGCGGAACCCTTTCATGCAGATGTAGCTTTGTAGTCAGCTTCTGAAGCACGAGAAGCGTCCAAACGTCAAGATATTTTCCCCAACGGGTCGATTCCGTAGGGCAAACGGTCAAAAAAAGTCTGTTTGGACGATATTCGTGAACAAACGAACGTTTATGCTCGGATACGCCGTGGTAAAATCACAGGCGTTATCGGAGCAACCTTACAGGAGGTTTCTTTTATGCTCGTCAACGCAGCAGACATGCTCAAGAAGGCCGAGGCCGGCAAGTACGGTCTCGGTGCCTTCAACACCAACAACCTCGAGTGGACCCTGGCTATTCTCCAGGCCGCCGAGGAGGCCAAGTCTCCGCTGATCCTTCAGTGCACCGCTGGTGCCGCTAAGTGGATGGGCGGTTTCAAGGTCTGCGCCGACATGGTCAAGGCTGCCGTCGAGGCCACGGGCGTTACCGTTCCCGTCGCCCTTCACCTCGATCACGGTTCTTACGAGGACTGCTTCAAGTGCATCGAGGCCGGCTTCACGTCCATCATGTATGACGGCTCTCACGAGGAGACCTTCCAGCTTAACCTCGACCGCACCAAGGAGCTCGTTGAGCTTGCCCACTCCAAGGGCATGTCCATCGAGGCCGAGGTCGGCGGCATCGGCGGCACCGAGGACGGCGTGACCTCCAGCGGCGAGCTCGCTGATCCTGCTGAGTGCAAGCAGATCGCTGACCTGGGCGTCGACTTCCTCGCCTGCGGCATCGGCAACATCCACGGCGTGTACCCTGCCGACTGGGCTGGCCTTTCCTTCGAGCGCCTGGGCGAGATCAAGGCTCAGACCGGTGACCTGCCCCTCGTTCTGCACGGTGGCACCGGCATCCCCGAGGATCAGATCAAGAAGGCCATCTCCCTGGGCATCTCCAAGATCAACGTCAACACCGACCTGCAGCTCGTCTTCGCCAAGGGTGTCCGCGAGTACATCGAGGCTGGCAAGGATCAGCAGGGCAAGGGCTTCGACCCCCGCAAGCTCCTCAAGCCTGGTCGCGACAACATCGTTGCTCGCACCAAGGAGCTCATGGAGGAGTTTGGCTCCGTCAACAAGGCGTAAGTAGCGGTTTAACTTTCCCGCCGGAGGCCCCGTTTCCCCTACGCTGTTTCCCTCGCGCTCACCTGGCTTCGCCAGAAGTCGCGCGACGGAATCAGCTCCGGGGAAACGGGGCCTCCTTTGTTAACTCGCTACAGGGTTACTGGGCTGAATAATTTGCCCTGGCTTCGCCAGAAGTCGCGCCAAGGAAACAGTTCCGGGGGACGGGGCTTCCTTCGTTTAACGCCGCAGGGTTACTGGGCTGATTTCATTTTTGCTACCGTTCAGCAGCGTTGATGGCTCCCTTGTTGGGGCTTTCTTTTTATCTCGCTACAATGGGCTTCAAGCGTTCTAGTGACTTGGAGTTTGGTATGGCTGTTATTGATGTGCTGCCTTCGGATGGGAAGGTTATTGACGAAGGTCCTGTTGGTTGCTCTGTTGATGTTTGTTGTGATGATTTTCGTCATCTCGATATTGGTCTGCCGCCCGAGATTCTTCGTCTTAAGGATGCCGGGTATTTGACGCAGGCTGTTGCTGCCTGCGATCGCTTTTTGGAGCAGAACCCTGAGCCTTCGCTGGCCGCTTGTGTCCGTGCCGAGCGGTATCGCATGCTCGAGACGCCGCTTCATTTTTCGGTGTCGCGCGATCAGGCTAATGCAACGATTCGCGAGGAGTGGCCAGAGTTTACCGAAGAGCAATTTGACGACTTGATTAATCGCAAGCGTATTGACTGGCGCTTTATCGATGGCGAGCTGTTCGTTCTCGACAACTTCCTCGATTCGCTTCGCGTGTACCCCAAGGAGGTTCCGGGCCTGCGTCCCGATTCTACGGACGGCATCGCGCTGCGTAACCAGATGCTCAGGGAGATGGAGTCGCAAAACGGGTTGACTCGCGTCATCACGCTTAAGGCATCCGTGTCTGTCCCTGGGGCTCTGGAGGGAGAGGCTGTTCGCGCGTGGCTACCCGTTGCTGCCGCCTGTCGTCAACAGTCTCATATCGAGGTTCTCGATATGACGTCGGAGGGTACCGTTGCCTCTGAAAACGTTTCGGCTCGTACTGCCTCTTGGACATCTTCGACTGAACATTCATTCTCGGTGACCTATCGCTATCACATCGATGCAGCCTATTGCGATATCTATGGTGGCGCGCTCCCATCGCATACGTGCATGGACACGCCGCTGTCCGAGGACACCTCCGAGGACCGTCCGCACATTGCGTTTACGCCGTACCTGCGACAGTTGACGGAGCGTGTTGTTGACGGGCTCGAGGATCCGCTCGATCGCGCTCGTGCTATCTATGATTACCTGACACAGCATATCGACTATCGCTATCAGCCACCGTACCTGCTTTTGGGATCTATTGCCGACGACTGTGCGCATTCTTTACGCGGCGATTGCGGCGTTATGGCGCTCACGTTTATCACCATGTGCCGCATCGCGGGCGTGCCTGCCCGTTGGCAGAGCGGCCTGTATGTTGCTCCCGATTCGGTGGGGCCGCACGATTGGGCTGAGTTCTATACGCCACAGACCGGTTGGCTTAACGCCGACGTATCGTTCGGTTCCTCGGCGCGCAGGATGGGGGAGGAGTGGCGTCGCCAGCACTACTTTGGCAACCTCGACCCGTGGCGTATGGTGGCCAACAATCGATTCCAGGCTGAATTTGTGCCTGCTTTCGATGGCATGCGCGAGGATCCCTATGACAACCAGATGGGCGAGGCCTCGGTTGATGGGCGTGGATGTCGTAAGCGGGAGATGTTGCGCAAGGTTGAGCTTATCGAAATGCTCGAAGTTCCATTTTCGGACTAATCAACAGAAAGCTGTGATAAACTAACTCACGCATTACGTGCCCGAGTGGCGGAATTGGCAGACGCAGTGGACTCAAAATCCACCGTTGGCAACAACGTGCGAGTTCGAGTCTCGCCTCGGGCACCATACATGCAAGTGAGCGTTCAAGGGGGTCAAGGCCCCCTTTTTCGTGCCGAACTCGCGTGAGCGCGCGGAGCGTCAAGCAAACAGGCCAGCGGCCTGTTTGTAGCGGAGCGTGGCGAGGGCGCCATGCGCCCGAAGCCCGGGGCTTCGCGAAGCGAAGGCCCTTCGAGTCTCGCCTCGGGCACCATACATGCACCTGCGCTTCAAGGGGGGTCAAGGCCCCTTTTTCGTGTACGTAATGTGATAGCGCGCGGTACGTGTTATTATTCGCAAGGCGTTGTTCCCGCAATGCCCTAAAGAGGAACCCGAGGGTTCCCACCTTTTGGCGCCAATGAGCAGCTGACTGGTCATACAACTTAGATTCCCTTCCTCATACCGAGGATGTCTATGTGTACGACCTGGTTGCAAAGAAGCGCCGGGTTATTTTTTTATGAATGGAGGTAGGGAAAATAGCTAAGTCTGATGACACCCGCATCAACGACGAGATCACTGCATCTTCGTGCCGTTTGATTGGCGTCGATGGCTCTCAGCTCGGCCTGTTCGCCATCCGCGATGCCCAGCGCGTCGCTGACGATCAGGGTCTCGACCTGGTCGAGATCGCTCCCAACGCGGAGCCGCCGGTCTGCAAGGTCATGGACTACGGTAAGTTCAAGTACCAGCAGGCCATGAAGGCCAAGGCCGCTCGTAAGAACCAGTCCAAGGTCGAGGTCAAGGAAATGAAGTTCCGACCCAAGATCGACGTTGGCGACTACGAGACCAAGAAGGGCCACGTTCTGCGTTTCCTCAAGAAGGGCGCACGCGTTAAGATCACCATCATGTTCCGCGGCCGTGAGATGGCTCACCCGGAGCAGGGTCTTAACGTTCTCGAGCGTCTCGCCGAGGACCTCAAGCCTTACGCTACGGTCGAGTCCAAGCCTAAGATGGAAGGCCGTAACATGCTTATGCTGCTCGCCCCGATTAAGGGCGCCTTCGATGAGGATAAAGCGGCAAGCGATACCAAGTAACTAGTGTTCTGTAACCGATTAAGGAGTATTTCATGCCTAAGATGAAGTCCCACAGCGGCACCAAGAAGCGTTTCCGCAAGACTGGTACCGGCAAGCTTATGCGCGCCAAGGCTTTTAAGAGCCACATCCTGAGCAAGAAGTCCACCAAGCGTAAGCGTGGCTTCCGTCAGGAGACCGAGATCGCCGCTGCCGACCGCAAGGTCATCAAGTCGCGTCTCGCCTAAGTTCGCGTTCCCGTTTTTCGTTTTACCGTCTAGGAGTTGATAGAACATGGCACGTATTAAGCGCGCTGTTGCCGCCAAGAAGAAGCGCCGTACCGTTATGCACCGTGCGAAGGGTTACTACGGTGCCGCTTCGCGTACTTACAAGCATGCTAAAGAGCAGGTCCAGCACTCCCTGCAGTATCAGTATCGTGATCGCCGCAACAAGAAGCGCGAGATCCGCTCTCTCTGGATCACCCGTATCAACGCTGCTGCTCGCCTGAACGACATCTCTTACTCTCAGTTCATGCACGGCCTGAAGGTTGCCGGCATCGAGCTCGACCGTAAGGTCCTGGCTCAGATGGCTTACGAGGACATCGAGTCCTTCAACGAGCTGGCTGCCATTGCCAAGAAGGCTCTCGAGGCCTAATAGATTCTGTTGAATCACTAGGGGAGTGTCGCACCGTGCGCGGCACTCCCTCTTTTTATCTAGAGCGCTGGTTTATATAGCAAAAGCGCGGGTAGATAGACATTTACAGGTGACCGATCTTTATATATCTCTTAATCGAAGGGTCATCATCTGATACGTGCAGCATTTCTGCACCAGCCTTTCTATTGCTTATATAGGAAGCGATATGTTGTGTAGGACTTGTGAAGAGTGGAATTGACGTCCCACATCGCTTCGCGGTCTGGCAATATATCTCCTTGCCGCGCGGCCCGGTCGGACCGGGAACCGGCGCAGGCGTGCACCTTGAGAACCGGATACTGCGAGGATGGACACTTACTTCAGT
>UQTD01000054.1 GCA_900543845.1 uncultured Collinsella sp.
GGCGCTTTGCTCCAGGCGGCCGATCTCGGAGAGCAGCGAGCGGCGCTCGCCCTCAAGACGGGCGATCTCGCCGGCGGCATCGCCCTCAGCGGCACGCGCCTCCTCGACGGCCGCATTGGCCTCGACGACCTGATCCGACACATGCTCAAACACGACAGCCAAATCGGGCTCAAGGCCCTCCAGCTCGCGAATGCGACGCTTGCGCTCCAGGGCACCCGAAGCCTCGCCGGCATCGAGTCCCACGCGCACCAGGCCGCCACAGCTCACGCGGGCGCCATCGGGCGTCACATAGGTCACACCGTCAACGACTGGTGCCGCCAGCGCGGCAGCCAAGTCATCGACCACGTAATAGCCGCCGAGCAGGGCCTCGACAACCGGGCCATACCCGGAACGCACGGACAGACGGTCGACCAAACGAGAACCGGCAGCGCCCTTGGCAGCAGCAGAGCCGCTCACGCCGCGACCCACCAGCAGCGCCTCGCCCGAGGCCTTCTTTTGGTCCAGAGCCGCACGACCGGCACGCTCAAGCGCGGACGTATCGTCGAACAGCAGCGCATCGATATCGCCGGCAAGCAGCTGCTCGACCAGGCCCTCGAGCTCACGAGGAGCCTCGAGCACGTCGCCCAGACGACCCGAGACATCATCGCCCAGCGCGCCCATCAGACGGCTCACCAGCGGCGAGCTGTCGGCCATGCGGGCATCGAGCTTCTTTTGGCTGGCAAGCTCCGAGCGCACCTCGGAAAGTTTGTTGCGCGCCTCACTCTCACGATTACGCAAGTCCTTCAACGCCGCACGGGCGACCTCGGTGGCCTCGCGAGCATCAATCTGGGCCTGGCGGGCCTGATCGAGCGCACCGTCAAGTTCCTCAGCGCGGTCGCGACGGCTCTCGAGCGAGGCCGTGACCTCCTCGAGCTGCTCGTCGATCTGCTCCAGGCGCGAGGCGTACATGTTGTCCTCGACCTCGGCGTTGCTCAGCGAGTCCTTCACCTTGGCGAGCTCGAGCGCGGCGTTATCGGCCACACGCTGCACATCGCGCTGCTCGCGCGTGAGCTGCGAAATCTGATTGTCGAGCGCAACGCGGCGCTCGTGGAGCTCGGCGGCGGCAGGACCGGCGGCGTCAACGTCGTCCTGGGCCTGCATGTGCGCACCGGTCACTTCCTCAAGCTGGGCACGCGCATCCTCGAGCTCCTCGACAACGCGACGACGCTGATGCTCAGAGCTCGAGAGCTGGCCGCGCATGTCGGACAGGCGCGACACCATGTTGTGGCCCTTTTCCTCGAGTAGGCGCATGTCGGAGTTGATGCGGCCGACCACGTCTTGCATATGACGGCGCTGCTCGCCCAGATCACCCACAAACAGGCCCTTTTCCTCGAGCATGACCTGGAATTTCTCGAGCTCGCGCTCTTTTTCGCCCAGGCGGTATTGCGCAAGCTCAAGCTCGGCAGCGCCCTCCTTGGAGCGACTCTCCAGGTCGTTCCACTGCGACTGCAGCGAACGAAGTTCGTCGACGGCCAGCATCTGCGTAAGCTCGTTCGCGCGCGAGGACAGCTCTTTATACTTGCGCGCGCGATCAACCTGACGCTCTAGCGGCCGCAGCTGACGAGCGATCTCCTTATTGATGTCGCGGGCACGGGTCAGGTGCTCGTCCATCGATTTAATCTTTTTGAGCGCACGCTCCTTGCGGCGCTTGTGCTTGGAGATGCCGGCAGCCTCCTCGATCAGGGCGCGGCGCTCCTCGGGGCGGCTCTGCAAAATGGCGTCGAGCTTGCCCTGGCTGATGATGGAATGCGTATCCTTGCCCAGGCCCGAATCGTGCAGGATGTCCTGAATGTCCATCAGGCGGCACGGGCTCGAGTTGATGAGGTACTCGCTTTCGCCCGAGCGATACATACGACGGGTGATGGCGACCTCGTCAAAGTCGACGGGCAGCATATGGTCCGAGTTATCGAGTACCAGCGTAACCTCGGCAACACCCACCGGCTTGCGAGCCGACGAGCCCGAGAAGATGACATCCTCCATGGCCTGACCGCGCAGCTGCTTGGCGCTCTGCTCGCCCAGGACCCACAGAATCGAGTCGGAGATGTTCGATTTTCCCGAGCCGTTGGGACCGACGATAACGGTCAGGCCCGGCTCAAACGTCATATGGGCGCGGTCGGCAAACGACTTGAACCCTTTGAGCGTGAGGGACTTGAGATACACGGTTCCTCGCTTAAACAGGCTTCTTGTTGAGAATCACGCCGTTGGTGGTGTAGCCCATGCGGTCGAGTGCCTCGAGCGCAGCGGCTCCCTCGGCCTCCTTCTTGGAGGAACCGGTGCCGCGGCCTTGACGAATACCGTCAATGAGCACCACAGCGGTAAAGGTGGGCGCATGCGCGGGGCCCTCGGAGCCGACCAGCTTATACGCGGGAGGCTCGTGGCCGTCCGCCTGCACGCACTCCTGCAAGAACGACTTGGGGTTCGCGGGGTGCTCGGCACGCTCGGTAGCCAGGTGCGGCTTAAGCGTACGGTGGATGAACTCCGCTGCCGCATCCCAGCCGGCATCCAAGTACAGCGCGCCCACGAGCGACTCGTAGACGTTCTCGAGCGCCGAGTGCAGGCCGCGCGCGCCGGTACCGGTCTCGGAGGCACCAAAGATGATGATGTCGTCGATACCCAGCTCGTGCGACACCTCGGACAGCGTGGCGCCCGAGACTAGGGATACCTTCAGCCGCGTGAGCTTGCCCTCGTCAAACTCGGGATAGGACTCAAAGAGCGAACGGGCCACCACGGCGCCCAAAATGGAATCGCCCAAAAACTCAAGGCGCTCATAGCTGGCAGAGACCGGCTGACCCTCGACGGCCGAGGGATGTGTGAGCGCCGCGCGCAGCAGCACCTTGTTATTGAACTCATGGCCCAGAATCTCCTGGGCGCGCGTGAGTCGTTCAGACAAAGCCAAGACTTAGGCCTCCTTGGCGTTTTCGATCGCGTCGACAGCGTCGGCGACAGAGTTGAGCGACAACAGGGTCTCGTCATCGATTTCGAGGTCGAACTCATCCTCGATGGCTGTCACCAGCTGCAGACGCTCGAGCGAATCGGCATCGAGATCGTCAAAAGTAGTCTCGTCGCTAATGTCGGCAACATCGACACCCAGCACGTCAGCGGCGACTTCGGCGATCTTATCGAAGATTTCGGAGCGGTCCATAGCGCTTCCTCTCGTATGTCATGGAACACAACACAACACGGCAATCGGAGCCGCGTTGCAATACGGCTCCGATTCTACCCCACACGGTACAGGTTGAGCCACGTAACGGGGCCTTTATAAAACGATACCGTCCATGGAATTGGCAACGTCCTGGACAAGCCCGGCACGTACGGCCTGGGCCGCGGCAAGCGTACCGTTCTTGACGGCCTCGACCGACGTGGCACCGTGGCCGATCAACACGACGCCGCGCAGGCCCAGCAGGATCGCGCCGCCCTTGGCGTCGCCCGAAAGCTTGGCTTTGATCTCGCGCATCTGCTTTTTGATGAGCAGCGCGGCAATCTTGGTGCCGAGCGAAGACATAAAGGCACCCTTGAGCTCCTGCAGCAAAAACTTGGCAGCGCCCTCGGTGGCCTTAAGCGCGATGTTGCCCGACATGCCATCGGCGACCACGACGTCAAAATTACCCGACGTAAGATCGGTACCCTCGCAGTTGCCCACAAAGCCGGGAACCGCGGCCTTCATGGCCGGGAAGCACAACTTGGTAAAGTTGGAGCCCTTCTCGTCCTCGGTACCGTTGGCAAGCAGGCCCACGCGAGGATGCTCAATACCCAAAACCACGCGGGCATAGGCAGAGCCCATCTGAGCGAAGCGCACCATATCGTCCACCGTGACATCGGGATTGGCGCCCATATCGCACAGCACCGTCAGGCCGCCGGCGCGATTAGGCAGTGCGTTGGTCAGGCACGGACGGACCGGCTGCTTCTTGCCCTCTGCCAAATACCTAAACGGCGTGACGTAGGCCGTGGCGGCAGCGGTCATGGCACCGGTCGAGCCGGCCGAGAAAAACGCGTCCGCATTGCCCTTCTTAATGGCACGGCACGCAAGCACGATCGAGGACTTGCGCTTGGTCACAACGGCGCGGATGGGATCGTCCTCCATGCTGATGACGTCGGGGGCCTCCAGAGCCTCCACGCGGGCATGCGCTGCGGCAAAGGGGTTGACGATTTCGGCGGGACCGACGGCCAAGACCTCGATCTCGGGATCTGCCGCAAGTGCAGCCTCGATACCATCGAGAACAACCTGGGGCTTCTCGTCTCCGCCCACAACGTCTACACAAACGCGAACGTTACTCATTTCATATGCTCCTTATACAAAAATGGCCGACTCATTGAGCCGGCCATTGTGGTTCCAGTTGGAACGGCATCGCATCCAGAGTATACAGTTACTCGGTAACGATAACCTCGCGGTCCTTGTAGAAACCGCAGCTGGGGCACACGTGGTGCGGAAGCTTAACAGCGCCGCAACGGGGGCACGTGGACTGAGCCGCAGCCGAGATCTTCATGTTGGCGGAACGACGGGTATGGGTGCGGATACGACCCTGCTTTTGTTTAGGTACGGGCATAGTGACCTTCCTTATGAACTATCCAGTGTGGCGATTACGCGCAAGTAGCGATACTACCACAGTTTTACTCGTCAAGCTTGAGATTCTTCAATGCTGCAAATGGATTTTCCGTGGCAGCAGCCCATTCGGCCTCCGCCTTGGCAGCGCAATCGCATTGCTCGACGTTGAGATTGATGCCGCAGGTAGGGCAAAGACCACGGCAATCGGGCTTGCACAGGACGACGAACGGCGTGTCCATGACGACCGCGTCGTTGATGGGCTCGCCCAGATCGACGATGCGATCCTCGCCCAGCAACTCGTAGCCGTCTTCGTAGGCCTCAGGGTCCTCGGGCTCCTCAAAGAGGTAGAACTCCTCAATCTCGCCTGCGATGTCAAACGAGGCGGGCTCCAGGCAGCGGTCGCACTCGCCGGTGGCGTGGGCGCGGACCATGCCCGAGAGCAGAACGCCGGTACCGGCGTTGGTAAAGACCACGTCGTAGGCAATGCCGTCCTGCAGCCGGTACTCCTTCTCGCCCACCGTGTAGGTGGCGACATCGACCTTGCCGGTCAGTGGATAAGAGTCTCCGGGAAACTCGAGCTGCCCGGAAAGATCGACGGTTACGCTCGGGAACTCAGCCATTACCACTGACCGTTCTGCTGGGCGGCACCCTCGTTGAGCTGCTGACGGCAACGGGTGACGGTGCCGGTCAGGCTCTTAAGGTTCTCCTCGAGGTGCGTAAAGACCTGCTCGGCGTAATCCTCGGCGGCATAGCGCGTCTCGCGCTCGTACTGCTGGGCACGGTCGCGGATGTCGTCGGCTTGCTGCTGTGCTAAGCGGACGATCTCCTGCTCACCGGCAATGGTGAGCGCCTGCTGCTGAGCATCGGCAATGATGGAATCAGCCTGAGCGGCGGCGGAAGCCATAAGCTCCTCGCGCTCTTTGAGGATACGGCGGGACTTCTGCCACTCCTCGGGATAGCTCATGCGGATCTCATCGAGGATATTAAAGAAGACGTCGGCGTCGATAACCTTCATCTGGGCGTTCTTGCCGAACGGCGTCTTAGCCTCTTCGATGAGCCCCTCGAGCTCGTCGACAAGACTCACGATCCTGTCGCCAGGAAAATTCTCGCCCGGCATCCGGTCTCCTTTCATAGGTAACATGTCATCGTGCTAGTTTACCACATGCCACCAGGCAATAAAAAACGTCACGAAAAGCGATGTTTGAGCGCCTCGACCACGTTGGGCGGCACAAACGTCGACACGTCGCTGCCAAGCGACGCGATCTGACGCACCACCGAACTCGAGATATAGCCGTACTGCGGAGCACTCATGACAAAGATGGACTCCAGCTCGCTATCCAGGCGATAGTTGAGGTCGGCCTGCTGCAACTCGTACTCAAAGTCGGTCATGGCGCGCAGACCCTTAACGACGGCACCCGCCCTCTGTTCACGTGCAAAGTCGACCAGCAGGCCGGTGAAGGGCAGTACCTCGACGCCGTCCAAATCACCGAGGGCCTCGCGGGCCAGCGCCACGCGCTCGTCGAGCATAAAGGTGGTACCCACGCCGTTTTTACCCTGCGATTCGGCCACGGCGACGATCACGCTGGGAAAGATACGGCGAGCTCGGCGGATCACGTCGATATGGCCAAAGGTGATGGGATCGAAGGTGCCCGGGACGATTACGCGGTTGATGGTGTCATTCATGGGTGTCCTCCGAAGGCACATCCTCGTCATTTTCGTTCTCGTCAGCATGGCCGTTCTCGTCCTCGGCCACCCAGCGCAGCAAGTCAACCGAGGTAATGCCGTAGCGCTTCTCTCGCACGGTCTTAAAACAAGCCGGATGAGCACCTGCATCGGCTGCAGCATGCTCAAAAAGGGCAAAGGCCCCGGGCGCCAGCAGTCCCTGCTGGGAAAGATTTTGCAGCAGCTCCTCGACCGGCTCGGCGCCAAAGGCATAGGGCGGGTCGAGCAAGATCAGGCCAAAGGGACCACCCGGCACACGGCCGCGCGAGGCGCTCGCCAACACATCACCGGTAACGACACGCCAACGCGAGCGGTCGCGGCACAGCGACTCGATATTCTTGGTGATCAGACGGGCGGCATTGCGATCGATCTCGAACGTGGTGAGCGAGCGGGCGCCACGCGAGAGCATCTCGATTCCCAGGGCGCCGGAACCGCCAAAGGCGTCCAGCACGCGGACCTCGTCCAGATCGAAGTCGAACGCCGACATGACCATGGACGCGCATGCCTCGCGCACGCGATCGGTCGTGGGACGGGTGACATCGCGCCCACGCGGCTCTTCGATCTTGCGGCCGCGCCATTCACCGCCGATGATTCTCATCCTCCGCTGACCTCCTTAAAGATATGTCGATAACGCATGGCGACCGCGTCGCGCAAGGGGCGCGTCGCCACGGAGTCAAGGTTGCAAGCATACCGCAAGAGCTCGACCGCGTCCAAATGGGCCCATTCGATAAGATCCTCGTCGGCGTCCAGGTCCACAAAGCGCAGGGTCACGCCGCCGTGCTGGCGGTAGCCCAGAATCTCGCCCTCGTGGCGCAGGCGCAGGTCCATCTGGGCGAGCGCAAAGCCGTCAGAGGTCTTTTCGAGCGACTGGAGACGGTCTTGTGCCGCCGACGCGCCACCGTTGCCCTTGGAGTGCGTCATGACCAGGCAGGTGCCCGACACGCTGCCGCGGCCCACGCGACCGCGCAGCTGGTGCAGGGCCGCCAAGCCAAAGCGTTCACCGTTCTCGATGACCATGACGGTGGCGTTGGGCACGTCGACGCCCACCTCGACCACCGTGGTCGATACGAGCACATCGATCTCGCCACGCTTGAAGGCATCGATCACGCGGTCCTTCTCCCCCGCCGGCATGCGGCCGTGAAGGCGCTCGATGGTAAGTCCCGGCAACGCTAGGCGAAGGCGGTCGAGCTCGGTTGCCGTATCGTGCAGCGGCACGGGGACGGTCACGCGGCCCTCGTCGTCGCGGGCGATACCGGGCACGTCTTCCAGCTCATCGGCCGAGTCACTCGGCTCCACGAGCGGGCAAATCACGTAGGCCTGCTGGCCCTTTTCGTGCGCCTCGCGAATGGCGCCGTAGGCAAGGTCGCGGCTCGACTCGGTGAGCACGCGCGTCGTAACGCCCGCCCCCGGAACAGGCCGATGGCGGATGATGCTCGTGTCCAGGTCGCCGTAGACCGAGAGCGCCAACGTGCGCGGGATCGGCGTGGCCGTCATAACGAGCAGGTCGGCACCCGGGCCCTTGGCACGCAGGGCATTGCGCTGGCCCACACCAAAGCGGTGCTGCTCGTCGATGACCACGAGCGACAAGCGCTTAAAATTCACGTCTTCGGAAAGCACGGCATGCGTACCAAAGAGCACGTCGAGCTCGCCCGATTCCAGCTGCGCATGGATCTGATCGCGCTCGGCCGCCGGCGTGGCACCCGTCAGGAGCGCCCAAGACATGCCAGCCTGGGAGAGCAAGGGGCCGGTCTTATCGGCATATTGGCGCGCCAGCACGCCCGTAGGCGTCATAACGCAGGACTGAGTGCCCGAATCGGCCGCGACAGCCAGCGCGCAGGCGGCGACGGCCGTCTTGCCGGTACCGACGTCGCCCAGTAGCAGGCGGTTCATCACGCGCCCGCCATCGCACATATCGTGCAGGATGTCTTGGAACGCGGCCTCCTGCTCGTCGCTCAGCGAAAACGGCAGGGCTTCCCTGAGCGCCGCCAGGTGCTCACCCGCGGCGTGGGCGTAGGGAGCGACTTCGACCAAGCCGCCGTCGTTGCGCAGGCGCAGCGCCAACTGAAGGTAGAGGCACTCCTCGTAGGCAAGCCGTGCGCGCGCGATATCGCGCTCGGCCATACTCGATGGAAAATGAATTGAGCGCAGCGCACGGGCATTGCTCATCAGGCGGCGCTTGACGCGCAAGCGTGCGGGAATCGGGTCGAAGGGATTGCCGACGACCTCGAGCGCGCCGCTAACGATGCGGCGCATCCACGCCTGGCTCACGCCATCGCTCACGTAATGGACCGGCAGAATGGTGCCCGCGGCACGCCCACCCTCGAGCTTTTCGAAATGCGGAGAGGCCATTTGCTTAAAGCCGTAGGCAAACTCGACCTTACCCATCACGGCCAGGCGGTCTCCCTGCTTAAACTGCTGGGCAATCCATGGCTGACGGAAAAAGGCGACTTGCAGCACGCCCGTCTCGTCCACCAGCGAGACCTCGGTCACCTGCATACGCGGGCGAGGCTGCTTTTGAACAATGCGATCGACCGTGGCGACTATCGTGCAAACGGTACCGATGGACGCCATCTCGATAGACCAGGAGCGCGTGAAGTCGAGATATCGATGAGGGATATGGAGAAGGAGGTCCCCCACCGTCCGAATTCCCAGACGGCGAAGGGCCTCCTCACGTTTACCCGAAACATATTTGAGTCGCGCGATATCCTCGTCGAGCGCATTGCTCTGGGCAAAGCGCTCCGAGACGCGCGGCACGGAGCACAGCTCGGACATGGGCAGATGCCTACTCGATCGAGAAGATCACAGGATAGAGCGGCTGCTCGCCACGATGGGCATCGATCTCCAAGTCGGGCTGAGCCTCCTCGATGGCGTCGACGATCTCCTGGAAGGCCTCATCGGACAGCTCCTCGCCGGCCAGAATCGTCAGCGCGTCGCCCTCCTCTTCCTCCTGCATGCGGTTGATGCAGTCGAGCGTGACCTGCTTCACGTCGGAGCCGACCACATCGATGGAACCGGCAATGATACCCATGACATCACCGGAGTGAATCGGAGAGCCATCAGAGGCGCTGGAATCGCGCACGGCACGGGTGACCTCGCCATCGCGGACCTCGCTGATGGCGTCGACCATGGCGGCGACGGCGTCCTCGAGCTCGGAATCGGGCAGGACCGCGAACAGCGCGGAGAACGCCTGCGGGACAGTCTTGGTGGGAACGACGGCGACCTTCTTGTCGGTGCAGGCAGAGGCGGCGGCCTCGGCAGCCATGCGGATGTTGCCGTTATTGGGCAGGATAATGACCGAGGTCGCGTTGACCTGGTCCACCGCGCCCAGCAGGTCGGCGGTCGAGGGGTTCATGGTCTGGCCACCCGAGACGATCACGTCAACGCCGAGGGACTTGAGGATGTCGGCCTCGCCCGAACCAGCGGCAACGGCGACAAAGCCCAACGCCTTGGCGGGCTCGGCGGCCTTCTCCTGGTCCTCATGAATCTTGGCGGTACGGTCGTGGGCCTCCATCTCCATGTTGTGAATAAAGACCTCGTAGATCTGACCGAGCTGCAGCATGTGCTCGAGCACCAGGTTGGGGGTGTTGGAGTGCACGTGGATCTTGTAGTCGGGGTAGGCACCCACGAGCAGCTCGCAGTCGCCCATGGAGCCCAGGAACTTAAGGCACTCGTCCTCGTCAAACGGGGCGTCGGCCTTAAAGAGAAACTCGTTGCAGTAGCGGAACTCCGAGCCCTCCCAGTCGTCGTTGGCCTCGATCTCAACGCGACCAAGAGCCGCGTCGCGGGCAGAGCCGGCAGAATCAAACGTGGCGGAGAAATCCTCGACAACGGTGCTGCGGCCAAGCGCGGCGGCAACAAAGTTCTCCAGGAAGATGGCAAAGCCAAAGGCGCCGGAGTCGACCACGCCGTTCTCCTTCAGAACGGGCAGCAGGTCGGGCGTGCGAGCGACGGACTGGTAGGCCTCGACGACGATGACGTCGAGCGCGTCCTCGGCCGAGAACTTCTTCTTTTCACACTCGTCGGCCTTGGTCGAGACATCGCGCAGCACCGTGAGGATCGTGCCCTCGATGGGCTTGCGGACGGCCTGGAAGGCGACCTTGACGGCGCGACGGAAGGCGAAGGCGATGTTGGCGGACGTGATAGGCTCATCGGCAGAAACGAGACCCTCGGCCACGCCACGCAGGATCTGCGAGGTGATGACGCCGGAGTTGCCGCGGGCACCCATCAGGGAGCCGTGGGTGATGGCGCCGGCGATGGCCTCCATATCGGCATCGGCGGGAAGGGCGGAAAGCTCCTTGGTCACCGAGGCGAGCGTGAGCGACATGTTGGTGCCGGTGTCGCCGTCGGGTACGGGGAAGACGTTGAGCTTGTTGATCTCCTCGGCCTTGTCGGAAACGGCAGCCGCAGCGATCGGAAAACAGGTGCGAATGGTCTTTGCAATCATGGGTATTTGAATCTCCGTTTTCGGATGCTAGTTCAGACGGCTCTTGAGCGCGTCGATGTGGATGCCGATCTTAAGGCTGGCGGGATCGATCTGGGCGATTTCCTGCAGGGTGAAGGCAACGGAGCTCGAAAGATTGTGGCAGACGGACTTCATGTTGACGCCGTTCTCGAGCACGACGTGAAGATCGACCGTAAGGCCGTTCTCGTCGGCGGAGACAAGCACGCCCTTGCGGAGGCGCTGGCCGGCAAGCAGGCGCACGCTCTCGGCGCCCTGGAGCTGTTCGGCCATACCGACGACGCCATAGCACGTCATCGCGGCATAACCGGCAATATCGGCAATAACGTCGTTCGAGACGCTCAGACTGCCGTTAATGGTCTCAGACACAAGAATCTCCTTATCTGGTGCTCACGGCACCATCTCGTGGGAGCAATCATTGCAATATTCTACAACGACCGCGCCATGTTGAGGTGGTGGGTCACGGGATTACATCCTCGACACGAAATGTTGATATGGCAACGTTCTCGCCAGGCGATCGCGGCATGAAAAAACCCGCCGCATAAGCGACGGGTTTTACAACCTGGCTCCCCGGGTAGGACTCGAACCTACAACAGCGCGGTTAACAGCCGCGTGCTCTACCATTGAGCTACCGAGGAATTTAAAAGCCCAACGGAATGGGCTGAAAAATCTGGCTCCCCGGGTAGGACTCGAACCTACAACAGCGCGGTTAACAGCCGCGTGCTCTACCATTGAGCTACCGAGGAATAGGTGCGTGCTCTCAAGCAACGAAGTTTATTATACGGACGAATCAGCTCAGGGCAAGAACTTTTTTGAGAATTTTTCCGACCTAGTCGCTTAAGAACGTCCCCAACGACTACATGAAAGCGCCCTCAAGCGGATGTGCTTGAGGGCGATTCTTGCTTGACTAGCTTTCGATGTAGTCTTTGAGCTTGCTGCTGCGGCTGGGATGACGAAGCTTGGCCAGGGTCTTGGACTCGATCTGGCGGATGCGCTCGCGCGTAACGCCAAACTCGCGGCCGACTTCCTCGAGCGTGCGGGGATGTCCGTCGACAAGGCCAAAGCGCAACTCGATAACCTTGCGCTCACGATCGGCAAGTGAGTCGAGCACCTGGGTGAGCTGCTCCTGCAGCATGGAGAAGCTGGCAGCATCGGGCGGAACGATAGCCTGGGAGTCCTCGATAAAGTCACCCAGCTGGGAATCCTCTTCCTCGCCGATGGGGGTCTCGAGCGACACGGGCTCCTGCGAAATCTTCTGGATCTCGCGGACGCGATCGGCACTCATGTCCATCTCGGCACCAATCTCCTCGGGGGTCGGGTCGCGACCCAAGTCCTGGAGAAGCTGGCGCTGCACGCGGACGAGCTTGTTGATGGTCTCGACCATGTGCACGGGAATACGGATAGTACGGGCCTGGTCGGCGATAGCACGCGTGATGGCCTGGCGGATCCACCACGTGGCGTACGTGGAGAACTTAAAGCCCTTCTGGTAGTCGAACTTCTCGACGGCGCGGATCAGACCGAGGTTGCCCTCCTGGATCAGGTCCAGGAACAGCATGCCGCGACCGACGTAGCGCTTGGCGATGGAGACGACCAGACGCAGGTTGGCGCTGATGAGCGCCTGCTTGGCCTCGAGACCGACGTTCTCGATACGGGTCAGGCGACGCATCTCGGCGCGGGTAAGCTCGATTTCGCCTGCCTCGGCGGCCTCGAGCTTCTCGGTGGCGTCAAGGCCGGCCTCGATCTTCATGGCCAGATCGACCTCTTCGGAAGCGGTCAGCAGGTCGACCTTACCGATCTCCTTAAGGTACATACGAACCGGGTCGCCGGTCAGCATCACCGTGGAGGCATCGATGCCACGCACGCGCGAACGCGAACGGGACGTGCGCACGGTGCGCTTCTTCTTGCTCTTGGAAGAACCCATCTCGGCGTCGGCCTGACGGGCCATCTTAAGCTCGTGATCGTCGAGCGAGCCGGAATCGTGCTCGTCGTCATCGAAATCGTCGGTATCGCTATCGTTATCGTCATCGTCGACGTCCATGGGGGCGTCGTCGTTTCCGCTCGCGGAGATAATCTGGATGCCGCTGTTGCGCAGCGCGGAATACACCGCGTTGAGCTGCTCGTCAGACACATCGATATCCTTCAGGGCGACCTGAATCTCGTCCTCGGTTACCGAAGTCCTGTTTGAGCCGTTGCCCATGAGCTTTGCAACGTAGGATTCCAGCCCAGTACCCGTGCTCTCACTCTTTTTTGGCACAGATTCTCCCTTCATAGTCCACAGGACTCATTACTTTAGCACACACATTGAAGTCTATACCCAAAAATCAGACTGGATATAGGCGCAAATACGCTGGTTGACCACAACATCTAGGCCTGATCGGCGCCCGCTGTCTCCAAACCGATCAAACGGAACGGGTCAGCCACGCCGCCGATCGACTTTTGGAGCTCGCGCTGGCGCTGAGAATCTTGCATCGCCTGCATCGTCAGCACACGGCGTGCCTCATCGTCGAGCGACCGGTCCTGGCGAAGCTTGGCCTGTGCGGCGCGCATGCGGCGCTTGATGGTGTAGAGCTCGAGGGTATCGAGCATAAACACGATGTTCGTCTCGGTGGGGTGCTTGCTCGTCGACGAAATGCGCCCGGCGCTGACAAGCGACGCTGCCTCGGGACACACCGCGCGCGCCGCATCCATGCACGCCGTGGGGTCGGTGCCCGGAGGCGTCGCGAGCACGGCCCACGCGATGGACTCGTGGCGCGGATCCACCCACTCGATCGAGCAGATGCGGTCGGCATACGTGCGGAACAGGTCGGGATAGCTCGTGAGCATCGTCAGCAGCTCGCGCTCCCCCGCCAAAGACTTGCGTTCCAGGTCGGTCAG
>UQTD01000055.1 GCA_900543845.1 uncultured Collinsella sp.
CTTGGTCAGGAGACTCTGAAGTCGAGTGTCTCAGCTTCCTTAGGAAAGGTCCTCACCATTAGAAGCAATAACTTTCTTGTACCAGTCGAAGCTCTTCTTCTTGGAACGCTTGAGGGTGCCGTTGCCGGCGTCGTCGCGGTCCACATAGATAAAGCCGTAGCGCTTGGACATCTCGCCCGTGCCGGCAGACACCAAGTCGATCGGGCCCCAGGTGGTGTAGCCCAGCAGGTCAACGCCGTCCTCGGTCACCGCATCGCGCATCGCGGCAATATGCTGGCGCAGGTAGTCGATACGGTAGTCATCGTTGATGGAGCCATCCTCCTCGACAACATCCTTGGCGCCCAGACCGTTCTCGACCACAAACAGCGGCTTCTGATAGCGGTCATACAGGTCGTTGAGCGTAATACGGAAGCCCAGCGGATCGATGGCCCAGCCCCACTGGCTCTCCTGCAGGTAGGGGTTCTTGGCGCCGGCGAAGGCGTTGCCCTGGGTGCGCTCGACATCGGGGTTATCGGCACCGGCGGAGCAACGGGTGCTGTAATAGCTAAAGCTGATGAAATCGACGGTGTTGGCGGCCAGGATCTCGCGGTCCTCGTCCGTCATGCCCACATCGATGCCCAAGCGCTCGAGCTTCTTGACGGCATAGGCCGGGTAGTAGCCGCGGCTCTGGACGTCGACGAAGAAGTAGTTGTCCTGGTTGTCGAGCTGCGCCTGGCGCACGTCGCCCGGACGGCAGCTGTAGGGGTAGTAGCTACCTGCGGCGAGCATGCAGCCGATCTTGACCTCGGGGTCGATCTCGTGGGCAATCTTGGTTGCCCAAGCGCTGGCGACGAGCTCGTTGTGGGCGGCCAGGTACTCGACGGCCTCCTTGTTCTCGCCCTCCTCAAAGACCAGACCGGCACCCATAAACGGCAGGTGCAGAATCATATTGATCTCGTTGAAGGTGAGCCAGTACTTCACCAGGCCCTTGTAGCGGGTGAAGATCGTGGTCGCGAGGTTCTTGTAGAAGTCGATGAGCTTGCGGTTGCGCCAGCCGCCGTACTCCTTGATGAGGTGAATCGGGCAGTCGAAGTGCGTGATGGTCACGAGCGGCTCGATGCCGTGCGCCTGGCACTCACGGAATACGTCCTCGTAGAAGGCCAGGCCAGCCTCGTTGGGCTCGGTCTCGTCGCCGTTGGGGAAGATGCGGGTCCACGCCAGGCTCATGCGGAAGGTCTTAAAGCCCATCTCGGCGAAGAGGGCGATGTCCTCCTTGTAGTGGTGGTAGAAATCGATGCCGGTCTGTGCGGGATAGTAATAGCCGTCCTCGAAGTCGAGCATCTTGCGCTGGCCGGAGACCACCGCGTAGCGCTCGGGGCCGTGCGGAGCCACGTCCACGTTGGCCAGGCCGCGGCCGTCCACGTTGTAGGCGCCCTCGCACTGGTTGGCAGCCGTCGCGCCGCCCCACAGGAAGTCATTACGGAAAGCCATGCATCGATCCTTTCATACGCTGCTTGTCGTGGTTTCAGTATCCCCGCAAATAGGGCCTCGCTCAACGACAGCGGCGCAGGTCGACACTTCTTTTCGCACGCGGGCGCTCGGCAGCCGCCCCCGTCTGACACTTTTTGATACCCGCCTGTCCAAACCACCACAAAGGGGACAGGCACCTTTGTGGTGGTTGGGGGCGGTTTGTCTCGATCTGTAACAGGTAGAGACGATTTAGCCCGCTAGATGTTACAGATCGAGACGGAAGATTCTAGTCCACGGCGATGTCGAGGTTTTTACCGATGAGGCCTACGTAGCCGCCCTCGCCGGCGGGATATTTGACTGAATAGGAAAAAAAGGAAAAAATAGGAAAAAAAGGAAAGGAGACTCATGACTGAAACCATCTTCTCCCCCTCATTTGGAAATCGCCCGTCCTATCTGGTGGGGCGCGGGAGCGTGATTTCGACATTCATCTCCGGCCTTGAGCAGGAGCCGGGCAATCGAGACCGGGCTATGCTCATGCTCGGCCAGCGAGGCAGCGGCAAAACGGTTCTGCTGTGGGAACTTGCCGATCGCGCACGCAAGCTTGGCTTTGTTGTCGCCACGCCCACCGTAGCCTCCGAGGATATGCTCGAGCGCATTGTTGAGAAGATCCAGGAAGCGGGCGAGCCCTACGCCAACAAGCATCGTCTCCCCAAACTTGCGGGCGGCAGCCTGAGCGTCTTCGGCTTCTCAGCCGGCCTTGAGTTCACGCGCGATGTGCAGGAAACCAAAAGCTTCCAGTTCAAGCTCACGCAGCTGGCGCGCAAGCTGACCGAGCAGGGACACGGCATCCTCATCCTCATCGATGAGCTCCAGGCCAATTCGCCCGAGATCAGACAGCTCGTCACCGCCTATCAAGAGCTGGTCGGCGAGGGGCTCAACGTCGCGCTCGTCATGGCGGGCCTCCCGGGAGCAGTCTCCGCGACACTCAACGACCGCGTACTGACATTTCTCAACCGCGCACGCAAGGTCACGCTCGAACCGCTTTCAGTTGGAGATGTGGATGCCTACTATCAGCGAGCTTTCGAAGAGCTCGACCTTGATATTCCAGGCAATCTTCGGCTGGACGCTGCTCGCGCAACTCAGGGCTCGCCCTACATGCTGCAGCTCATCGGCTACAACATCGCCAATCGTTGCCAGGCAGGAGAACACGTAACGCCAGAGCAAGTCGACGGAGCAATCGAAGCGTCAAAGGCCGATTTCGAAAACGATGTGTGCGAAACGACGCTCGCCGCGCTATCGGACCAAGATGTTGCGTTTCTCGCTGCAATGACCGATGACGAAGACGGCGTGTCGCGCATTTCCGATGTGGCCGAGCGCATGTCAGTCACACCCGACTATGCGCAAAAGTATCGCCGGCGCCTCATCGACGCCGGCGTAATCGAACAGGCGCGCCGCGGTTACGTGCGCTTCGCCGTACCATATATGGCCGACTATCTGCGCAGCCAACTCTAGGCAGCCACCACAAAGGGGACAGGCACCTTTGTGGTGGTTGGGGGCGGTTTGTCTCGATCTGTAACAGTTGGGCCGCCAAAACCGGGTCTGGTGTTACAGATCGAGATTTTCGGGCGGCCCCTGCAGTTTGTCTAAATCTGTAACAGGTAGAGACGATTTGGCACGCTAGATGTTACAGATCGAGACAGAAGATTCTAGTCCACGGTGATGTCGAGGTTTTTGCCAATGAGGCCTACGTAGCCGCCCTCGGCAGCCTTGGGGCTGTCGGCGTGGCAGAGGACCCACTTGTCAGCCTTCCAGTAGCAGTAGCTGTCGCCGGCCGCAGGCATGTCGGCCGCGGCCTCGGGGCGCGGGCCGTTGGTGCCGGCGGGAAGCGCCACCATCACTTGGAAGCCACCGTCGTCGACCATGCACGGCGTGTAGTGGAGCGTGGTGTTGAAGACTTCGACAACCGTACCCGCCGGCACGCGGATCGCCTTGACGCACGCGGTATCGAGCTTGCCGTCCTCGATCTCCCAGCGATGCGCCACGAGCAGGATAAAGTCGCGGGCGCCCAGGTTAAACTCGCTGGCGCGGTGGTACTCCAGGCAGTTGAGTCGTGTATTGTGGCCGTTGCACCAGCCGAGCTGGAAGGGACGGCCACCAAACATGAGAAAGCCCAGTTTATCGGCATCCTTGACGCCCTCGAGCTCCGGCGCGCTCGCCACGTATTTGCTGCCCTCGGGGATGGGCGTGGAGGCAAGCGCCTCGAGCACGGGCGACGTAAGCTCAGACGGAACGTTATCCCAAACGTTGCCATAGGACTTGAACTCGGGATCAGAGACAGAGTAGATATGCATGTTCGCTCCTGTTCGTTTGTGTGACAGTATGAACATTCTAGAACAATCTCGTCCTGTTTTGAGCGCCCAGCATGAAAAAGCGCCCCACAAAGAGCGGGAGCGCTTCTGGCGCAAACGCTATTCCTACCAGCAGCCTTACGCCTGCTGATAGTGCAGGTGCTTCTCGTCGATATCGGCCAGGTCGCGGTCGAGGTAGCGGCGCGCGAGCCAGTTAGCCATGGGAAGGTTCTGGTCTAGGTAGTTGCCGCACTCCTCGGGAGCGGCACCGGGAACATCGCCCTCAAAGCCGGCGACAAACTCGAACAGCTCACGTACGAGCGGCAGAATCTCCTCGCTCGTCACCTCACCAAACACGACGAGGTAAAAGCCCGTGCGGCAGCCCATGGGCCCAAAGTAGACGATACGGCTCGACCACTTGGCATGATTGCGCAGAAACGTAGCACCCAGGTGCTCGATGGTGTGGCACTCAGCCGTGTTCATGACCGGCTCCTTGTTGGGCGTGGTCAGGCGCAGGTCAAACGTGGTGACAGCAGCACCGGTCGCCGGATCGCAGTCGATGCGGCTCACATACACGCCGGGCTCAAGCAGCAGATGGTCAACGGAAAAACTCGCGATGCGCTCCATGGCAGATCCTCTCGGTAGTCAATTTGGGACGGGGCTCTTTTAGCTGGTTCGAATGGTCGCACCAATCATACCAGTCAAAAAAGCCCCGTCCCAAATGAGCTACCTGGGACGAGGATCAATGAGTTTTTAATCCCCGTCCCGGAAAAATCATGCTAGGCAGTGTATGCAATTGTTGATTTGACAGCGTGGCGCCAGCCGGCGATCTTTTTGGCACGTTCGTCGGCGGTCATGGCAGGCTCCACGATGCCGCGGGCCCCATAGACGTCGACGACATCGCGCGTGTACATGCCCAGCGCAATGCCGCAGGCCCAAGCCGCACCCAGGCCGCTCATCTCGTCGTTGCTCGCGATGCGAATGGGCGAACCAACCAGGTCGCTCTCAAACTGCATCAGGTACGCGTCGCGCGTGGGACCGCCATCGACACGAAGCTCGGCCAGCGCCGCACCCGAATCCTCGACCATCGCATCGATCACGTCAAAGATCTGATAGGCGATCGACTCGTCGGCAGCCTTCACGAACTCCGCGCGACCCGTGGTGCGCGTCATGCCAAAGACGCAGCCCTCGGCGTCACTCGCCCAGTGCGGCGCGCCCAAACCGGTAAACGCCGGCACAAAGTAGACGCGGCTCGCCGGATTGGCGGCGTAGCACAGGTCGGTAACTTCCTCGGGGCTATTGATGAGTTCCAGATCATCGCGCAGCCACGTCTTGACGGCGCCGGCGTAGCTCACGTTGCCCTCGAGCACGTACTCGGTCACGCCGTCCATACGCCATGCTAGCGAGCTCGAAAGCCCGTGCGAGCTGGCAACGAACTCGTCGCCGACGTTCATCATGACCGAGCTGCCGGTGCCATAGGTCGCCTTGGCCATACCGCGACTGTGACAGCCCTGCGCGAACAAGGCCGCGTGGCTGTCGCCGAGCACGCCGTGAATGGGCACGGGTGCCGGCAAAAAGCCGCCCAGGTCCGTCGTGCCGAACAGGCCATCGGAATCGGTCACCTGCGGCAGGCAGGCCACGTCGACGCCAAAGGCCTCGCACACCGGCTCGCTCCAGCAGCCACGGCGCAGGTCAAAGAGCTGCGTGCGGCTGGCGTTGGACCAGTCACAGCGGAACTCCGCGCCGCCCGTGAGCGTCCAGACCACCCAGGCATCGATGGTGCCCAGGCACAGCTCGCCCGCTGCCGCGGCCTCGGCAGCCGCGGGAACGTTCGCGAGAATCCAGGCCATCTTGCCCGCTGGGTAGTAGGGCGAGAGCACCAGGCCCGTCGTGTCACGTACCAGCTCTGCCACGCCTTCGCGCGCCGCAAGCTCGTCACACAGCTCGCGGGCGCGGGCACACTGCCACACCACGGCGTCGCACAGCGGCTCGCCCGTCGTGCGGTTCCAGGCAACGGTGGTCTCGCGCTGGTTGGAGATGCCAATACCGGCAATGTCGGCCGGATTGACCCCGGTCTCCTCCACCACGGCACGCGCCACGGCCAACACGTTGGCGGCGATCTCGACCGGATCATGGCTCACCCAGCCGGCATCATTGACAATCTGGCGATGCGAGCGGTCGGCACGATGAATCAGATGGCCGCCCTCGTCCACCAGCAGCGCCTTCGTGCCCTGCGTGGACTGATCGATTCCGATGATGTAGCGGCCCATGGCCACCCCTTTCAAAATGAATGTGACAAAGGGACTGTCCCTTTGTCACATTCCAATTACTCTGCGGGAAGGAACTCGGCAACGGTCTTGGCAATGCCTTCGCCAGTGAGGCCGTAGTGCGCAAAGACCTCGGGGCTCGTGCCGGTGATGACCGGCGCGTCGGGCAGACTCAGGCACTTGACCGGACGCGGGCAATGCTCGCCCACGACCTGCGCGACCATGGAGCCCAGGCCGCCAAAGGGGCTGTGCTCCTCGACGGTCACGACGACGCGCGTGGCACCGGCGGCCTCGATCACGGCCTCGGCATCGAGCGGCTTGACGCAGTACATGTCGAGCACGGTGGCGGAGATGCCCTGCTCGGCGAGCAGATCAGCGGCGTCCACGGCATGGCGGACCATCTCGCCGGTGGCGACAATCGTCACATCGGTGCCGCGACGCACCCAGGTGGCGCGGTCCATCTGGAACGGGCACTCGTCCTGGGTATACACGTCCTCGACCGGGTTGCGGCCCACGCGGATATAGGCCGGCTTGTTGTCGGCAACCAGGGCGCGCACGAGCTCGGCAGTCTGAAAACGATCGCTCGGCAGATACACGCGCATGTTGGGAATCGCGCTCATGGCAGCGATATCCTGCGCGGAGTGATGGCTCATGCCCAGAGCGCCGTAGGACACGCCGCCCGAAATGCCGATGAGCTTGACGTTGGTGTTGGAGTACGAGACGTCGACCTTGCACTGCTCATACGAGCGCGTGGTCACAAAGGACGCCGGCGAGGCGGCCCAGGCCTTCTTGCCGCACGAAGCCATGCCGGCGGCGATACTCACCAGGTCCTGCTCGGCGATGCCGACCTCGACGGACTGCTGGGGATACTGATCGAAGAACGGCGTGAGCGATGCGGAGCCGCGGGAGTCGGAGCACAGGACGACGATATCCTTATCGGTCTTCGCGGCCTCGAGCAGCGTGTCGCAGATAACCTTGCGATTGGCGATCTTGTTAGCCATTGATGGCCTCCTTATGGGCAGCGAAATCGGCGATGATCTGGGCATATTCCTCATCGTTGGGCAGGTGATGATGCCAGCTGGCTTTGTCCTCCATAACGGGCGAGCCGTAGCCCTTCACCGTGTTGAGGATGATGACCGTGGGCTTGCCGCAGGTCTCGGCGGCAAGCGTCAGCGCAGCGTCGATGGCCTGGACGTCGTTGCCCGGAATGGACAGCACGTTCCACCCAAAGGCAGCCCAGCGCTCCTCCTGGCTGTCCTGCTTCATAACGTCCTCGGTGCTGCCGCTGATCTGCAGGCGGTTGCGGTCCACGAGCGCGCACAGGTTATCGAGCTGGTAGTTGCCACCGCTCATGGCGCCCTCCCAGACCGAGCCCTCGGCAAGCTCGCCGTCGCCCATGATGGTGTAGACGCGGTAGTCGCGGCCGTCCATCTTGCCGGCGAGCGCCATGCCCACGGCAACGGGCAGGCCGTGACCCAGCGAGCCCGAGTTCATCTCGATGCCCTTGAGCTTGTTGTTGGGGTGGCCGATGTAGGGGCTGCCGAACTTGGAGAAGCGGGCCTTGACGTCGTCGAGGTCAAGATAGCCCTCGTGGCAGAGCACCGCGTAGTAGGCCTCCATGGCGTGGCCCTTGGAAAGCACGAAGCGATCGCGGTTGGGATCGTCGACGGTCTCGGGCGAAATGTTGAGGTGGTTGGCGTAGAGGGTCATGAGGGCATCGATCACCGACATGTCGCCGCCGATGTGGCCGCCAGCGCCAGCCATGATGATGTCGACGCAATCGCGGCGAAGATCCCAACGCAGGGACTCAAGCTCTTCGATAGTTGCCACGAAAAACTCCTTTCAGGGAATTTCTAAAGTCAGAGCCACCGCATTTCCACAGTGCCCAAGATTGCGGTGAAAGAGGAGCGCCGCGTACTTTGGTACGCAAGCGACGGCTTGAACCGCAAGGTTGGGTGCTGTGGTAGCGCGCCGGCTCGTTGCTACAAAGTAGGCACGACCCTACTCACCGCGCAGGTAAGCTTTAACGTCCTGCTCAATAGGGTCGTATAGGTCGGGGGCGATGCCGATGTACTTGCACGCCTCGTAGAGCACCGGCACCACGTTGGCGTGAATAGCGACGCAGTGGTGGATGTAGGGGCCCTCGACAATCTTGGCCTCGAGGCGCTTGAGGTTCTCGACCTCGACCCACAGATAGGTGCCCATGCCGGCCGGGCCGTCGATGCCGCGGGCGTTGCCCAGCAGCAGCGAGTACTCGCCGTTGTCGCCGTCAAAGCGGGCAAGGGTGAGGTCACCGTGCTTGGCCTCGGCCGTCAGCGCACCGGGGTGATCGAATGCCAGCGGGTAGGTGAGCTTGGGCTTGACGGCCGCGCAGCTGCAGGGCCAGGGGCCGCAGTGCTGCAGCAGCTCGCCGTTCTCGTTATCGGGATGGCGCACGGTCCAGTCGGCGAACATGCCGCGATGACGGCCAAGATCGGCTGCCTCGACCATGAGCGCGGTGATGGCGCCGTGGATGTCGGTTTCGCAGACGATAGGGATACCCATCTCGTTGAGGATGGCGTTGGCGGCGCAGGGCATAATGCCCAGCTCGTCCTGCAGAGCGTTCCAGCACTGGATGGCTCCGGCGTTGCAGCCGTATTTCTCGACCAGGCTCTTCATGGCGATGGCAAGACCGGCGACCGCGGGGACCTTGTCCTCGGGGATGCAGATCTCAAAGCTGTCGGCGATGTGGGCGAGCATGGCGGTCATGGCCTGCTCGTCGGCCTGGGCGTCGCGCACGGCTTGGACAAGCTCGGTCATGGGGATGGGCGAAAGCTGGATGTTGAACTTCTCGAGCAGCTCGCCCTCGTTGCACATGGTCGACCAGAAGTCGAAGGGGCGGGTGGCCATCTGCAGGATGCGGGTGTGCTTGAAGGTCTTGACCACGTTGCACACGGCCAAAAAGTCCCAGACGCCGCGCTCGAACTCGGGGTCGGTCAGACGGCAATTGGTCATGTAGGTAAAGGGCACCTGGAAGCGGCGCAACACTTTGCCGGTGGCGAACAGGCCGCACTGGCTATCGCGCAGACGGGTGCCGTCGGGCTCGGGGCGCTCGTCGCGCGGGCCCCACAGTAGCACGGGCAGGCCGAGCTCGCGGGCAAGGCGAGCGCAAACGTACTCAGTGCCAAAGTTGGCGTGGCACAGCATGATGCCATCGACGCCCTCGGCGCGGAACTTCTTGACGATAGGCTCGATATGGCTGTCGTCGAACAGCAGGCCCTCGTCATTGATGTCATCGATATCCACGATGTCGACGCCGATCTCGCGCAGGCGATCAGCCGTAAGGCCGCGATACTTGATCGCGTCCGGCGCGCTAAAGATACTGCGGCGCGTGGGCACAAAGCCGAGCTTAATCTTGTCCATGTACGTCCTCCCCTAATCACATGTTCAGTAAACAGACGCATGTTTCGTTTTGTTCTGTTTACTAAATGTTTTACTCTTCTGTTTAGAAGTTTAGCGCGAAAGTCCCGTAAACGGTAGAGAAATCAGCCTAAACGGTATGTAAACAATCTGAACATACAAGGGCAACAAAAGGAGGGCCCCGAAGGACCCTCTCTTGGTAGCGTTATGTACGGTTGCCTTTGGCGGACTTTTCCGCTCTGAGGTCTGGCGCCGTTCCGCCTAGATTTCACGCACGCTCTGGCGCTCGACAAAATAGGTCGACACGGCCGTCTTGCAGGTATAGCTCTTGGGATTGCGGATGTTGCCCACCAGACGGCGCACCGCGATCTCGCCCACCTCGTGTTTGGGAACATGCACCGTGGTGAGCGGCGGGTTGGAGAAGGCACCCAGAGATAGGTCGTCAAAGCCGATGATCGAAACATCCTCGGGCACGCGAATACCGTGCTCGTTGAGCGCGCGCATGGCGCCTACGGCGAGCACGTCGTTTTCGGCAAAGAAAGCCGTTGGCAGATCGTCGCGCGAGGAATTGTCGAGCCACGTGCCCATGTCGCGATAGGCGCCCTCGAGCGTGGTGCCCAGCGTGACGCGCCATGTCGGGTTAGCCTCAAGGTCCGCATCCTCAAGCGCTTGGCGATAGCCGCGCTCGCGGTCCTTAAAGTTGCGGATACGAAGGTCGCCCGCCAGATAGCCGATTTGCTTGTGACCTTTCTCGATAAGGTAGTCCACGGCACGCAGCACCGAATCGGTGTTGGCAATAACTACGGCATCAAAGTACTGACGATCGCTCCAGCCATCGAGCACGATCAGGTGGGCGGCAGCGTTGGCAAACAAGGCGTAATCTTCCTCACCCAGCTCGGTACCCATCAGCACGATAGCGGCGGCCGGATCGGCAATCAGGCCCTCGACCTGCGGGCGCACGGCGTCCAGGTCGCTAAAGTCGAGCGAGACAAAGCTCGTGCTCATGCCGTGACGGCGCGCCTGGCGCTCCACGCCCTCGATGACCGCGGGATGGAAGGTGCTCTCGTCCAAGATGGCGCCCGTCTTGCGCGCAAGCACAAACTGGATGCTCTCGAGCTGCGTCGATTGCTGGTAGCCGAGCGACTGTGCGCACTCCAGGATGACCTTGGCGGTCTCCTCGCTCACGCTACGCTTGCGGTTGAGTGCGTTGGACACGGTCGCAGGCGAAAAACCGGTGATGCGGCTGATCTCGCGAACACTTGCTTTGGCCATTGTTCCCCCTAGTAACGGTCGCGGTCGAGCATCGTGGCCTGACCGCCCCGTGGCTCGGCAGCTAAACGACCGCAAATTCAATCTAAACAGAGTAGTAAATGTTTATGAGCTAGTTTAGCCTGTTGTCAAGCGAAGTGGCACGACTATTTCCCCAACGGGCACATTTACTCGGTAGCTAAAAAAGCCCCGTCCCAAATTGACTACATGGGGCGGGGCGCGGAAATCATTTAGCCAAGAACACGGGCCATGCGCGTCTTGAACTCGGACAGGAAGCGCGGGGCGTCGACGGTCAGCGCCACGAGTGCGCCCTTGTCGGGATCGGCCACACGGCGCTCGTCGCAAATGGTGCGGCCGCGATACTCGCCGAGCAGGTCGACGCGCAGGTTACAGCCGAGCGCACCCACGAGCGTGGGGTCAATCGCCACGGCTACGGCCAGCGGATCGTGCAGCGCACAACCACCCAGGTAGGGGGCGTTCATCTCGTACGAACCAATGTAGTGCTCGACCATGCTCGCAAACGCGCAACCGGCCATGGTGCCCGAGCCCGTCCAGCCGGCAATGTCGCGACGCGTGAGCACCACGCGATGCGTCACATCCAGACCCACCATAGTGAGCTTGCGGCCCGAGCGCAGCACAGCATCGGCCGCCTCGGGATCGCTTGCCATGTTGGCCTCGGCGCCCGCGCTCACGTTTCCGGGCACGGTAAGCGCGCCGCCCATCACCACCACGCGGCCGATAGACATCATCGCCGCCGCATCGCGCTCCAAGGCAAGTGCCAGGTTGGAGAGCGGGCCGGTCGCAACGTAGACCAAATCGGGGCCATAGGTGCGCGCGGCATCAATCAGATAATCGACCGCCGCGTTACCGTCGGCCGACGTCGCCCCCACCGGCTCGTACGGCGACGCGGGCACGCTCGCCCCGCCGATGCCGTTCTTGCCGTGGATAAGCGTGGTGGACGCCGGCGGTGTATAGGGCTCAGTCGCCTTAATGGGACGATCGGCGCCCAGGTACACCGGAACCTCGGGACGACCCAACAGGTCGAGCACCGCCAGGCAGTTATGCGCCGACTGGTCGACGCGCACGTTGCCAAAACACGTGGTGATGCCCACGAGTTCCACCTCGGGGCTCGCGATGGCATAGGCCAGCGCCATCGCATCGTCCACACCCATATCCAGATCAAGGATCAGCTTCTTGATTGCCATTGTTCTACTCCGCTTCTCCGTCTTTATCGTTTAACCAAACCAATGTTCAACTTCGGCGCGCGTGGGAATCGATTGCTGAGCGCCCAGGCGCGACACCGTCACTGCCGAGGCGCGAGCACCCGCGGCCATGCACTCAAAGAGCGACAAGCCCTCTAGGCGAGCCGCGGCAAGCGCGCCGATAAACGTATCGCCGGCGGCCGTCGTATCGACCACTGTGCTCGAAAGCGCCGGCATGCGCAGCGGCTCGCCGTCATCGCCAAGCGTAACCGAGCCGGCGCCACCCAGCGTGATGACCGCGGCGCCGGCACCCTTGGCGAGCAGGGCGCTGAGCGCAGCAGCGCAGCTCTCATCGTCCTTGGGCAGGATACCCGTCAGAACCTGGCACTCGGTCTCGTTGGGACAGACCAAGTCGACCGCAGGCCACGCTCCCGCCGGCAGATCGCAGGCGGGAGCCGGGTTAAAGACCGTATAGAACCCCAGCTCATGAGCGCAAACAAGCGCCTCGGCAGTCGCTGCAAGGTCACATTCGCCCTGAGCGATAAAGACGCTGCCGGCAGCCGGGGCAATATCGCTGGCGTCGCCGTCGAACTCATCGGCCACCAGACGTCTCAGCGCGCAGGCAACGTCCTCGCCCGCAAGCGCATGGTTGGCACCCGGTGACAGCACGATGCGGTTGTCGCCCTCGCAGCGAATGATGGTCGCCGTGCCCGTCTCCACGTCGTTGCACCGCGCCACAAAGTCACAGTCCACGCCAGCATCTTGGAGCCCCGCCACGAGCGATGCACCAAACGCATCGCGCCCGACCGCGCCGATCATGTTCGTGCGCGCGCCCATGCGCGCGGCAGCGACGGCCTGGTTGGCGCCTTTGCCGCCAGCGTTGGTGATAAAACCGCTGCCGCCGACGGTCTCGCCCGCGCGCGGCATGCGCTCGCACGCCACCGAAAGGTCCATGTTCATGCTGCCGAACACCGCAACAATGCCGTTGTCTGCCATGGAAACCTCCTCGTCTGCGGGCCTTGCACCCACCGTCGACCGTCGATTGCGCGCCTTCGCACCCCTTATAACTTTAGTTCACTTTGATGTGAACGCGCCCTTGAGGTTGCGCCAGCAGCAAGCATTCACAGGAGCAGGCAGCTACAATGAATATGTGCTGAGTATTCTCGTCATTGGATGATGTTTTATGGAGCAATTCCCACAATCGAGCCCACGCGGACCGCGCCGCGCGCCCGATAACCAGGCGCCGCACGAACGCCCGCGCGCCGACCGCCGCACCGGCGAG
>UQTD01000056.1 GCA_900543845.1 uncultured Collinsella sp.
GACGAGCCGCTGGCCGTCGACGAGGAGACTATTGCCGCCCGCCGTGCTGCCGAAAGCTCGCTGTGGGGCGCTCCTGCACAGCGGCAGGCGGCGGAGGCGGTGCCGTACAACGCGAACCTTGCCAACATGCCGATCATCAGCGACGCCTCTGCTGCGGCCATCGATCTCGATGACCTTGACGAGCCGGTCATCTCGAACGACGTGCCGTATGTGGTCGCTGCCCCGGTCGATGTCCCGGCCTCTGCGTCCCAGTCCGTCGCTGTCGACGAGCCTGTCGATGCGGCTTCCGAGGAAGACGTCCCCATGGCCGATTATTCGGGCCACGAGGGCATGTGGGCCGCCGCTGCCGCAATTTTGGACGAGGTCGTCGAGCCTGCTCCCGTTACCGCTCCGGTGTTTACGCCTGCTCCTCAGCCCGCTGCCCCCGCTTACGTTGGTCGCCACAGCGCCGTGTTCCCCGAGGATACCGCCCGCATCTCGCGCGAAGGTATCGAGCGTGCCGAGGCCATCGCTGCTGGCATCATGGAGAACCGTCGTCACGAGCGCGTCAATCAGATTCTCGAGGAGGAGATCGACCGCCTGCAGTCTGCAGCGGTGAGGCGCACGGGCCGTGCCTATCTGAGCGTTATCGAGGGCGGCACCGCCAGCTTTGAGCCGCTCTGTGCGGAGGCATAACTTCTGCATGCTTAAACTCGATCGAAAATGGGCGGTCGCGACCTGCCTGATGGTGCTGCTCATCTGGGGCAATTCGATGGTTCCCGGCACGGGGTCCGGTTCATTGAGCTTGTCGATTATGGAGGCCGTTCGCGGCTTTCTGCACGGCATGGGGCTTCCGTATGAATGGGTGACTAACTTCGTCGTTCGCAAGTGCGCGCATTTTACCGAGTACATGGTGCTCGGCATTCTGGCGACGCACGCTTTCGATATCGAGGGCCGTCGCACCTTTGACGTGCTGCTTCCCACAGCGGTGTTCCTGCTGCTGATCCCCTCGATTGACGAGACGATTCAGCTCTTTGTGCCCGGTCGCGCCGGTATGATCACCGATGTGATGATCGACTGCTGCGGAGCGATGACGGGCGTTGTGCTTCGATATCTTCTACGATCGCTCATATGTGCCAAAAAGGCCGCCTAGGACACATTGTTTGGTCCTAGGCGGCCTTTCTTTGTTTTGGGGCTTATACGGGGCGTGGCGGCGTTATCCCGTCGGATGGGATTGCTGGACGTTGCGGCGCCCCTTTGGCGCGCCTACTGCTGAAGCGCGGCGGCACCCAGGGCCAGGCAACCCATGATGCCCTGCTTGCCCTCGAGGCTATTGTTGACAATGTAGGTGTCGATATCGTTGACCTCGAGCGTGACGATGTAGCCGTTGAGCATCTCTGCGCACTTTTTGCGGGCGAGCGGCACGATGGGGGTGTGGTCGGCAACGCCGCCGCCGATGATGATCTTTTGCGGGGCATAGCACAGCGTGTAGGTCATGAGCGCCTGTGCCAGATAGCCTGCGAGCAGGTCCATGGCCTCCGGGTCATCGGCCATGTCTCCGGCGCTCTTGCCGCCCCAGCGCTTTTTAACGCCGGGACCGGCGATGAGGCCCTCGAGGCAGTTGTCGTGGAAGGGGCATGCGCTATGCTCGCCAATGGTGTCGCGCGGGTCGCGCGTGACCAGGATGTGGCCGGCCTCGGGATGCATCATGCCATGCACGAGCTTACCGCCCGAGAGCACGCCGGCACCCACGCCGGTACCGATCGTCAGGTACACCACGTCGGTGAGGCCCTGAGCGCAACCAAAGGTGACCTCGCCCAAGCAGGCGACGTTGACGTCGGTATCGTAGCCGCAGGGGACCTTGAGCTCGTTTTGGATGGTGCCCAGTAGGTCAAAGTAACGCCATGCGGTCTTGGGCGTCTCCAAGATCTTGCCGTACTGGGGCGAGGCAGGGTTGACCGCAGTGGGGCCAAAGGCGCCGATGCCCAGGGCGGTGATGCCCTTGTCTGCAAACCATGCGTTGACGGCCTCGACGGTTTCCTGCGGGGTCGTGGTCGCAATTTGCTCGCGCTCCAGGACCGTACCGTCCGCATAGCCCGTGGCGCAGACCATCTTGGTACCGCCGGCCTCGAGCGCTCCGATAAGCTGCTGCTCTGCCATAGTATTCCTCTCTCTGGGACGAGTTGCTCCGTGACTAAAGTATAGGGCTCTAACCAAATTAGGAAAGCGCTATAAAAAGAAGCCCTGCAACGCGGCGGGCGGTGCGGGGCTTCTTTGGTTGCTTTAGTTGCCGGGCCGTCCTTACCCGCGCGGCTTGATTTTATCACGTAGCGACTTGAGGTTCTCCAGCGCCGCGTTAAGCGTCTCGTCTCGCTTGGCAAAGTGGAAACGAATCAGATGGTTGACGGGCTCGCGGAAGAAGCTTGAGCCGGGAACGGCACCCACGCCCACCTTGGAGGCGAGATCCTCGCAGAAGTCGAGGTCGCTGTCATAGCCAAACTCAGAGATGTCCATCATGACGTAGTAGGCGCCCTGCGGCACGTTATGCTCAAGACCGATGTTGTCGAGTCCCTGACAGAACAGGTCGCGCTTGGCGGTGTAGAGGTCGAGGACCTCATCGTAATAGCTGTCGTCGAAGTTGAGAGCGGTAACGACGGCTTCCTGCAGGGGAGCGGCGGCACCCACGGTGAGGAAGTCGTGAACCTTTTTGATGCGCTCGGTAATCTCGGCCGGGGCTATGGTGTAGCCCAGGCGCCAACCGGTGATGGAGTAGGTCTTGGACAGCGAACTGCAGCTGATGGTGCGTTCGAACATGCCGGGCAGCGTGGCCATATAGACGTGCTCGTGGGGCGCATAGACGATGTGCTCGTAGACCTCGTCGGTGATGCAGTAGGCATCGTACTTTTTGCAGAGGTCGGCGATATAGGTGAGCTCCTCGCGCGTAAAGACCTTGCCGCAGGGGTTGGACGGGTTGCACAGGACGATGGCCTTGGGGTCGTTGTCGCGGAAGGCCGCCTCGAGGACCTCGCGATCGAAGTCGAACGTGGGCGGGTTGAGCGGCACATAGATGGGCTCGGCACCCGAAAGAATCGTGTCGGCGCCGTAGTTCTCGTAGAACGGCGAGAAGATGACGACCTTGTCTCCGGGGTTCGTGACCGTCATCATGGCGGCCATCATGGCCTCGGTGGAGCCGCATGTGACTACGATGTTCTCGTTGGGGTTGATCGGCATGCCCATAAAGTGCTCCTGCTTGGCCGCGAGCGCCTCGCGCATGGCCTGGGAGCCCCAGGTGATGGAGTACTGGTGATAGAGCGGCTTGGGGTCGGTCGCGATGGTGCTGAGGCTCTCGAGCAGCTGCGCCGGAGGATCGAAGTCAGGGAATCCCTGCGAGAGGTTGACGGCACCGTACTTATTGGAGATGCGCGTCATGCGGCGGATGACCGAATCGGTGAATGTCGCCGTACGGTTGGAGAGTTCTTTCATGCTTGTCCTTTCGAGCATTTGCAGTGGGGCAAGTTTACTCCTATGAAACCGGTGGGAATTGCTCGAAACGCGCTCGAAAAACTCTTTTCAAAATTCTTGAAAATTGGGGCTTGCATCGCGTGGCGTTCCTTGCAATAATAGTCGAGCGCGAAGCGCACAGGACACGGTGGGTGTAGCTCAGTTGGCTAGAGCGACGGGTTGTGGTCCCGTAGGTCGAGGGTTCGAGTCCCTTTACCCACCCCAGTTCTTGCTTCGTGTTGATATCGGGTCGTTAGCTCAGTTGGTAGAGCAGGGGACTCTTAATCCCAAGGTCCAGGGTTCGAACCCCTGACGGCCCACCACACGATATCTCCTCTAAAGTCCGTCACAACGGACTTTAGCTTTGGGTCGTTAGCTCAGTTGGTAGAGCAGGGGACTCTTAATCCCAAGGTCCAGGGTTCGACCCCCTGACGGCCCACCAAAGCATGTTAAAGCGACTGGCTTCGGCTGGTCGCTTTTTTTGTTAACCGTACATGGGGTCGAACCCGAAAGGGCGCGGAGCTGAGGAAATGCTAAGCATTTACCAGCGCAGCGCGCAAGGCGCTTTAGCGCCGCAGCGGCCGCCTGCGCAGCAGGCTGACCCCCTGACGGCCCACCAAAGCATGTTAAAGCGACTGGCTTCGGCTGGTCGCTTTTTTGTTGACCTTGCATGGGGTCGAACCCGAAAGGGCACAGACGCTTTACAAGTCGAGCCTGCCCTGGGGGTCGGTGAATCCGTCTGTGCCCTCCTTGAGCTTTTTCTCGTCTGCTTTCACACGACGTTCGAGTTTCTTTGTATCCTCGGCAGGCGGTAGATTCTCGGGGACAATTCCACGGTCGATGAGGCTGCCACGTACGCTTGTGTTGTTCTCGATGTGCTCTTGCTTGATCTGGTCCAGACCGTACAGGTCGTGTTCCTCGGCGTTAAAGGCCGTCATCGAGTTCGTAAGGTCCTTTGCTTTGATGAGGACATCGGCTAACCTGTCCGCCAATGCCGCGCTCTTGGGCACACCAAGCTGCCGCTTCATGTCCGCCGTGCTTCTGCCGCCGAATAACGCTTTATCGCCCTTCGACTTGATGATTGCGAATCCTTTGGAGTCCACGCCTCGTCTGAATGCAATGCCCGAGAGCTGTTTCTCTGAATCAGATAGCGAGTGGCGCGCCTGCAAGCGCTGAATCTCTGCGAAGCGCTGCTCTATGAGCTCTTGGCGGCGCGTCTGCACAGCAAAGTATGCCTGGGCGAGCGCGATTTCGGGCTTGTTTGGGTCTCCGTTTTGGGCGATTAAATAGCATGCGTAGCGTGTTAGCTTGTAGTCTTTTACGGCTCGTTTGGCGATGCCGGCATCTACCATTTTGCTGGCCTCAGCAAAATGGGCGGCAACAGGCATTTTATTAGTGTCACACGATGCCATGGATCTCTTAACCGCAGTCTCAAAATTACGCCATTGGGTGTATCCGAGGGGCTCCATTAAATCGCGTGCGAGCCAATACTCAACGCCGTCTTCTACATGGGCGTAGCTGTCAAGTTCGACACGCCATTTCTCGATATCCCTGCTGTCCATATCTCTTCCTTTCTGTTCGTTCGTCTACGTGGACTATGTCGACTCCGTATTCAGAATGAGTATATTTGCCCGCGCGGACACGAATGGGCCCCGTGTCGCTTTGAGCTCACGGGGCCCATAGATATCGATTAGTTGTGTTCTGCTCTAGAGGGGTACTCAGCTTAGTCCGCTCGATAGTGCGAACCCATACTTGTGGTCCGTCTGCGCATGGCTTTGACCATCTCGGTTGCCAGCTTAATTTGCGATTGCAGGCGGGCGAGGGCTGCGACTTCGCTGTCCTGGGCTTTCTGCGTGCTCAAAGTCATCGCCTCCGTCTTCAAGCCCTCAAGCTTGTGTAGTGCCTCGGATAGACCCGTCTCGGTGCGGTTGATCATGCAATAGGTGCTCATCGTGTGTTTGAGGCCGTGCGTCAGGCGTTCGGCATCTGTTGTAGCAATACCGTACTGTGGGAGGGCGATATCCGCTTTCAGGGCTGTCTCAGGCTCTTTCTGCGCTGCAAGGGCTGCCGATGCGCCTGCGATGCGTCCGAACACGATGCCGTTGGCGCTCGACAAGCCACCAATACGGTCGGCGCCGTGCATACCCCCTGTTGCCTCGCCACAGGCGTAGAGGCCCTCAACGCCCGTGCACGCGGTCTTGTCGATCTTGATACCGCCGTTGGCGGCGTGGGCATACATCGCCACGCGCATCTCGTCGGTCGGCGCGATGCTATGCTCGTCTTGTAGCCAAGTGGCAAAGGTCTGCACAAACTCGGGGACGTTCTCGCGGGGGAAGTCGTAGTGGAGCGCGAGGCCTTCGGCGCCCGCTCGATCGATGGCAAGATCGATGGCGAGGGAGGCCAAGCGTGACGTGAAGGGACCATATCCGGAGCGCTGATCGAGCAGGTCGTCCAGCTTGTCGTCGGCAATATCGATCGGTTGGTCAAATGTGACGTAGCGCCAGGTCTTCTCGTTAAAGACCAGGTTGCGCTTAGGCTCAATGAAGCCGGGCATCATCTGCATGAACTCTATATTAGTAAGCGATGCGCCGTGCGCCAGCGCGATGGCCTGCGAGGAGCTGAGCACGTCGGCGGAAGTGAGGCTGCGCTCGAACAGGCCACCCGTGCCGCCCGCAGCGATGATAGTGGCCTTGGCTGCCATAGGTACGAGACGCTCGTTTGCGCGGTCGTAGAGCACGGCGCCGACAATCTTTCCGTTCGCATCCTCAACAAGGTCGATAAGTTCGTGGCGGGGGAGTAAGCGAATGCCGAGCAACTCGATCTGGGCCGTACACGCGTCTTCAAGCGGCTTGCGAGTCAGGCCGCGCCACATACGTGTCTTATGGTCAAAGCAGGGGATAAACTGCTTCTGCTGGGCGCTCTCGGCACTTTGCGGACGCTGGAGCTCAACACCTAGATCCTGCTCGAGCCATTGGATGGCCTGAGGAATACCGTGGACAAACGTCTGGACGAGCGTAGGGTCGGCAGCGCCGCCGCCGACGGCCTGGATGGTGTCGATGAGGTCCTGCTCGTCGCCTTCGTCGACGGGGCCAATAAGGCCGAGCCCCCAGGTTCCCAGGAAAAAGCTCGATCCGCTCATGGTCTTGCCGGCGCTTGCCACAGCGACGGTTGCACCCGTGCGTGCCGATTCGATGGCGGCGCAAAGGCCCGCAATGCCAGATCCAATTACCAGTACATCAGTCGATTCCATCGGTTTCCTTTCTCGTCCGGCGCATTGTCGCATGGGCGATCGACTAATGTGATGCAAAGATTGGATAAATCGGTAAAGGGCCAAATTGGAAGGTGGGTGTCACCGATACCTTAACCCCCAATCTCGTCTTCTCAATAAGTTGCGGTGGAATAGTTCCTGTTTGGAAGGATGGGGCGGCTTTTTAGGAACTATTTCACCGCAACTGAGGGAGGGACAAAAAGAGCCGCTACCCGGGTGGATAGCGGCTCCAAGGCTCAACTATATGAGCATCGCGCGGACGCGATTAGGCCTTGAGGGCCTCCTCGACGGCGACAGCGCAGGCGACGGTGGCACCGACCATGGGGTTGTTGCCCATGCCGATGAGACCCATCATGTCGACGTGCGCAGGCACGGAGGAAGAACCGGCGAACTGGGCGTCGGAGTGCATACGGCCCATGGTGTCGGTCATGCCGTAAGAGGCAGGGCCGGCACCCATGTTGTCCGGGTGCAGAGTACGGCCAGTGCCGCCACCAGAAGCGACGGAGAAGTACTTCTTGCCAGCCTCGAGGCGCTCCTTCTTGTAGGTACCAGCGACGGGGTGCTGGAAGCGCGTCGGGTTGGTGGAGTTGCCGGTGATCGAGATGTCGACGTTCTCGTGCCACATGATGGCAACGCCCTCGCGGACGTCGTCGGCGCCGTAGCAGTTAACGGCAGCGCGGGGACCATCGGAGTAGGGGATGGTCTCGACGACCTTGAGCTCGCCCGTGAAGTAGTCGAACTGGGTCTTCACGTAGGTGAAGCCGTTGATGCGGGCGATGATCTGAGCGGCGTCCTTGCCCAGACCGTTGAGGATAACGCGCAGCGGCTTCTTGCGAGCCTTGTTGGCGTTCAGAGCCAGGCCGATAGCGCCCTCGGCGGCAGCGAAGGACTCGTGGCCGGCCAGGAAGGCGAAGCACTCGGTGTCGTCGGAGAGCAACATAGCGCCCAGGTTACCGTGGCCCAGACCGACCTTGCGGTCCTCGGCGACGGAGCCGGGAACGGTGAAGGCCTGGATGCCCTCGCCGATGATGGCAGCAGCCTCAGAAGCGGACTTGGCGCCACGCTTGACAGCGAGAGCGCAGCCGAGGGTGTAGGCCCATTCAGCGTTCTGGAAGGCGATGGACTGGGTGTTGTTGACGATCTCACGCGGGTTGAAGCCCTTGTCGGTGCAGATCTGCAGAGCTTCCTCGAGGGAGGCGATGCCGTTGTCGGCGAGGCACTTGTTGATCTTGTCAGCGCGGCGCTCGTAACCTTCGAACGTAACAGTCATAGTTATTTCCCTCCCTTTCTACTCGTGAACCGGGAACACGCTGGCGACGGAGTGAGTCTCCTCGTCGGTGCGCGGGTCGATGTACTTGGCAGCGTTCTCCCACTGACCATAGTGGCCCATAGCGCCAGCGATGGCCTCCTCGGGGGTCTTGCCGGCCTTGACGGCGTCGGTGAACTTACCGAGGTTCAGGAACTCGAACGCGATGATCTCGTTCTTGTCGTTGAGAGCCATGCGGGTGACGTAGCCCTGAGCGAGCTCGAGGTAACGAGCGCCCTTGGCCTTGGTTCCGAACATGGTGCCGACCTGAGAGCGAAGGCCCTTGCCGAGGTCGTCGAGGGAGGCGCCCACGGGCAGGCCGCCCTCGGAGAACGCGGTCTGGCTGCGGCCGTAAACGATCTGCAGGAAGATCTCGCGCATGGCAACGTTGATGGCGTCGCAGACGAGGTCGGTGTTGAGGGCCTCGAGGATGGTCTTACCGGGAAGGATTTCGGAAGCCATGGCGGCAGAGTGGGTCATGCCCGAGCAGCCGATGGTCTCAACGAGGGCCTCCTCGATGATGCCGTCCTTGACGTTCAGCGTGAGCTTGCAGGCGCCCTGCTGAGGTGCGCACCAACCCACACCGTGCGTAAGACCGGAGATGTCGGAAATCTCCTTAGCCTGGACCCACTTGCCCTCCTCGGGGATGGGTGCGGGGCCGTGGTATGCACCCTTGGCAACGGGGCACATGTTCTCCACTTCCTGTGAGTACTGCATGCCTCTCCTCTCTATCGTGTTGGCGTCCCGTCTGGGGGTCGTGGCTGGCGATTGCCGGGCGACCCTTCGAAAGGGACATGACATGCAGCCCCTATAATACCGCGAAATGCACGGAATATTCGGCGAACGGCTCAGTTTTCGTAGCGAGATGCGTGGAACTTTCAATTGAAACGATTTAACTCTATGTTCTGAGGTCGCGAACTTCCGTAGAGGGGGTCCGTCTTGGGCAAGCTTTTGCTCAGCTTTTGTAAGCGTTGCAGGGGTTGACCTGTTGCAACGGTGCCGTTCGCCGCCTGTTTACTGCCTTTGGCCGCGCGAGTGTATTGTTTTGCGTGAATGTTTTGATGGCACGCTTCAATCGTGCTGTATTGGATGGCAAGTAGATCCCGGCGAAGGGAACGTCATGCAGCGCGTTTGGAAAACGATCACCGGTTTTTACCATGTTTGTGCCCGCGGTATAGGCAAGCAACTGATCTTTGAGAACGATGCGGATCGCTGGGAGTTCCTGGAACTGATGCGTGAGTGCTGCTGTGATGCCCGGGTGACGATTGTGGCGTGGTGTCTCATGGGCGACCACGTGGATTTGGTGCTTTTGGATTACGAGGACGAAATGAGCGCGGGCATGCAGCGGCTGCTGTTGACGTATGCTCGTCGGTTCAATAAACGTACCGGGCGCACGGGCCATCTGTTTCGTGAGCGTTTTGAGCGCCGCTCGCTCGATACCGACTGGCAGGTGATGGAGGCTATTCGCTCTGTACACGCTGGTCCGCAGGAGGCGGGTATTGCTCTGATCGAGCGCTATCCGTGGAGCAGCATTGCCGAGTATCTACGGGCTTATGACAACGATATGACGAGGGGATTTTCTGATCCTTCTTGCGTGCTTGAGCTTTTTGGTTCTGCCGAGGGCTTTATTGCCCATTCGCTTTCGACGCCCAACGACAGCGAGCCAGCGCCGTGCGATATGAAAGAGGCGGAGTGGGAGCGACACGCCTTTGCCGATAAATTGGCGAAGGGACTCGGGGTTCCGCTCCACGGGGTTAAAGCTGCACCGCCGGCGCAGCGCAATATCGTAATTCTCGGATTGCACGATGCCGGGTTTACGGTTCGCCAGATTGAGCGGTATACGGGGATTGGCAAAAGCACCGTTTCTCGTATTGTGCGCGCCCGTGCGCGAACGGCGGTGAGAACTGGCGGAAACGTGGTGTAGGGCCGCCCGGGCACCGCAGCTGGGGTCGCCCATCCGCCACAACCATTGTTCTAAAAGCCTGGTACGGTAACTGCACTTCTTGATTTGCATAGAACGATCGCCGCCATGCATAAAATTACTCCTCAGCTCGCTTTTGCCCGTACCTACCCCCGTCTGTGCCGTGCAAAAAGCGGAGTTTTCTACATCGTGGTGCTGTCGGCACCGCCGCAATTTTGCAACATACGGACCCTGAAGCTATTTATGCCTGCCGATGCGTTCCCGAAGCTCATGTTTGCGCCCGCTGAGACTACGATGCTTGTTCTAAAACGCAATATAAAGGCGACTGGAGATGTTGATTAACGCTTCCGACGCGTATACACACGACTTGGCGTGCAGAATACTCGAAAAAATGCACGCCGCACCCTATGGGACCCGTCCGCGGCAGGCGCGAGTCGAGCCGGAGCCCGGCAAGACGAGGCTTGGGACATTGCCTGGCGTGCCTGTGGCCATGTCGCAAGCCTTTGGTACGGTGGAAAACGCTCGTGTTTGCGGTTGGCCGTGCGATAAATGACAGATGGGGCGCCGGACGCGTGGGCTGTGTGCGCTCGTTATGAAAAAAACCGGGCCGCCCGTATCGGGCGGCCCGGCAATCAAAATCATTGGGGCATCCGCTACTGGTTAGCTTGCCCCTCGAGCATACCGTCGAGGGTACGCCAGGCGAGCTCGGCACACTTGACGCGGGCGGGCATGTGCGAGATGTCCTTGAGCTGGGCGGCCTCGTCCAGGTCTTCCAGGTCCTCCTCGGAGAGCTGCTCGCCGCGGATCATTGCGAGGAAGAGCCCGGCCAGGCGGCGTGCCTCCTCGACCGTCTCGCCGGTGATGAGGTCGGCCATGATATCGGCGCTGGCCTGGCTGATGGCGCAGCCATGACCGGTAAATGAGGCCTCCTCGATCACGCCGTTCTCGACACGCAACTGCAGGGTGAGTTCGTCACCGCAGCTGGGGTTGATGCCGTCGTGCTCGTGCGTGGGGGCATCCATCTCGTACTTGTAGTCGGGGTGCGAGTTGTGCTCCATAAACGTGGTGGAGGTGTACAGATTACCCATTGAACGTGCTCCAAACGTGATGCAGACCGGCGATGAATTTGTCGATGTCGGCCTTGTCGTTGTAGAAAGCCACGCTGGCGCGGCAGCAGGCGAGGTTCTCGACGCCCAGCCAGGTAAGCAGCGGCTGCGCGCAGTGGTGACCGGCGCGGATGCAAACGCCGTCCATGTCCATGATGCTCGCGACATCGTGCGGGTGGATACCGCGGACGTTAAAGCTCACGACGCCGTGGTGGTTGTCCCAGTAGATGGAGCCGATGATCTGGACAAAGTCGAGCTGCATGAGCTCGCCCATAAGGTAGTGGACGAGTGCCTGCTCGCGTGCCTGGATGTTTTCGTAGCCAACCGTGTTGACGAGGTAGTCGAGAGCGGCGCCTGTGGCGAAGATGCCGGCGGCGTCCTGCGTGCCGGCCTCAAACTTCTCGGGGACGGGCGCCCAGACGGCGTCTTGCTCGGTGACCGAATCGATCATCTCGCCGCCGGTGAGCATGGGCGGCATGGCGTTCAGCAGGTCCATCTTGCCCCACAGCACGCCAATGCCCATGGGACCCATGGCCTTGTGTGCGCTAAAGGCAAAGAAGTCGGCGCCCAGATCGGCCACGTTGACCGGCATGTGCGGCAGCGACTGTGCGCCGTCGACGACCAGATAGCCGCCGTACTTGTGCACGAGCTTGCCGAGGTTCTTGACCGGATTCTCGACGCCTAGCACGTTGGAGACCTGACCCACGGCCAAAATCTTGGTCTTGGGACCCACCTTGGCCAGAACCTCCTCGGTGGTGAGCTGGCCGGTCTTGGTGGGATAGAGGTAGACAAGCTTGGCACCGGCCTCGCGGCAGACCTGCTGCCACGGGATCAGGTTGGAGTGGTGCTCCATGATGGTGATGACGACCTCGTCGCCGGGCTCCAGCACTGTGGGCGCAAAGCTCTTGGCGACTAGGTTGAGCGACTCGCTGGTGTTGCGGGTGAAGACGACTTCGTTAGCCTGGGCGGCGCCGATGAGGTCGGCGATCTGCTGGCGGACCTTGGCGATGGCATCGGTGGCCTCGACGGACAATGAGTACAAGCCGCGCAGCGGGTTGGCGTTCATGCGCTGGTAGAAATCGCGCTCGGCGTCGAGCACGCAAGCGGGGCGCTGCGCGGTGGCGGCGCTATCGAGGAAGGCGATCTCGGGATGCTGCTGGAACAGCGGGAACTGCGCCTTGTAGGGATTAGTCTCTATGTCCACGGTGGGCCAGCCGCGCGAAGCCTCGTCGCTGGCGTCGAGCTCCATGGGCTCGGGGGCGGTGCAGGTATCGCATTTTACGTGCTCGGTATCGATCATGCGAGCTCCTCTTCAAAGTTATCGATCAGGTTGTTGCCCAAGCGGACGACGGCAGCGCGGGTGCGCTCATCGGTGGCGGAAAGCGCGGCGTCCTCCAGCTTGGCGCGGATGAACAGATCCTCGGCGGCGTTTTGGTCAAGGCCGCGGCAGGCGAGGTAGAACAGCTGCTCTTCGCGGACGTGACCGATGGTGGCGCCGTGATTGCCGGCGACGTCGTCCTCGTCACAGAGAATGACGGGAACGGTCTTGTTGTCGACGCCCTTGTTGGCCAAGAGCACCGTCTCGCGCTCGGTGCCGGTTGCGCCCTTGCAGCCGTGTACGAGGTCGATGGTGCCGCGGTAGACCTTCTTGGATGTGCCGGTCAGCACGCCGTTGGCGTCGATCTCGCACTCGGTCTTGCGACCGCGGTGGCGCAGCTCGTAGTTAAAGTCGCGCACCTGCTCGCGGGCGCCCAGGTAGTCGGTATCGATCGTCACCTTGGCGGTATCGCCCAGCAGGTCGCCGGCAAGGCCGGTGGCGCTGGCGCCGGCACCCAGGACAGTGTGCTGCACGTTGACGCGTGCTCCCTCGTCCAGGAACAGACCGGTGTCGTCGAGTGCAATCCAGCTGTCGTCGAGCGTCTGCGTGCAGGTCACGTTGACGGTGGCGTACTCGTGGGCGCACACGCGCAGCACGGAACCCACGACGCCCTCGCCGGCAACGGGGGAGTCTAGGGCGATCTGCAGGTCGAGCGTTGCCTGCGGGCGGGCGACGACGTCAATTGCGGCGATGGCCGCCGCCGCGTCGACGCCGC
>UQTD01000057.1 GCA_900543845.1 uncultured Collinsella sp.
GAGCGGGGGCTCCTATCTTTTTAGTGCCCTCGGATTGGGTCATAGTGTCTGTCCGTCCTCTACCTGCGGCGCTGTCTTGCTCCGGATGTGGCAGTTAGGGACGCTCCTTTTCTGCCGGCGGTTTGGGACACTCCTTGGGTAGCCGTTGGGGACGTCCCCAACGACTACCCGGGAGAGTTGCCTTCCCTCGTGGCGGTCTTCTAGCAGAAAAACCAAGTGAGTAGGCTTTTTGCAGAAGGCCGAGCACGCCCTAAAACGCCACAGCTCTGACCTGCAGTTTTATAGATCATTTGTCGCGATGTGCTCGGCAGGTTCAAAAAAGTCTACTCACTTGTATCTGAGACGCACCAGATTGGCAAAAACCGCCGCGAAAGGGCCCCTGGTCCCTTCGCGGCGGTCATACGCCTCTAATTTTGCGACGGTTTTGCCCGCTTGTTACTCGCTGTAGCGGGTGGCTATGGCGGCTTGTACCATGCCGGTGCTCATGAGGTAGGTCACCAGGAAATAGCCGCCGTAGGCTGCCAGGAAGATCGCGCAGGTGAGGCCCACGGTGCCGCCGATGCTCATATTTCCGAATATGCTCACCATCTCGATGATCACCTTAAGTGCCACAAAGGAGTGCGCCAGGCCCACTGCCAGCGGGAACAGGAAGAATACCGCCTGCTGTGCCATCACCGAATGGCGAATCTGGCGGTCGTCGCAGCCAATCTGTGCCAGCACACGATAGCTGCGGCTGCCGTCGGCCACGTTGGAGAGTTGCTGGATCGACAGAATCGCCGCGCATGCAACGACCAATACAAAGCCGATGTAGATGGCTAGGTAGCTAATAAGACCGTTCATTTGCGCTGCTTGCACGTACATCTCGGAGCGTGTGATGAAGGTTCCCCACGACCCCGGCGACTTGCCGTCAACGAGCAGATTGTCGAGCAGAGTGTATTTAATGCTCTCGTCTGCCTCGGTCGTATCCATCCCCTGTTTGTAGTTAACGAGCAGGCTACTGGAATACGGCTGCAGATTAAGCCGGGACAACAGCTCGTCGGCAACGACGACGGTACCCGGATTACTGCCCATCGCCGAGTTGGCGATGGCCGCCGTATCTTCGTCCGACTTATCGGTTGCGGGCTTGAGCGTATGCCCGCCCAAGGTAAGGGCATGGCCACCAGCCATATACTTGGTGTACAGGTCGACCAGCTCGCCGCCCATATCACACGTGAGCAGATACTGGTCGTGACCGATGTGCACCGGCTCCTCGCCCATCATCTGACGCAGTTTGTTGTACTGGCTCGCCGGCGTCACAAACAGACCCATCGTATCGGCATTGCTGCCCCCGAACGCCTTGGGAAGCTTTTCGCCCATGATCTTGCACATCTCACTTGGGGTCACCGAAGGATTCGAGCCGCCAAACGGGTAACTCAGATACGAATCGATCTGCACATGCTCACCGGCAACATCGGCGATATCGACCTTCTTGCCGGTCTCGTCGTTGTTGTCCGCCGAACTGTCCCTGCCGTGCCATGCGGGGTACAAATCGACCGTTGTATCGGCCAGCACCATGCGATCGGCTTCAGGCGGATTGACGTACTCTTTGTAGTAGTCGAGCGTATCGGGCGTGTAATAGACATACGTCTGAGACACATCAACAGGGTTATAGCGCTCCAGGTTTTCGTTCATCACGTTGGCAATCGACATACCGCACGTCACCGAGGTGATGGCCAAAAACAGGAGCATCGCGATGACGCCCATCGAAAAGCACACCGTGTTGACCTTGGCCGCAAGCTGGCGCACGGTAAACATGTTGAGGCCGCGCCAATACACGCCGCGCAGGCTCTGCAGCAGCTTGATGAGCATGCCCGAGAGTCCCCAGAACAGGGCAAAGGTGCCCACGGTAACCATAGCGGTCGTAATACCAAACTGGTTCATGGCCTCTTGCAGCTTGCTGTCCGTCGCGGTTAGCGGGAACCCATCACGTAGCAGACGGTAATAGGCCACGCCCACAAGCACCGCGCCCACGGCAAAGATGGCAATCGCGATCCAGGGGTTGCGCGTCTTGATGCTCTCGTTGCGACGCTCAGCACCCATAAGCTCGATGAGTTTGGTACGACGCACGGCGCGAAGGTTCAGCAGTAACGTGAGTACGAACATCACGAGCATGCAGACAAGGGTCAGGTTGAACGCATGCACCGAGAAAAAGAAGTGGAAATTGGCGATCTGTGTCTTAAAAAGCGAGGCCGTAAAGAACGTCATGAGCTGGGAGAGTCCCACACCCAGCACAATGCCGGCGACAAAGGCCACGACCGAGACAATCACCGTCTCGAGCGCCATGATCGTGGCGACGCGTCCGCGCCCCATGCCGAGCACCTGATACAGGCCAAACTCCTTCTTGCGGCGTTTCATGATGAAGTTATTGGCATACACCATCAAAAAGGCCATGACACCGGCCAAAAAGTACGTCAGGTCGCCGAGCATGCTGCCCATAACCTGCGCCAAGCCCTCTTCATCGATTCCGGCGATGTCGACCTGCATCGAGATGGTGTTAAAGGCATAGAAGACCGTGACGCCCAGGGTGAGCGTCAAAAGGTAGACGAGGTAGTCGCGGCCGGCGCGGCGGACGTTGCCCCAAGCGAGTTTACAGAGCATCGGAGCCCTCACCGCCCATCATGGCAACGACCTCCATAATGCGGTCGAAGAACTCTCGGCGGTCGGTGTCGCCGCGGCGCAGCTCGGTGAAGATCTTGCCGTCGCGGATAAACAGCACACGGCTCGTGTAGCTGGCGGCAAAGCTGTCGTGCGTGACCATGAGCACGGTGGCGCGCAGGCGGCGGTTGAGGGCCTCTAGGCTCTCGAGCAACAGGCGGGCGCTTTTGGAGTCGAGGGCGCCGGTAGGCTCGTCGGCCATGATCATGGTGGGGTCGGTGACGAGCGCGCGAGCCGCGGCAACGCGCTGCTGCTGGCCGCCGGACATCTGGTAGGGATACTTGTCGAGCACCTGACTGATGGACAGGCGCGCTGCCACATCCTGCACGCGGGTCGAGATCTCTGCCGAGTTTGTGCGGGCAATGGTGAGCGGCAGGGCGATGTTCTCGCGTGCCGTGAGCGTATCGAGCAGGTTGGAGTCCTGGAAGATAAAGCCGAGCTCCTCGCGGCGAAACTGCGAGAGCTTGGCCTGCTTCATGCGCGTCACGTCCTGCCCGTTGATGCGGATCGTGCCGCTCGTGGCGCTATCGATGGTCGACACGCAGTTGAGCAACGTCGACTTGCCCGAGCCCGAAGCGCCCATGATGCCCACGAACTCACCGCGGTTGACGGTAAAGCTGACGTCGTTGAGCGCGCGGGTCACGTTGCCCAGCGCCCCATATACCTTTTCGAGATGCGCGACCTCCAGTACCGGGGTCGCCATGTGCGTGGTTTGCATACCGAGTCCTTTCTTGCGATTAGTCTACGGCATCTATAGTCGCAAGAAGACGAGTCGGCTACCATCGATATGGCTTACGCTTGCCTTACCGTTGTGTAAGGTACGGATAGCTACCCTGCCACGTGTTGATGTTGAGAGAGGACTCCTGTTGAAGACTGTTCATGTTGCCGCTGGGATCATTCGCAAGGAAGGATCCGACGAGCTACTGGCCGTGCAGCGCGGCTATGGCGACATGCAGGGACTTTGGGAGTTCCCCGGTGGCAAGCTCATGCGCGGCGAGACGCCCGAGGACGCCGTATGCCGCGAGCTCATGGAAGAGCTGCAGGTCAAAGTCACCAACCTGCGCGATTTCTATACCGTTGAGTATGACTACCCCGATTTTCATCTCTCCATGGAGTGCTACTACTGCTCGCTCGCCGATGAATCCGATGAGCCTCAGAAGCACGACCGCCAGCTCGATATCCGCTGGATTCCGCGCACCTCGCTTGCCACGGTGGAATGGATGCCCGCCGACAAGGGGCTCATTGATGCCCTGATCGAGCTGAAGGAAGACCGGCTCGAGGCAAGCTCCGCCGATGACGCCGCGCCCAACACAGCCGACAAACCCGCCACCAAACCCAAGCGCGCACCTAAGCGCCGTAGCAAAAAGCGCCCCAAGCCCGGTCTGCTCGACGGCGTCGATACCTCCGACCTCTCCGCTGACGAGCGCGAACTGGTCCGCCGTCGCGCCGCCATCAAAAAGTCCATGAAGGGCAACAAGCGCGCCAACACCAAGCCCGAGCTGCTCGTACGCCAGCGCCTGCGCGCAGCGGGCCTTACGGGCTATCGCTTGGAATGGAAGGTTCCCGGTAAGCCCGACATCGCCTTTCCCGGGCGCAAGATCGCCATTTTCGTCAACGGCTGCTTTTGGCATCGCTGCCCTAAGTGCAATCCGAGCCAGCCCAAGCGCAATGTTGAATTTTGGGAGGCAAAGTTCCGTCGCAACGTCGAGCGCGACCGAGCCGCCATCTCCGCGCTTACCCAAATGGGCTGGACACCCATAACCATCTGGGAATGCGAGCTCAAAAAAGACCGCATCGACGCCACGATGGAAAAAGTCATCGAGCAGGTGCGCGCCGCAGAGCCGCAGCGCTAAGAACGAGCCATCCACACGCCCCACACAGGCGAGCCACATCCGCGCCACAAACCTTAGAAAGCCCTTAAGCTCAAAACCTTTCAAGAGTGTTACTCGATACTTCTGACCTGCAGTTTCATCGTAAAACCAAACCAGGTTAAGCCTTTCTTTAGCGCTTCTTTGCAACAGCCGCGGCATAATACTGCCAACGCACGGGACCTAGCAGCACGCCCCGTGTGCAACCTTTTGGTGGACATCGAGGAGGCCGCATAAGCATGCATTCTTCCAATGACGCAGCACAGCAGCCATCCCTAAAACATGCAGACCTTTTCTCCTTCCCCCCGACACAGAGAAACGGCCTCCTCGACTCCCCCACCACAAAAGCCAAACGCTCAACCGACCAGGAACTCAACCTGCGAGCATCCTTCGAAAAGCTCCAAGCATCCCTAAACAAGTCATTCCCCAACCAAGCCCGGGCATACTAACCCCTCATCAACAAAGCGCCCCTCGCGCACCACTATTCCGCCCCAACGCCACAAGGGCGACGACCTCGAGTAGGTCAACCTGGGAGGGACGAGGGCTTAGTTCCCCAATCTTTCCGCAGGGGGCAAAAAGCCTCGCCGCACGAAGTGCGCAGCGAGGCTTTTTGCATGCCCGAGGACGATTGGGGAACTAAGCCCTCGTCCCTCCCCGGGATATGTAGCGAGTCGGAGTACCCTTGCTATTACTCTGCTTTGCCCACAGAGTTGAGGTTGGTCATGCGGATCTTAACCAGCTCGGTGATCTCACGCATGCCCTCCTTGGCCGGCTTCTTGGGATCGAAGCAGGCAGGGTTCTCGGCCATGTAGGCCATGAAGCCCTTGGTGTAGGCCTGACGCAGCTCGGTGGCGTAGTTAACCTTGCAGATGCCGTTCTTCACAGCCTCGGCAACCTGCTCATCGGGCACACCAGAGGTGCCGTGCAGGACCAGCGGCACGTCGACGGCGTCGCGGATGGCCTTGACCACGGACTGCTCGATGTGCGGATCGCTCGTGTACACGCCGTGGCTGGTGCCAACGCCAATGGCCAGCGAGGTGCAGCCGGTGCGCTCGACGAACTCCTTGGCCTCGGCCGGATCGGTGTAGGGGCTCTCGCCCTCAACCGCGGGACCGTCGTCCTCCTTGCCGCCAACCTTGCCAAGCTCGGCCTCGACGGGCACACCCATGGCGCGGCCAGCGTCGGCGACGGACTTGGTCAGGGCGATGTTGTCCTCGAAGGACTCGTGCGAACCGTCGATCATGACGGAGGTGTAGCCCGTACGGAAAGCCTGCATGCAGCGATCATAGCCATCGCCGTGATCGAGGTGCAGGGCGACGGGCACGGAAGCGCGCTCGGCGGCAGCCTTGACCATGCCGTAGAAGTAGTCCAGACCAGCGGTCTTGATGGTGCCCGGGGTGGTCTGCATGATGACGGGGGACTTGGTCTCCTCGGCAGCGGCCAGAACGGCCATAACAAACTCGAGGTTCTCGACGTTGAACGCGCCGACGGCGTAGTGGCCGGCCTGAGCGTCCTTGAGCATCTTTTCGGTGGTAACAAGTGCCATGAGCGTTTGCTCCTCTCCCTCGCCCGCATCTGGACATCGGGCGTACGTGTCCGCAAGGCGTTTTACCTTGCGTTTTACTGCGCTCATTGTATGAAATTCAGCGGCTTTGCATGTGCGAGATATTGAGCCCATGCAGGTCAATACAGTCGTTTTTGAAAAGTAAACGGAAGGAATTGGAGCCGAGTGGGCGTATTCGATATTGAATTTTGGGCGTTCAGCGTCTTTTTTTTATAGAAAAGATAAGTAATCGAAAGGTGTTTTCTTACTCAAAAAGAAAATGAACGAAAATAAACTCAACACAATTCCTACAAATTTAGCCGAGAATGGAGCAAACATGGCCCACGCAACAACCCGAGCTTTCGCCGATGAGCGTCGTTCCGCCATCATGGAGATGCTCGAGCATAACGCCTCGGTGCAAGTGGCAGAAATCGCCCAGACCTTTGGCGTGTCCTCCGTTACCGCCCGCGCCGACCTGGACGCGCTCGCCGAGTCCGGCAAGTTGCGCCGCACGCATGGTGGCGCCGTGTCTCTCCAGAAGCGACTGACCGTATCCACCCAGGATCGCCGCATCAACGTCAATGTCGCCGCCAAGCAGGCCATCGCGCAAAGCGCCATCGAGCTCGTCGGCAATGGTGACACCCTGCTCGTCGACTCCGGCACCACCGCTCTCGAGTTTGTCCGGCTCCTCGATCAGCGCGACGGCATCACCGTCATCACGGCCGACATTACCATCGCCGATTATATCGACGAGAGCATGCCCTCGGTCGATGTCGTCATGCTGGGTGGGGCACTGCGCAAAGGTCATCGCTATCTGTACGGCCCACTTACCATGCAGGCGCTCCAAATGGTCCACGCCGACCTTGCCGTCATGTGCCCCGGCGCTTTTGTCCCCAGCTGCGGCTTTACGACCGACTTTCCGCAGATGGCCGAGACCAAAGCGGCTATGGTCGGCGCCGCCCGTCAAAGCGTCGCCCTCATGGACGCCAGCAAGGTTAACGGACGTGGCATGTACCGCTTTGCCGAGCTGGCAGATGTCGACACCATCGTGATGGACCGTGACCCCGATCATGCCGTTGCCACCTCAATCGCCGAGATCGTCGACGACGCCCGCCCAAATCTCCTCATCGCTGACGCTTAAACAAAAACCACCACAAAGGTGCCTGTCCCCTTTGTGGTGGTTGAGCGTCAAAAGTGAACGTGTCGCTACTTGGAAAGCTCGTCAGCGAGGGCCTCGATCTGGGCGCGCGATGCGTCGTTGAGCGAACCCAGGACGGTCACTTTGTTCTGCGTCAGGGCGATGTCCTTCATGCCCTCGAGCTCCTTGGTCATAACCTTGGCAGCGGTGGGCGCCCAGGAGCCAGCCTCAACGAGTGCCACCGTACGGTTCTGATAGGCGTGCTCGGCAAGCGTGTGGATAAAGGTGCTCATGAACGGGAAGATCTCGCCCTGATAGGTGATGGAGGCGAGCACCAGTCGGTCATAGCGGAACGCGTCCTCAACGGCCTCGGCCATATCATCGCGAGCCAAGTCAAAGACGGAGACCTTCTGGCCGCGGGCCTCGAGCGCAGATGCGAGCTCTTCAACGGCAGCCTTCAGATGGCCATACACGCTCGCATAGGCAATCGTGATGCCCTCGTCCTCGGGCTGGTAGCTCGACCAGGTGTTGTAGGTGTCGAGGTAATAGCCCAGGTTCTCGCTAAGAACAGGACCGTGAAGCGGGCAGATGATCTGGATGTCCAGATTGGCGGCCTTCTTGAGCACGGCCTGCACAAACTTGCCGAACTTTCCCACGATGCCAAAGTAGTAACGGCGAGCCTCGCAAGCCCAGCCCTCGGGATCCTCGATGTCGTTGGCGCCAAACTTGCCAAAGCCGTCGGCGCTAAAGAGCACCTTGTCGGTTGCCTCGTAAGAGAACAGCACCTCGGGCCAGTGTACGTTGGGGGCGCCGACAAAGGTTAGGCTGTGGCCGCCCAGGTCGAGCACGTCGCCATCTTTGACGATCATCTTGCGCTCGGGGTAGTCGGTGCCAAAGTAGTTGACCATCATGCGAAAAGCGCCCATGCTGGCCACAATCTGCGCCTGGGGATAGCGCTCCATAAAGGCGGCGATACCGGCGGAGTGATCGGGCTCCATGTGATGGACGACCAGGTAGTCGGGCGTACGATCATCGAGCACGGCCTCGAGGTTGCCGAGCCACTCGTCGACAAAGCCAGCGTCGACCGAATCAGCGACAGCGACTTTATCGCCCAAGATAACATAGCTGTTGTATGCCATGCCGTTCTCGGACACGTCGTACTGGCCCTCGAACAGATCGATGTCGTGATCGTCGACGCCAATGTAGCGGATATCCTTGGTGATCTCCATCAGGCAAAGCCTCCTAGATAGACAAAAGAACCCGTCTATCATAGCACTCGCCTTTAGAGCCACAGCTATCTGCCGGCATCCTTAACGATTGTTATTGAAATGCGATAAAGCTCCGTTTACCTGCACAAACTATGCGCGCGGTATTGCCGTGCTCTGTCGAATGATGAGCTGGCCGGGAATACGAATAGCAACGGTTTTGCCCGCCGTACCCGCCTCGGGAACCGCGTGCTCGAATACCTCGCGCCCACGCTGATGCAAATCGAATCGAACGGTCGTAAGCTCGTTATGCGCGACAAAGTCGTCGAGCGAGTCATCGACGCCCACCACGCTCACGTCCTCGGGCACGCGCAAGCCGCTATCGCGCAATGCAGCGATGGCGCCATTTGCCATCTGATCGTTTGCCGCATAGATTGCCGTCATGGTGCGATCGTGCTCGGCCAGGTACCTACCGGCCTCGTAACCGCTGTTGGCAGACCAGTCGCCCTCGAGCGGCTCTGCCGGCTCGATGTGCTTACGCTCGAGCGCATCCTGCCAGCCGGCGCGACGGAACTGCTCGTCGACCGAAAAGGACGGGCCGCCGATATAACGAATCTGCTCGTGCCCCAGCTCAAACAGATGATCCATGAGCAACAGCGAGCAGCCGTAATGATCGGAGTCGACCGTAGTCACCCGCGGGTGCGCATACATGGTAACGATGACCGTGCCAATGCCCGGCAGTGGATCAAACGTCTCAAAATCGGGCGCCATGCGACTCATGCCGATGATGATGCCATCCACCGGCAATGCGGCCATACGACGCGTGGCCTCGGCAAGCGAAAACTCCTCGGTCTTGGACATCTCGACCAACGTGATGGCGCAATTATGCTCGCGAGCAGCGCTGGCGATGCCGTCGATCATTGAGAGGTTGCCAAACTTGGTGACATCGTTGACGCACAAGCCGACCGAATGGTAACGGCCGTCACGCAACGAACGACCGGCATAGCTCGGACGGAAGCCGAGCTCTTGCATAGCGGCTTGCACACGCTGACGCGTCTGCTCGTTAACGTTGGGCAATCCGTTGGCAACGCGCGAAACCGTCTGTTGCGAAACACCGGCAGCGCGGGCAACGTCGGCCATGGATACCGGACGCGTACCTGTATCGTTGGAAGGGCGCCTTGCCACAAAATCACCTTCGCTCTCGCAGGATCTGAATAGTGCGAATGTCGGCCCGGGCAGAAACACACCCCGCACCGAGGCCCGCTATCATCGGACGCATGTTAACGTACTCTACTTTTTCTATCAGCGGTTCTTTTGCTCCATATGTCCATACGGCAACACCGTTCACGGCTGTATTTCTACCGATTACCAGATTCTCAAAAAAGGAGATAGATTGTGTTATGAGTACGTTAACATATCCTTTAACGTGCGGCGCCGCAAACGTCTGGTTTGTGGTGCTCAAAATTGTTAACGTACTCATAATGACACGGACCAGTCTCTCCGGCGTCAAGGAAAGGACCCGTATGACCGCCCCCGACGAAAAGATACTCGCCACCCTCACCAAGCTGTTTGAGGAGGAGTTTGGCCCCATCGACGAGCGCCAGGTGCTCTACGTGCACGCGCCCGGGCGTTCCGAGATCAGCGGCAATCACACCGATCACGAGGGCGGTCACGTTATCGCCGGCTCGCTCGATGTCGCCGTTGACGGTATCGCCGTGGCAACCGACTCCAACAAGATTCGCGTCGCCGACGAGGGCTATCCTACGTTTGAGATCACGCTCGACACGCTGGATGTTCAGGAGTCCGAGAAGGGCGCGTCCGCAAGCCTCGTCCGCGGCATGGCGCACGAGATTGCAGCCCTTGGCGTTGAGCCCCACGGCTTCGACTTCGCCTTCACCTGCTCCGTCCCCTCGGGTGGCGGCCTTTCCAGCTCTGCCGCCGTCGAGGCCGCGTACGGTCGTGCCATGGAGACGCTCTGGGGCGCGCCCGCCATTGAACCTGTCACGCTCGCTCAGATGAGCCAGCGCACCGAGAACAACTACTACGGCAAGCCCTGCGGTCTGATGGACCAGGCCGCCGTATGTCTGGGCGGCCTTGCCTACATGGACTTTGAGGACCAGGCTCAGCCTAAGACCCAGAAGCTCGAGCTCAACTTTGAGGATTACGGCTACGCGCTCGTGCTCGTTAAGGTGGGCGCCGACCACGTGGCCGCCACCGACGACTACGCCGCCGTTCCGCGCGAGATGCAAGACGTCGCCGCCGAGTTTGGCAAGGCACGCCTGTGCGAGGTAAACGTTGCCGATTTTGACGCCAAGCTCCCCGAGCTGCGCGCCAAGCTGGGCGACCGCGCCTGCCTGCGCGCCGTTCACTACTGGTACGAGAACGGTCTGGTCGATAAGCGTTGGGCAGCCCTTAACGCCGGCGACATTGACCAGTTCCTGGTCCTGACGCGCGAGTCCGGCGCTAGCTCTGCCATGTACCTGCAGAATGTTGTTGCCAAACTGGGTGCCGAGCAGCCTTCCATGTACGCGCTTGCTCTTGCCGAGCATGTGCTCGATGGTCGTGGCGCCGTTCGTATTCACGGCGGCGGCTTTGGCGGTACCATCCAGGCCTTCGTGCCGCTCGATCTGGTCGACACCTTCATCACCAAGATGAACAGCTGGCTGGGCGAGGGCTCTGCCCGTCACTACGCCATCTCTGACAAGGGGGCTTACGCGGCATGGCTGTAATGACTGACGTGCGCGAGGCCGCGCAGAACCTGATCGAGTACGCTATCCACCGATCGATGATCGGCCAGGACGATCGCATCTGGGCATACAACACCATTTTGGAGTGCATCGGCGCCACGGGTCCCGCACTCGACATGGCTTGGGCGCTCAAGACCGAGAAGATTTCTCTCTTGCACCCCAATACACTCCCCGACTTTGACCTGGAGGGCACGCTTGCCGTGCTTTCCGAGGCCGCCGTGGCCAACGGTGCTGCCGAGGACACGGCGTCGGGCCGCGACCGCATCGCCATGCGCATCATGGGCGGGCTCATGCCGAGGCCTTCGGTTGTAAACGAGGAGTTCAACGGACGTATGGGCGTCCACGAGCCCCGCGCCGCGACCGACTGGTTCTACGGCCTGTGCTGTGACGCCGGTTACGTGCGCCGCGCCGCCATCGCGCGCAACATCAAATGGAGCACTTCCACCAACTGGGGCGACCTGGAGATCACTATCAACCTGTCCAAGCCTGAGAAGGACCCGCGCGATATCGCCGCGGCAGGTGCAGCCAAGAACACGGGCGAGAAGTATCCCGCCTGCCAGCTCTGCATCGAAAACGAGGGCTATCCCGGACGTTCCGCCGCAGCCGACGGCGGCGCTCACCCCGCCCGCCAGAATCTGCGCGTTATCCCCATCCAGCTCGACGGCGAGCGCTGGGGCTTCCAGTACAGCCCGTATGCGTACTTTAACGAGCACTGCATTGCCATGAGCTCCGAGCATCGCCCGATGCACGTCGACCGTAAGGGACTGACCTGCCTGCTCGACTTTGTGGACCTGTTCCCGCACTACTTTATTGGCTCCAACGCCGACCTGCCCATCGTGGGCGGCTCGATTCTTTCGCACGACCACTTCCAGGGCGGTGCGCACGAGTTCCCCATGATGCATGCCGCCGAGGTCTCACAGTTTAGCGTGCCCGGCTTTGACCAGGTCACCGGCACTGTGTTGCAATGGCCGCTCTCGGTGCTGCGCCTGCGCTCGCATGACCGCGCTCAGCTGCTCGACGCTGCCGAGAGGATTATCCTCGCCTGGCGCGAGTGGACCGATGAGTCGGTTGGCATCGTCGCGCACACAGCCGACGGTGTAGCGCACAACACCGTGACGCCCGTCATCCGCCGCGTCGATTCCCGCGGCAATGCCGGCGGCGAGATCTACGAGGCCTATCTGGCGCTTCGCTGCAATATCACGACCGACGAGCATCCGCTGGGCGTGTTCCACCCGCATGCCGAGTATCACCATATTAAAAAGGAAAACATCGGCCTGATCGAGGTCATGGGCCTGGCCATTTTACCGCCGCGCTTGGTTCCCGAGCTCGGCGCTGTCCGCGAGCACCTGCTGGCGGCCAAGGCCGACGCCAGCTACGATCTCGCCGGCGCGCTCGAGGGCGACGACCTTTGCCGCAGTCACGCCGCATGGGCCGAGGACGTCTTTGTTCGTCGTGCCGATGAGCTTACGGCGGATAACGCCATCGATATCCTGCACGAGGAGGTCGGCGTGGTGTTTGGCCACGTGCTCGACAACGCCGGCGTCTTTAAGTGGGACGAGGCGGGGCGCGCCGCCCAACAGCGCTTTATCGACTCGCTGTAATGATCCCTTGGGGACGGAGGAAAACGAATCATTTCGTCTTCAAGACAACGGCGCCCGCCGGC
>UQTD01000058.1 GCA_900543845.1 uncultured Collinsella sp.
TTCGAGGGCGGCAGCAGCAGGCTCGGCCTTGGCGGGCTCGGCGCTCTCGGCCTCATCAGCAGCGCCTTCGTCCTCGGTGGCACCCTCGCTCGCGGCCTTCTCGGCGGCAAGGCGGGCACGGCGCTCGGCAAAGGTCTCCTTCTTTGCGGGTGCAGCCGTCCCGGCGGCATCCTCGTCCGCATCGGAATCGTCATCGACGGCAGCCTTCTTGGGCTTGACCGGAGCCGAAGCAGCCTCGCTTACCGGATCGATGATCTCGGACTGAACAACGGCCGTCATCTTTTCCTGCGTCTCGCGGAACTGACGAATGGCACGGCCGATCGTGCGGCCCATCTGCGGGAGCTTATCCGGGCCAAACAGCAAAAAGCCGAAGACCACGATGATTGCCAGCTCACCCTCTCCAATACCAAACACACATACCTCCAAGGCTCGATGTGAGTCGAGCCCGCACCGCGCCATTCGGCCGGAACTCGTCTATTCATTCGGTCAAGTATAGCGCCCGGACGCCAAAACGTCCGAGCGCATCACAAACATATGCCAAACGGCACGCCCCTTTTGGGGGCAAAGATTATGCCGCCGTGATCGAAATCTCCTGGTCGACGCCCAGCAGCTGAACCACGCGCATCACCTGGGGCTGCACATTAGTGCAGCTAAAGCGCTTACCGTGGTCGACCGCGTGGTGCGCGGCGCCCACGAGCACGCCAATGCCCGTCGAATCGATGTAGCTCACCTGGGCAAAATCGAGCTCAACGGCCTCAGTGGGCTGCTCGAGCGCCAAGTCGATGGCATTGCGCAGGCTATCGGCGTTAGAGATATCGATCTCGCCGGTTACCTTAATGGTGTAGATCTCCGGCGTGGGGTTGGTGGAAATAACCAAATCCATGTATACGCTCCTTTACGTATCGAAAGTGCGGATAGTACTGGGCGCGGACTTGCGGGGCCCTAGGCGTTAGGCGCGCTCGGCACGAGCAAGCTCGGCAGCGACAAGCTTAACGGCCAGCACCAGCACGTCGAGCGCGGCCTCCAGGTCATCGACCGTGGGATAGCTCGGCGCGATGCGGATGTTGGTGTCGCGCGGATCCTTGCCATAAGGCCAGGTGGCACCAGCCGGCGTAAGCTTGACGCCCAGGTCGGCACAAAGCGCTGCGACCTTTTGGGCCGAGCCCTCGGGGCCATCAAAGCTCACAAAGTAGCCGCCGCGGGGATGCGTCCAAGTGGCGCAACCCGTATCGCCCAGGCCCTCGGTGAGCTTACGCTCAACGGCCTCAAAGCGCGGGCGCAAGAACTCGGCATGCTTTTTCATGTGCTCCTTGACCGCCTCGATGGTGGGAAGGAAACGCACGTGACGCAGCTGGTTGAGCTTGTCGGCGCTGATGAGGCCGGCCTTCAGGCGCTTGGAGAACTCCGCGATAACCGCGGGGCTCGCACCGATAAAGCCGATGCCGGCGCCCGGGAAGGTGATCTTGGACGTCGAGGCAAAGGCCACCACGCGGTCCTCGGTGCCCGCCGCGCGAGCGAGGTCAAAGATGTTTGCGAGCTCGTCGGTCTCGTCGTACAGGTCGTGCACGCAGTAGGCGTTGTCCCAGAAGATGCGGAAATCGGGCGCGGCCGTGGGCATCTCGACCAGGCGACGCACGGTGTCCTCGCTAAAGGTGATGCCCGTGGGGTTGGAATACTTGGGCACGCACCAGATGCCCTTGATGGAGTCGTCGGCGGCAACCAGACGCTCGACCTCGTCCATGTCGGGGCCGTTGTCGGTCATCGCGACGGGGACATTCTCGATACCCAGGTCGGCGGTGATGCCAAAGTGACGGTCGTAGCCGGGAACAGGGCACAGGAACTTGACTTTCTTGCCGTCGTGCGCGGCCTCGTAAGCCTCCCAGGGCTCGCTGCCGCACGAACCGCAGCGCCAAAACATGCCGGCGATATCGTGCTCGATCAGAAGGCTCGACGAACCCAGTACGAGCGTCTGCTCGGCAGGGCAACCCAGGAACTCCCCCGCCAGCTTGCGCGCCGAGGGAATGCCCTCAAAGCAACCGTAGTTTGAGCAGTCGACGTTGCCGTCGTGCAGATCGGCATCGGCATTGAGGATATCGAGCATGGGTCGAGAGATGTCCACCTGGGAGGGCGACGGCTTGCCGCGGGCCATGTCGAGCGCCAGGCCCTTGGCCTTGACCTCGGCGACCTCGGCTTTGAGCGCCTCGATGGCGGCATCGAGTTCGGTGGTTTCCATCTTCTGGTAGATCGTCTGCATGGGTGCGACCTTTCGCGAAGCGGGACGTTGCAGTTCGTCTAAGTATAGACCGCCACCGCCGCAACGGCATGAAGCCGTGATAGATTAAGTTCATCGCAATGATTTACGAATCGCCGCGCATGCCGGCGTGGGGCGCCCAAGGAGGCACTATGGAGTACGGATCGTTCCAGGCCGAGGAATTCGGCGACCTGCAGCGCCTGGTCGACGGACTATTTTACGACCGGCACGCCATCGACCGCCTGGATCTCATCGTGCAGGCCGAGATCTTGGACCTCGCGCCCGACCTCATGGAAATCGTCAACCTTTTGCCGCCCGGCTACTACGACCGCCAATCGCTTTGCGACCAGCTCAACTCCGCCTTGGCCGCCCACGGCTGGGGCGCCGTCTACGGCACCGTGGAATAAACCTAGTCATTTAAGAACGTCCCCAATGACTAAAACGCCGCTTGTGACGGTGTTCACGGGCGGCGTTTTCAAACTTGTTTGTGCTTTTACTCGTTCTTGGGCGCGGGGTGTTTGCAGACCACACTCATGTAGGTCATGCCGAGCACGGCCGCGGTGACCGAACCGGCAAGAATGGCAGCCTTGGCGGCAAGAACCTCAAACTCGGCCGTCGGGAAAGCGAGGCCGCTGATGAGGATCGACATCGTAAAGCCGATGCCGCCCAGAATGCCCACACCGGCAATCATGTGCCAGTTGACGTTGCGCGGCAACTGGCAAGCCTTGAGCTTGACCAGGGTAAATGTCATGCCAAAAATACCAATCGGCTTGCCCAGCAGCATGCCAAAGTACACGCCGGGCGTCACCGGGTCGGTGAGCAGTGTGCTCATGTCCACGCCCACTAGGCGAACCTGTGCGTTCACGAACGCAAAGATCGGCAGAATCACAAAGTTGACCGGCGTGGAGATCAGACGCTCCATGCGGATGAGCGGCGGGGTCACGCGGTGCATGACGCGCTCGACCCTGGTGGTCGAGACGGTAAAGTCATGCTGGCCCAGGATGTGTGCCTCGTCGTCGTAGCGGTCATCAAGCAGCGGCAGGCACTCGCCCAACCAATCGGTGAGGCTATCGAGCTTGACGCCGCACTTGGCCGGGATGGTAAAGGCCAAGATGACGCCGGCGAGCGTGGCATGTACGCCGCTCTTGAACATACAGAACCACAACAGCAGACCCAGTACCGAATACGGGGCAAGGCGGTAATGCTGCGTCTTGTTGAGCCACACGAGCGCGCAGGTCACCAGCGCGGCGGCGCCCAACCAAAACGGATTGGGGCTCTGACCGTAGAAGATGGCGATGGCGGCGATGGAGATAAGGTCGTCGGCGATGGCGAGCGTCGAGAAGAACACGCGCACGCCGTTGGGCACGCGGTTGCCCAAAAGCGACAGCACGCCCAGCGCAAAGGCAATATCGGTTGCCATGGGGATGGCCCAACCGTTGCGGGCGCCGGCATGGTTAAAGATCAGGTAGATGCAGGCGGGAACGACGACGCCGCCCACGGCCGCCAGCATGGGAAGCATGGCCTGACGCGGATTCTTGAGCTCGCCGACCGTCATCTCGTACTTAAGCTCAATGCCCACCAACAAAAAGAAAATCGCCATGAGGAAGTCGTTGACGAAAAGTTCAACGGTAAGACCGGCCGTAAGGTTGCCCAGACCCACATACAGCGGGGTCTCCAAAAAGTGATGGATGGCCTCGTAGGCATCGGTATTGGCGCAAATGACGGCGGCGATGGCGGCGATGACCATAACCGCGGCGGAAATCGTGCCGTTCTCGGCGATGCGCTCCCAAATGTCGTGGCGTTCAAAGCGCTTGCGCTCACGGACGTTGAACAGCTGCTCGGTTGCTGCCATGGGCGGCTCCTTTCACGGGAAAGCTCCCGTCTTAAAAAAGCACGGTCCGCCCAAGTGGCGGCGCCGCGCTCTAACGTATTACGCTTGCATCTAGCCTACCCTGCACGACAAGCACGCAGGCGTGGCCGAAAAGCGGAACCACAGGTTGAACATTATTTGCTCAACGGCACGGGCACGCCTGTCCAAGAGACGACGCGGCGCATGCACAAAAAACGACCGGAGCGCGGGGCGTCCGCGATCCGGTCGTGGCGTTCGGTCAACTAAACCTAGCAGGCGGCCATGATGGGGGCAGCGACCTGCTTCTTACGGGAGAGGACGCCCGGCATCCAGACGCCGTCGTGCTCGTCGGCAATGCCCAGGCCCTTCTGAGCAGCCTCGGTCTCGCCCTCGAGCAGGACCTGCGAGCCCTCCTCCATGATGTCGGTGATGCACAGGACAATGCCGTCGGCACCCTTCTCGGCGGCGTAGGCGCGCATGGCCTCGCGGATCTCGTCAATCATGCCAAGCGCACGGCTCTTGTCGACGGTCTCGTACTGGCCGATGAGCAGCTTCTTGCCGGCGGGCTCGAACATCTTGATGTCGTTGCCGACCATCTCGGCAGCGGTGAAGGAGCCGGACGGGCGGGTAAGGAAGACCTCCATGCCAAACTTGACCGGGTCGACGCCCACCTGCTCGCCGAGCTTGGCGGCGACGGCGCGGTCGACATCGGTGGTGGTGGGGCTCTTGAGCATGAGCGTGTCGGTCATCATGGCCGAGAGCAGCAGCTTGGCCTGGACGTCGGAAAGCTCAACGCCGAGCACGTCGGCGAGCTTGGTGACGATGGTGCAGCTGGAGCCCCAGGGCAGGCAGATGTAGTGCAGCGGGCCGGCGGTCTCGAAATCGCCGATGCGGTGATGATCGACGACGCCAAAGACCGTGGCGTCCTTAAGGCCGGCGACGGACTGGGCGGACTCGTTGTGGTCGGTGAGGACGACGAGCTGACCGGCCTCGACGGACTCAATCACGCGGGGCTCGGCAATGCCGGCGTCGGCGAGCAGCTTGGCGGACTCCGCCGGAAGCTGACCAAGGGCGCAGGCCTCGTAGGTGTTGCCGGCATACTCAACCTGGTTGAGCAGCTGGGACAGGACGACGGCGCTCATGATGGCGTCGTTATCGGGGTTCTGGTGACCAAAGACAAGAACGTTTGCCATGGATATCCTCCACTTGATATGTGTACTTGGACGTAGCTATGGTAGCACGCCGATGCCGAGCCTTCGCAGACGGAAGGGCCACGGCATATTTTGTGGCAGGTATGGGGGCCAAGGCTGTCCCTTTTGCACCATGTTGGTGCAAAGTAACCTGACCCCCTTGCACCAGCTATTTACCGGCGGCGCGCAGGGCTACGTAGGCGGCACCGATGATGCCGGCGTCGTTTCCGAGCGAAGCGACCTTAATGGGCGTCTCGCGCGAGGCGGAAAGCGCGTAGCGCTGGAAGTGCTCGCGGACCTTGTCGAGGTAGACATCGGCCGAGGCAGACGCACCGCCGCCAATCAGGAACATCTCGGGGTCGACCACGTTGGCAATAAGCGCCAGGGCACGGCCAAGGTAGTCGGCCATGGTGTCGGCTGCGGCCAGCGCGAGCTTGTCGCCCTCGCGGCAGGCCTGGAACACGTCCTTGGAATCGGAGGGGCCGGTGAGCTCAATGGGCTCGACGCCCGCCTTCTTGCACTCGGCAAGGTAGTTGCTCACCACGCCGGTGGCGCTGGAATACTGCTCCAGATGGCCATGGCCGCCACAGCCGCAGGTGCGCTCCTCGGCCGGGTTCAGGCACATGTGGCCAATCTCGCCGCCGGCGCCCACAACGCCCGATACCACGTCGCCGTTAACGATAACGCCGCCGCCCACGCCGGTACCGATGGTGACCATCACCACGTTCTGCACGCCCTTGGCAGAACCGAGCCAGGCCTCGCCCATGGCAGCGGCGTTGGCATCGTTCTCATACTTAACGACCGCATCGGGGCAGTGCTTCTGAATGGCGACCCTCAGCTCGGGCAGGTTAATGGCAATGTTGGCCTTGACCTTGGCATCGCCCGACGCCGGGATGGGACACGGAACGGCCAGGCCAATGCCCGCCACAAAGGCACGCGGAATCTGTGCCTTGGCGACCACCTGGTCGATAGCCTCGGTCACCGCGGCAAAGCCCGCGGCGTCAACGATAGGAGGCGTGGGCACGCTGGCCTTGGCAAGCAGGTTGCCGTCCTCGTCGAACAGGCCCTCCTTAACCGAAGTGCCGCCGACGTCGATGCCGATGTAGTACTGCTTAGGTTCCATGGGAGCCCACCTTTCTCGTTTAAACATTGCCTGTATGGTACCGCTCTCAAGGCAAAAACCTACCAAAAAGGGACAGGTTTGTTTTGGCAGGTTTTATCTGGGGTAACGCAATTGGCTGCCCAACAGGCCGCGCAAGACCATCCCCAAAAATAAAGGCGCCGGGAGGCGGAGGCTCCCGGCGCCCGTCAAAGGGACTATGTTGTCTGTTGGACCGCACGGTCCGTCGCGGCGATAACGCCGACTAGGCCTGAAGTGCCTGCAGCTGCTTGTGAACCTCGATGAGCTCCGTCGCCATGACGCGCATGGTCTCGGTGCCGGCCATCTGGTCCTCGGCATGCAGCAAAATCAACGGGGCCTCGCCGTTACGTTCGCCGTTGGCCTCCTTCTTCAGAAGCCCCATGTGAACATCGTGGCCACCGTTATAGGCCTCGTCGCCCTGCTTGATAAGCTCCTCGGCGGCGTCAAAATCGCCCTCCTTGGCCTTTTGCACGGCATTGATGTACATGCTCTTGGCGGTACCGACGTAGCTGATGATCTCAAAGCAGGTCATCTGCAGTTCGTTCATATCCTCCATGCAGAGCACCTAGCCCATCACGCTGACGCAGTGGTCGATGATGCCGGCAGCGTTCATGCGGCCGTAGTCGACCATGTTGATGACCTCGACCGGAAAACGACCGGCGGCCTCCTTCTCAAAATCGCCCTTGGTGTAGCCGATCTGCGGACCAAGCAGCAACATGTCGCACTCGTCCAGGTGATCGTGGGCCTCGTTCATGGGACGAGCCTCGACCTCAATATCCAGACCACGGTTTGCAACCTCGGCCTGCATCTTCTGGACCAGCAGGCTCGTGGACATACCGGCATTGCAGCAGAGCATGATCTTCTTCATGGTTTCCTCCTTATAACTGCGCGGCGCGCAGACGACAACTGGTTTTATTCCTTGCGGCTATTGTGCCCACCCCCCCTGCATCTTTACACAAGGGAGAGAGCTGCGGGCACCGGCGCCGCGTACCGGCGCCCGCAAAGGTGAAAGGGACGAACGTTAGGCGTTCTACTCGGCGAGAGCCTCCTGCTTGGCGATTGCCTTCTCGGAAATCTTCATAAAGGGCAGGTAGACGGCCATGCCAATGACAATCTCGATAGCCTGCCACACGCCAGCGCGCCAGTCAAAGCCCGTAGCGAGCAGGGCATTGATGACGGGAGGCATGGTCCAGGGCACCTGGGCGATGCAGGGGCTGATGATGCCTGCGCAGGTAAGGCCATAGGTGATGCCGATGAACAGGTCGGGAAGGAGGACAAACGGGATCATGAGCGGCAGGTTGTACACGATGGGGTAACCGTAGATAACCGGCTCGTTGATGTTGAACAGACCAGGCAGGATAGCCATCTTGGAAACGGTCTCGGAAGCCTTGTTTTTGGAGAACAGGAGCGTGTCGAGCAGGAGCATGAGGGTGCAGCCCGAGCCGCCGATGAGGGCGAAGCTGTTAACGATCTGCATGTTCATGTAGTGATCGGGCTGGATGGTGCCACCGGCGGCAAAGGTAGCCATGTTGTCGACGATGAGCATGGTCAGGATCGGCTCGACGGTAGCGCCAGAGATGGTGGACTGGTGAATACCGACGCAGAACAGCAGGTTAGCAAGGGTGTAGATGAGGATAACAGCCCACGGACCAGCGTTCATGATGCTCTTGAGCGGGTTGGAGATGCACGTGGAGATGATGGTGCACAGATCGGTGCCGGCGCACACGGCGAGCAGGGCTGCGGCAAGAGCGAAGACCGCGAGGTTAAGCAGCATCGGAATCATGACGTTGAAGGAGTTGGAGACCGCGGGAGGCACGCCCTCGCCCAGCTTAACCTTGAGCTTCTCGACGCCAGAAATCTTGATGAAGAGCGAGACGGAAAGCAGGGCGATGATAATAGCCGAGAACAGACCGTTGGTGCCGGTGTTGGCAGTCGAAAGGGCGCCCGTGACCTCGGCGGAGGTGATCTTGTCGGTGAGCAGTGGGCTCGTGGCGGCAAGCGTGGCGGTGATCTGCTGCGGCATCATGATGACGAAGGCAGAGATAGCGACGACCATGCAAGCAAGCGGATTATCGAAGCGCTTGTTCTTAGCGAGGCTGTAGCCAATCAATCCGGCCAAGATAATGGCAGAGACGTTGAGGGTGCCCAGCGTAATCGCCGAACCCCACGTCTGAAGGTTGGCAAGGCCCGCCGCATCGAGCGGGAACAGAGGGAACACGACGTTGTTAATAAGAACCGCGATACCCGCAAGGATATAGAGCGGCGTGATGGTCGCGAAGGCGTCACGCAGGGAACGCAGGTGAACCTGGTTTCCCACCTTCGCAGAGACCTCGGCAAACTTGTCGAGGAAGCTCTTTCCGTTGTCACTGGCCATGATTGCTCCTAACTTTCAAATCCGGCCTTTCCTATGCGCACGGTGGTCTGTCGCCCTCTGCCACCAGATGTGCCATGTGTTGCGCGCGGCGGCGCGCGGTCTGGACGTTCGTCCGGTCGCTAATCAACCACGTGGGTCGTGGCGACCTGTTTGAGCCAGGCCGCCGACTTCTTAAGACGGCGCTTATAGCCATCCATCAGATCGACCTCGACAAAGCCATAGCGATTCTTAAAGGCATTGGCCCAAGACCAGTTATCGATGACGGCCCAATAATGGTATCCGCGGCACTTGGCGCCCTCGTCGATGGCCTTGGCCACCCACTCCAGGTGCTGACGTACAAAGTCGACGCGGTAGTCATCCTGGATGGTTCCTTCGGCGTCACGGTTCTTGTATTCGTCCATGATGCCGATGCCGTTCTCGGAAACGAACCACTCAAGATCGGGGTAGTTCTTAGCGCAGTCCATGCCAAAGTCGTAGAGGCCCTGCGGGTAGATCTCCCAGCCGCGGCTCTCGTTCATAACGGCGTCGGGCCATACGTACTCGTCGGCAAAGTGCGGCAGGCCGTACTGGTCGACCTTGCTCGCCGGCGCCTGAACACGCGTGGGGTGGTAGTAGTTGCAGCCTAGCCAGTCGACAACACCCTGCTTGAGGATCTCTTGGTCGCCGGCGCGGAACGGGAGCTTAACGCCGCCCTCGGCCAGGCTGTCGAGCACGTCGGCAGGAAGCTCGCCCTTGGTGATGAGGTCGAGCCACCAGCGGTTGTTGATGCCGCTGGTCATGCGCACGGCCTCGAGGTCCGCCTCGCTGGGGTTCTCCTTGGTGTAGACCGGGGTAAAGCAGTTGATCATGCCGATCTTGGCATCGGCGCGAATAGCGCCCTCGTCATAGGCGCGACGATAGTTGGCCACGGCCAGCGCGTGCGCCAGCGAGATGTGATACTGCACGGTGCGGGCGCGGTTGAAGTCGTGGAGCTGCGGGAACCACACGCCCTCCTGATAGCGCTGCTCGGGCTCGACGATGGGCTCGTTAAAGGTGAACCAGTACTTAATCTCCTGGCCAAACTCGTGGAAGGCGACGTCGGCGTAATGTGCGTAAGCCTCGACAACCTCACGGCTCTCCCAGCCGCCACGGTTAAAGAGGTAGGTGGGCATGTCAAAGTGGTACAAGTTGACAAACGGCTCCAAGCCGGCTTCGCGAGAGGCGCGGAACAACTCGTGATACCACGCGGCACCTTCCTCGTTGAGGTTGCCGTCGGCATCGAGCAGACGGCTCCACTGGATGGAAGTGCGATAGGTATCCAGACCCAAGTCCTTCAAAATGCGAAGGTCTTCCTGGTACTTGGCCATAAAGTCATTGCCGGCGTAAGAGCCAACGCGGTTGTAGAACGAACCCAGATCCTGGATGGACCAGGTGTCCCACAGGTTCTCGAGCTTGCCGCCCTGGTTCCACTGACCCTCAGTCTGCGGGCCGGACATAGCAGCGCCAAAGAAGAAGTCGTTGGGCAGCTGATACTGTGCCATCAAAGTCCTCGCTTTCGTGTTCTAGAGCTTCCGGTTGGAGACGGGTTTGCTTTGGCAGGTTATCCGGCGCGGGCGCGCACCGGCCATACCGATATCCAACCCGCCAAAACAAAACCGTCCCCAAACGGTCGATCCTGTTGTGCGGAAGGATTCCGTTCGTTGCTTAAACTATAGCGCTCTAATTTTAAAAGTAAAGCGTCTTTTTCTTTTTTCTTTCTCGAACTTCTTAGATAAAAGTAATATGGATGCCCTGTTGAGGGTTATACTTACTTTTTGTATTCATATATGTCGGAAAGGAGGTTCCATGATTCCCAAATACGAGGCGATAGCTGCAGATATTCGTCGAAGTATCGAGGATGGCGCTCTTAAACCGGGCGACAAGCTTCCCACCGTCGTTGAGTTCTGTGAGCTCTATAGCGTTTCCAAAATCACCGTCAAACGAGCTATCGAGCAAATCACCGAGGAAGGTCTTATTACCAGCCGGCGCGGATCGGGCACCTACGTTAAGGAAACGGCGGGACTTCCCGGCCAGGCGTTTTTCCAGGGCAAAAACGACCGTGCCCAGGGCTTTTCGTATGAGCACCGCGGGGAAAAGGTGACCTCGGTGGTCTACGATTTCTCGATTGTTAATCCACCAGCGGACATCGCAGCCCAGCTGGGAATTGCCGAGGATGACTTTGCCTATCACGTCGTGCGCGTGCGTCAGGCCGATGGGAAGCCCATCGTTATCGAGTACACCTACATGCCCCTCGAGCTGATTCCGGGGCTGAAAAAGAAGGACCTGTACGGATCGGTCTACCATTTCATCCGCGAGCAATGCGGGCTGAAAATTTCGAGCTTCCACCGTACCATTCGCGCCGTGGCAGCAACCGAGGAAGAAGCCGAGCGCCTGGACACCAAGCCTGGCTCTCCCCTGCTCGAGCTCACCCAGATTGGCTTTTTGGACAGCGGCGCCGCCTTTGAGTATTCGGTCTCGCGCAACGTTGGCGACCGCTTTGAGTTGCACAACGTAACGTTGGCATAGGTTTTTGCAGTCATGCGGGCGCTCGTTTTGAACAGTTTTACGCAGCGCCCGCGCAACACAATGAGGTATGAATATGTCCGATTTGATTAAACTGACGCCGATCTTCCACGAGAAGATCTGGGGCGGTCGCCAGCTCGAAACCGTATTTGGCTACGACATTCCCGATGGCCCCATCGGTGAGTGCTGGGCCATCTCGGCCCACCCCAACGGCGACTGCCAGATTGCGGAGGGCCCGTATGCCGGCCACACGCTGTCGTGGCTGTGGGCCGAGCATCGCGAGCTCTTTGGCAACTGCGAGGGCAAGGAGTTCCCGCTGCTCATTAAGATTCTGGACGCCAAGGACGACCTTTCGATCCAGATTCATCCCAACGACGAGTACGCTGCCGAGCACGAGAACGGTAGCCTGGGCAAAACCGAGTGTTGGTATGTGCTGGACTGCGAGCCCGACGCCACGATCATCGTCGGCCAGCGTGCCAAGGACCGCGCCGAGGCCGCACAAATGATCGAGGAAGGACGTTGGGACGACATGCTCAACGTGTTGCCGATTCACAAGGGCGACTTTTTCCAGATTGATTCCGGTACCGTGCACGCCATCAAGACCGGCACGCTCATTTTGGAGACGCAGCAGTCGAGCGACGTGACATATCGCCTGTACGACTACGACCGTCCCGGCACCGATGGCAAGCTGCGCCCGCTGCACATTGAGCAGAGCCTCGACTGCATCGACTTTGATGCTCAGGCTCCGACCGACGGCACGGTGACCGCGCCCGAGGTGGACGGCGTGACCGAGCTCGAGTCCAACCCCTGCTACACCGTCGATCGCGTGCGCGTCAACGGCAGCAAGACCCTCGACCAGCGCTGGCCCTTCATGTGCCTGTCGGTCATCGACGGCGAAGGCACCGTCTGCGGCGACCCCGTCCACAAGGGAAGCCACCTGCTGGCCCCCAGTACCGTGGACCAGATCGAACTCGAAGGCAAGATGGAACTGATCATCTCGCACCTGTAGATCGCACCAACAACCCAAACGCAACAAGGGGCTCCCCCGTCCATCAACAGAGGAGCCCCTACTCGTATCTATTTATCAGCCCACCCGGCTCTCCAGATCAAAAAGCGGACGAGCAGAGCGACGTTCGCAAGCTGCAGGCCAAAACGCCACAAGGAAGAGGGCGCGCCGGGGCTTTGGTCGATCGCGAGTTCCGCACGAGCCGGAGAGCACTTAATGTGCTCTCCGTGCGA
>UQTD01000059.1 GCA_900543845.1 uncultured Collinsella sp.
GGCGCGGACTCGCGGGGGAGCGAGCGCACGTCGGCGTCCAGGCTGCGGCAAATCTGGCGCGAGTCGATGACGATGATCTTGCCTGCGCGGCGTGCCTCGGCGTAACCGTCCAGATGAATTTTGAACCAGCTGTCCTCGAAGGCGGCATTGTGCGCCATATAGGGGTACTTCTTCATGAGCTTGAGCAGCTGCTTCTGCAGCTCCTTGTTCTCGCGGAACGGCTTTTTGCCGTCGATGTCGTCCCAGGTGATGTGATGGATGTTCGATAGCGGCACATCCTCGCCGCGGTAGATGTCGGGCAGGCCGCAGTAGTGCGCCTCGGCGTCATGCGGCACGGCGTCGCTGGTGAGATCCATGATCTCCCAGCCCACGTTGATGATGTAGCCGCGCTCGGGCGCGCGACCGGTGGTCTCGATGTCGATGCCCAGCACCGTGCCTTGGATGGGCTTGCGGGCATAGGCTACGCCGAGTGCGTCGCGGTCACCGCGGATCTCGCGCATGACCGATGCGGCGGTACGCTTTTGCATCTTGCCGATGGCGGCGCAGGTGTCGGCGTCGGACAGGCCGCGCGAGAGCGTCGCGGGCGTCACGTTGCGCAGGCGCGCCTCGCCAATCTGGTCGCACAGGTCGCGGTTGCGGTCGGCCAGGTCGCGCACAGTGGCAAAGTCAAAGCCGGGGTCGCCCTCGGCGGTAAAGTACTCGGTCTCGAGCACCTTGAGGGCCTCCTCGCCCTTCTGACGCTCGGACTCCATGGCGCCGTGGTCGCCGTAGATAAACATGGGGATAAACGGCTGGCGTTCGTATTCGAGTGCTTGCGATACGTTCATATGCTGCTCCTTGGATGGGCCGCGTCACGCGGCTCGGGGTTACTGAGTTGTGGCGAGATGATAGTTTACCATGGGCAACTATTGGCACCGCGCCCGGGACAACTACAATACCCTAGTTGACCGCTAGGACTTTTACAATGCTGCCGAAAGACACGAAAGGTTCCATCCGTCATGGATTTACTGATTGATATTCTGCTCGACGCCGGTAAGGACACGCTGTCGTTGGTGCCGTTTTTGTTGGTGACGTATCTTGCCCTCGAGACACTTGAGCACGTTGCGGGCGATCGCGTCAACGGCGCTATCAAGCGCGCCGGCGCCGCGGGTCCCGTAGTTGGCTCGCTGCTGGGCATGGTGCCGCAGTGCGGATTTTCGGCCATGGCAGCAACGCTGTACGCCGGCCGTGTCGTGACGCTGGGCACGCTGGTCGCCGTGTTCCTCTCGACCTCAGACGAGATGTTGCCGCTGTTGCTCGCCGAGCAAGTACCCGTGCAGACCATGGCGATGCTGCTCGCCTCGAAGGCGCTGATCGCTCTGGTCACGGGCTTTATCGTGGATGCGGCTATCCGCGGCCTTCGTCGTAATGCCCGCGCGCATGCGGCGATTCGCCGTACCGTGCTGGGGACCGCTGCCAATCCGGCCCATGTGAACTGCGCGCACGACGACCATACCGGGGGCGACATCATTGACGAAGTGGCCGAGGCGGGCGTAAGTGCCGATCACATTCACGAGCTGTGCGAACGCGATCATTGCGGCTGTGATGAAGACGAGGACGAGCACGGGCACGACCACGGCAACGACCATGGTCACGCGGACGAGCACGAGCACCACCACGGTCACAGCCACGACCACTCCCACGAGGGCGCGCCCGTTCTGTCGATCATCCGCAGCGCCATCACACACACCGTGCAGGTATCGGTATTCATTTTCCTGGTGACGCTGATTCTGGTCGCCGTGCTCGAGACCTTTGGCGAGTCCGCAATCGAGCAGTTCCTGCGCGGCAACGAGACGCTCGCCGTCCTGGGTTCGGCGCTTGTCGGGCTGATTCCCAATTGCTCGGCCAGCGTCGTTATTACGCAGTTGTACCTCGAAGGCGCGCTGCAGCTGGCGCCGATGCTCGCCGGCACGCTCATTTCCGCTGGCGTGGGCTACCTAGTTCTGTTCCGCACCAACCGCAGCGCTCGCGAAAACGTCCTGTTCCTAATCATGATGTACGTTATCGGTGCGGGCTGGGGCCTCATCCTCTCCGCCTTCGGCCTCTAAGTAGGACTAACAAAACGGGCTTTAAAATAGCCATGCTCGGCGCCGGCGCAATGCGGCGACGCATGGCATTTTGAAGCCCGTTTTTTGTTGAGCCATGGATCCTGAGCGCTCGTACCGCTCAAAACAAAAAGGCAGATTTCCGGGCATATCCCAAAAATCTACCTTGTTTAGCGTAACAGCTCGGTGAGGTTGCGTTTAAAGCGGGCTCGGTCCTCACTGGTGAAGGCTGCCGGACCGCGGGTGCGTCCCCCGGCGCGGCGCACCTTCTTTTCCTCGTGGCGAATAAACAGTTGCATGTCGATGGTCGCCTTATCGTAGACGCGCCCGCGCACGCCAATGGCGGCGGCATCGCGTCCGAGCACCATGCTCGCCAGGCCAATGTCCTGCGTCACGACCACGTCGCCAGCCTGCAGGCGCTCGATAATGGCAAAGTCGGCGCTATCGGCTCCCACGCTCACATCGAGCGTCGTGACCCAAAAGCCCCGACGCGCATGCTCGGCGTCGCGCGGATCGTCGCGGCGAATGTGGCGCTCCAGGTTTTGCGTGCTGTTGCCGGCGATAACGACGGCGACGCCCGCCCTCCGCGCGCAGTCAATCGACTCGCGTGTGACCGGGCAGGCGTCGGCATCAATAAAAAGCGTCTTTGGCATCTAGCGCACCAGTTTGCCAAATTGAATGGCGCGAACAATCAGCGTCACGCCAAACACCAGCAGCGCGGCACCACTAAAGATGACGAGCATCTTGGCCGACCACAGCGGATAGATAAACACGAACATGCCCGCGATGATGGAGAGTGCACCGCTCAGGATGGCGAGGGCGCGGTTGGCGGAAAGCTCGGATTCCAGAATCGACATGACGCCCTCGACGATCCAGCCAAAGCCGGCGACGACTACTACAAGCGTGGTGAGCGTCGCGGTCGAGAAGGCCTGGTTGCGCAGGATTATGACGCCGCCCAGAATGATGAGCAGGTTGGAGATGATGCTCGTAACGCGCCAGCCGGTGGGCAGCAGCGGCTCGAAAACAGCGGTAAACAGCCTGATCGCGGCCGTGATCACAAAGTAGAAGCCCAAGACGGTCGTTAGGAAGACGAGGGACTTGGCGGGCGCAAACAGCAGTGCGATGCCGGCGACGAGCGCTAAGACGCCCGTGATGGCGTAAATCCAGCGCACGGCCTTGACGGCCTTGCCTGCCATGCTTTTCTCGTCAAATCCAAACGCGCTCGATTGCTTGTCATCGTTCTTAAAGATGCCCATGATGTCTCCTTTCCGTGCGGCGTAAGCCGTAGCTCTTGCAACCAGTATCGCCCAAGGGCGCCGTCGCGTGGGGCGGAAAGGGCGAATGGGAGCCTCACCTTCCCGAATTGTTATCTTTGTTCCCGTTTGGATGTGGGATATTCAACAGATGTAGAACATTGCGGCTCTGTTCGTTATTGCCTACGTTTTAGGTTAGATTTTCTTAAGGACAATTGGCTTTTATTGAGGGGTCCCTATGAACGAAACAGTTCCCGCAGCGCCGGTAAGCGCCGAGTCGATGGCAAAGCAGGGTTGCGAAAAGCTTGGCCTGGACACGTTTGACACGCTGGTCCGCCGCGCCCGCACGTGCCGCCGATTTGACGAGTCCATGCGCGTACCGCGCGAGTTTTTGCTCGAGCTGGCGGAGCTGGCACACCTGGCCCCTTGCGGCGCCAATGCTCAGCGCCTGCGTTTTCATGTGGTGAGCGGTGCCGAGGACTGCGCGCGCGTGTTTGACGAGCTCGCGTGGGCCGGTGCGCTCAAGGATTGGCCGGGTCCCGATGAGGGCGAGCGCCCGACCGGCTACATCGCGATTCTTGCCGAGCGCGCTGTTCCGGGTAAGCCCGCCGCGCCCATCACCGAGGTCGACACCGGCATTGCCGCCCAGACGATGATGCTCGCCGCTCGCAGCGCCACGCCCGAGGTGGCGGCATGCATGTTCAAGGCCTTTACGCCCCGTGCAATCGACGCCATGGGGCTCGATAACGACAAATACGAGCTCAAGCTGATCATGGCTTTTGGCGTGCCAGCCGAGACGCAGGTGATCGATGCGATCGACTCCAACCCGGATGGCTCTATCAATTACTGGCGCGATGAGGCGCAGGTGCATCACGTGCCCAAGCGTCCGCTTGCCGACGTGCTGCTGTAGTTGCGCGTCGTTGCGGCGCGATCCGGCGGCAAAACCACCACAAAGGTGCCCGTCTCCTTCGTGGTGATGCGAGGGGAGGGCGTGTGGCCGATCTGTATTTGGTGCGGCATGGGCAGACCGAGCTCAATGTGAAGAACATTTTGCAGGGCTGGCACGATTCGCCGCTTACGGCGCGCGGGCGCGAGCAAGCGCTGGCGACGCGTGCGGCGTTCGAGGACCGCGGCGTGACCTTTGACCATGTGTATTCGTCTCCGTTGGGGCGGGCGCGGTGTACGGCCGAGCTGATCGTTGGCGAGGGCCGTTCCATAGAACTGGTCGATGAACTGCGCGAGTGGCATTTGGGTTCGTTGGAGGGCACATCAAACCGTGAGATGCCGGCGCAACCCTGGGGCGATTATCCGGTTGCCTTTGGTGGCGAGTCGGAAAGTGAGCTTCGCGCACGTATGGTCGCGGCACTGTCCCGCATCATGTCCCGACCCCGGCACAACTGCGTGTTGGCCGTCTCCCACGGCTCAGCCTGCCAGGAGTTTCTTAGATGCGTGACTGGCGGGGGAGAGCAGCCCGACAACGGTGCCGTGCTTCATTTTGGCTATTGCGACGGGGCGTTTTCGCTCTTGGGTTGGTAACAAACGAAAGGACCCCCTATGAATAAAGACCTGTATCTGGTCCGTCATGGACAGACGATATTTAATCTCAAGCGCATTATTCAGGGCTGGAGTGACTCGCCGCTTACGCAGTTGGGATGCGACCAGGCGGCGCGTGCCGGCATGTTCTTGCGTGCGCGCGGCATTGAACCCGACCATGCCTACACCTCCACGCTTCATCGCACCGAGCAGACTATCGCCAACTTGTGGCCGGGCTTGGCGTACGAGCGCCTGGACGGCCTGCGTGAGTGGTTCTTTGGCGACTTTGAGGCCGAGCGCGTGATGCTCATGCCCGAGCGCCCGTGGCGCGACTTCTATTGCCAGTTTGGCGGCGAGGGCCAGATGCAAGTGCGCGAGCGCATGGTGGCGACGTTGACCGAGCTTATGCAGCGTCCGGACCATACGTGCGTGCTCGCGGTAAGCCATGGCTCGGCTATCAAGGAGTTCATGGATCACGTGAAGGGCGCGGCGGCAGACGAGCGCGACCGTGTGCCGGGCAACTGCTCGGTGTTGCACTTTACGTTTGATGATGCGACCGATACGTTTGAACTGGTTGAGATCTTTACGCAGGAAGACTACGCGCGCGAGCTGGGGCTTGAGCCGCTCGCGGCGGCAGCGGGTCCGCAGCGTGGATAACGCTGGTGTTGCGGCGCGGTTTGCCGGCGTAATTGTTTGATGCGAAAGGGGCGGAGATGCATGCATTTGCTGCATCTCCGCCCCTTGTTTGTTTGGATGCCGGGTTTTTCAGCTTCGCGTTTGAGTCCGCTAGAACCGCGAGATCTGGTGAGTGAGCAGGCCCGTCGGGACCTGCGGTGCGCCGCCGGCGACCTGCGCGGCGGGGAATAACGCGGCCACGGTAAAGTTGAACGGCTCCTTGCCGGTGTACGTTCCGGCAGCACGGGCCTCATCGGTTAGCAGCTGCGACGCCCCGGTCAGAGCGGCGGCGTAGGCGGGGTCGTCGGCCAGTGCCGGCTCCGGTGCTTGGTCGAGCATAGCGCGGATGGCCCCGACGGCGTCCTCGCGCTTGACCTCCCACACACGGTGCGTAATGCCGGCGGGGTCGGTGACGGCATAGAGCGAAGCGCCCTCTTTGGCGGCGCCGAGGATGATATCCATGACGGGCGAGGCTTCGTAGGCGAGCGACACGGGGCGCGGCTGCACCTTGAGCTCGGCGATCGCGTGCGCAGCGGCGAGTGCGTCGACGTTCTCGGCGGCAGCCTCGTCGCTGCCCGTCAGCACGTTAACCGGGCAAATCGCCACGACACCCGTCACGCGACCCGGCTCTCCCGAGCATTCGTACACGTAATACGCCGCACCCGGATCTTTGAGCATCAGGCCGTCGGCAATGGCACCGCGCAGGGCATCGTTGCCGCTCAGGATACCGCCCATCGCAGGCAGCGCCTCGAGCACGCGGTCCTGAGCCGGTCGGATGCAGGGAAACGGAAGTGCTTTCATGGACGGTCCTAACGTGTGAGTCGGTTTGTTCGCGGCTTATTATGCCCCAACTTGGCCGCCTGCGTCCCAGAGCGCGTTGTCAGCGAGCGCGATGAGTACGTTCTGGCAGCGAACGATATCGGCATGGGGCACATACTCGTTGGGCTTGTGCGCGAGCGCTAACGAGCCGGGGCCATAACTCATGCAGTTTCGGTTGCCTGTCTTGCCGGCAATGACGGCAGTGTCGGTGTAGCCGGTAAAGAAGCCGACGGTCGTGTCCGCGCCCGTCACGTCATCGGCGGCACGCTTGAGCGCGGCTAGAAGGGGAGAGCTTGGGTCGCGCTCGATGGCGGGGCGGTCGCCCGTCACGGTATAGCTTCCATGGCAGCCGGGAACCGCGGTCTCAGCGTCGGCGATGGCCTTCTCGACCATGCGCGTCGCGGCGGCCGTTTCGGTTGGCGGGGTCAGGCGCATGTCGACCCAGACCTTGGCGTGGTCGGGCACGACATAGGGACGGTAGCCACCCTCGATCTGTCCAAACGTGATGGTCGATGGCCCCAACTCATCATGCACGGGCAGCGCGGCAAACGCGCGGCGAAGCGAACACACGACCTCTGCCATGGCGGCGACGGCATCCGCGCCCTTCCAAGGCTGGCTCGCGTGTGCCGTGGCGCCGGTCATCTCAATCTCGAACCATGCGCGTCCCTTGTGCGCCACCTGAATTTGTCCATCGGTGGGCTCGGTGTCCAGCACCCATTCGCGCGAGCCGATCCAGCCGGCATCGATGGCCGCCTCGGAGCCGCGCATAAAGTCCTCCTCGTCGACCGAGCAGATGAGCGAAAAGCCGCGGCGGGGCAGCGCGCCATCCGCCGCTACGCGCTCGAGCGTGTGGACCAGTGCGGCAATGGCGCAGGCCAGGCCACCCTTCATATCGCAGGCACCGCGGCCATAGAGTTTATCGTCACGCACGATTGCTCCAAGCGGCGGAATGCCTGCGTCCCAGCCGTCGCCCAAGGTGACGGTATCCATGTGACAGATGTAGACGAGCCGTGGCTCGTCGCTCAAACCGGGCACGGTGACCATAAGGTTGCGGCGTCCGGGGAGCACCTCGATCTCCTCAATCTGCACGGCATCGAGTGCCGGGTGGCTCAACCGTGTCAGCCGTTCCTCAACCAGCGCTTTGATATACCGCTCAATTTCATCCTCATACGCGCCCGGGTCCGAGCTGTCGATCCGCACAAGCTCCTGCGTAAGCCGCCAGGCAAAGTCCTTGTCAACCATATGCAACCTCACAATCAGTTTGCTTTCAAAACCGATTGTAAGCCTCCCGAGAGATCCGTGACGTGTGCGTGGCAGTATTTACCGTTCGCAGGCCGAGCCGGCTCGCTTGCCGTCCGAGCGGGTTCACAGACGGCGCAGTGGGTACGTAGCCGTTATGGACGACATGCTGTGCGACATATCTGCCTTTCGGTATCACCGGATACCTCCACAGGTTTTGGCGATAATGCCGGACCTGCCCGATTCTGCGGACGATCCGCGCAGGGAGCGCCTTTGCGAGCATTCACTCGTCGCGCATTTCCTGGGCACCCCGTTACACGTATTGGCACAGGGCAGCTGTGGACGTAAGGGCGATCGCATTGTCAGGCATGTTTGGAACGGGGAGAGGCCGTTTGACTCCGTGCGGCAGACAGAGTTTGGCCTCGATGTCGCGTCCCCGCTCTTTACCCTGCTGACCCTGGCCTCCTCGGTTTCAAACGAGCGTTTAATCATGTGCATGTATGAGATGTGCGGCACCTTTGCCGTGTGCAAGATTGCGTCTCAGATAAAGTCGGCACTTGTGCAGGCATATGGGGGCCAGTGGGGTGACGCACGGTCGGGCTGGGAAAACGTAAAGGATACCTCGGGGAATCCAACAGACTTGTGGAAACGACCGCCCTTGATCGAGCTCTCTGAGCTTGCAGAGTTCGTCGATAAGATCCGGGGGCTCCGCGGCGCCAAATCGTTCATACGAGCCGCGAAATGCATTACGGGGATGGCAGCATCGCCGCTCGAGGTCCAGGCTTCGATGCTGTTTGGCCTTACGAGGCTGCGCGGCGGCGAAGGGCTGTACCTCACCAATAACGTTGAGATTCGTATGACGCGCAGCGCCCGCCTGATTTCGGGTCTTGATAGGCGCTATGCCGATATCCTGCTGGCAAATAAGGACGGCAGCCGAGAGTGTCTGGTTGAATGCCAAGGTAAAGCCATTCACGGATCCATAGAATCCAAGATTTCGGACTCCGATCGAACGACTGCCCTGCAAGCGATGGGATATCCCGTCGTTCTGATGACTTATGGTCAGCTGGCCGACTCCGATGCCTTCCGCGTGGTGATGGAGCTCATCATGTCCTATCTCGATGTGTCGCTGAAAGACAAGACGCCGCGGCAGCAGGAGCTCGAACGGCGGCTTCGTGAGGAGATTTTTATCAATTGGGCGGAAATGTAGTCGCGCGGGTGGAAAACGGTCGCGTGAACTAGAGTTTTGGTCGCAAAAAGCTTCAATTTTGCCTTGGAGGGGTCTTAAAAATGCCATCTAGAATAAGTTGTTTCGGAAAATAGACAGTCAACTTACATTCGGCACATAGAGATCGATTTTTACCTACTAAAGTCCCTGATAAAGCTGTTTATCAAAGCGGGTGCGCTGAGTGATTTGGGTCTTACCGTCGATTATCCGAAAAAACTTGTTCTGGGTATCATTTTGAAGCCGTCCGGAGTAACGAAATCGGCCCCCCGTTTCGTGAAAACGGGGGGCCGAATGGGCTTCGTGGCCTGTCTGACAGGCTTGGCGCCGCCGCTATTTAATCACGCGCACGCGATACATCGACGGAATCTGCTTAAGCGCCTCGATCGTGCTGCTGTTCAGGTGCTCGTCGGTGTCGAACATGGTGTAGGCGTTCTCGCCGGCGGACTCGTTGGTCATGCGCTGCACGTTGGCGTTGTCCTTGGCCAGGATGGCTGTGATCTGGCCGATCATGTTGGGCACGTTGGCATGCAGGCAGGCGATGCGGCTCGCGGCGCGCGCCTTGCCCATGCTGCAGGCAGGGTAGTTGACGCTGTGCGCGATATTGCCGTTCTCCAGGTAATCCTTGAGCTCGCTGATGGCCATGTCGGCGCAGTTGGCCTCGGCCTCGCCGGTGCCGGCGCCCGAGTGCGTGGTGATAAACGTGTTGGGCATCTTGACGGTCTTAGGCGTGGCAAAGTCGCAGCTAAACCAGCTTAGCTTGCCCTCGCGCAGGGCGGCGTCGACGGCGTCTTCGTCAATGATGGTCTCGCGTGCGTAGTTGATGAGCACAGCACCCGGGGCGAGCAGGTTGATCTGCTCGGTGCTGATCATGCCGATGGTGTCTGCCTTGCTGGGCACGTGCACGGTGAGGTAGTCGCAGCCGCGGCAGAGGTCCTCGAGCGTGCCCACACGCTGCACCTCGCGGCTCAGCACCCACGCGTGCTCGACGGAAATGAACGGATCATAGCCGTAGACATCCATGCCCAGATCGACGCAGGCGTTGGCGACCTTGGAGCCCACGTTGCCCAGACCGATAACACCGATGCGCTTGCCCTTGAGCTCGCGGCCCACAAAGGCCTTCTTGGCCTTCTCGGCGTCGACCTGAATTTCGGGATCGTCGGCGTTGTCGCGCACCCAGTTCATCGACTGCACCACGCCGCGGCTCGAGAGCACCAGCATGCCCAGGACGAGCTCCTTGACGGCGTTGCTGTTGGCGCCGGGGGAGTTAAAGACGACGACGCCCTTCTTGGCGTACTCCTCGACGGGGATGTTGTTGACGCCGGCGCCACAGCGGGCGATAGCGCGGATGCCCTCGGGCAGCTCGTAGCCGTGCAGGTCGGTGGAGCGCATCAGGATGGCGTCGGCCTCCTCGGCGGTGCCCACAAATTCGTAGCCCTCGCCAAACTCGACTTTGCCGTCTTTAGTGATGTCGTCGATGGTCTTAATCTTACGCATGGAAAAACTCCTTAGCAGGTTTTGATCTAAACAGGGTGGTCTGAGGTGGCTGGTCGGCCCGCGGGTTGCGGGCTAGTTAGATCGCGGACCCAAACTATGCTGCGCTTCGAAGTCCTTCATGTAGGAAGCCAGTGCCCGCACGTCTTCCATGGTCACGGCGTTGTAGACGCTGGCGCGCATGCCGCCCACCAGGCGATGGCCCTTGACGTTTTGAATCTGGTGCTCGGCCGCGCCTGCGACAAAGGCCGCGTCGAGTTCGGCGTCGCCGGTGCGGAAGGTGACGTTGGCAATGGAGCGGCTGTCGGCCTGCGTGGTGCCATGGAACAGCTCGCTGTGCTCGAGCAGGTCGTAGAGCAGGTTGGCCTTGGCCCAGTTGCGCTCGGCCATGGCGGCAAGTCCGCCGGTCTCCTCGACCCAATGGAACACCTTGCCGCACACGTAGATGCCAAAGGTGTTGGGCGTGTTGAGCATGGATTCCTTGGCGGCCTGGGTCTTAAGGTCCAGGTACTGCGGCGCCTGCGCAAAGGCGGGGCCGTCGGCGATGAGGTCGTCGCGCACGATGACCACGGTCACGCCCGCGGCGCCGGCATTTTTCTGCGCGCCGGCGTAAATGAGCCCGTAGCGCTCAACGTCGAGCGGCTGCGACAGAAAGCAGCTCGAGACATCGGCGACCAGCGGCACGTCGCCGCAGTTGGGCAGCTCGTGGTACATGGTGCCAAAGATGGTGTTGTTCTGGCAGATGTAGACGTAGTCGAGTCCGTCGCCCGCGGCCTCGGCAGCAATGCGCGCGCTGATGTCGGCCATGGTGGGAATACGGTCGAAATTGGTGTCCTCGGAGCTCGCGAGCAGCACAGCCTCGCCGTACTTGGCGGCCTCCTTGTACGCTTTGTTGGCAAAGTTGCCGGTCACGACGTAGCCGGCGCGGCCGCGGCGCATGAGGTTCATGGGGATGCCCGCAAACTGCAGCGTGGCGCCACCCTGCAAAAACAGGACGCGGTAGTTGTCGGGGATGCTCAGCAGGCGGCGCAGGGTTGCCTCGGCGTCGTCGATAATCTGCTGGTACATGCTAGATCGATGGCTCATCTCGAGCACGGACATGCCGCAACCGTGGTAGTCCATCATCTCGTCGGCGATCTCGGTGAGCACGCTTGTAGGCAGTGCGGCCGGGCCAGCTGAGAAGTTGTGCACACGTGCCATCTTCTAGTTCCCCCTCGTAGTCGTTTGAACGTTCGGGATACTTTAGCACAGTGGAGCGCCAGGCGCGACCGCATCACGGTAAAACTCGACTACACCGCTATGATTTACAGGATGGTTACATGGGGGGCTTATCTTGAGGCTCGCATCCGATCCGCCTCGGCCTTCGCTTGTTTCCAGGGGCGCACACGACCGTTGGTGAGGTCGTCGTAACCATGAGCGATGGTACGTTGAATGTGATCTTCGCGTTCCTGAATGGTAGTTAGCGCGCGCGTCTGATCAGAAATAGGCTTTACGACAGGCATATGAAACTCCTTACGTAGAATCATATGTATAACTCTATGTTGAGTGTAGCGGAGGGTGGCGTTGGGCGTGTGCGTGCCTGCATTCGTAAGCGCGGTTGTCTGGCAAGTGTGATTTGGGGCGACCTCGTTAAAGTTTCTAAGCTGCGAAAATGACCGTTAACCGGATTAAATTTTGTTGCTCAACATTTGACACTCTGGGCGTGGTAACTTTTTTACCAACAGGTATGATTATTGTCATGTGCGCCGCGCCTGCCTGCCGGGTTGCGGCGCACTTGTGACAGCCTTTGACACCCTTGGAGCGTGTACTGTGGATGTAACCACAAAAAGCGTTCGGGGGGTGTTCCTATAGTTTTGTCAACTGGGCAATGCTGTTTTCGAGATTGAATCG
>UQTD01000060.1 GCA_900543845.1 uncultured Collinsella sp.
TGCCCGGGGAGCCGGGCGCCGATAAGTGGGAGGTCTTTACCGCAGGAGGCCGCAACGCCACGGGTATCGACGCGGTGGCGTGGGCCGAGGAAGCGGCTCGTCGCGGCGCCGGCGAGATCCTGCTGACCAGCATGGATCGCGACGGCACCAAGGCCGGCTTTGACCTGGCACTCACCCGTGCCGTGGCGCGCGCGGTGCCAATCCCCGTCATCGCGAGTGGTGGCGTGGGCACGCTCGAGCATTTTGCCGAGGGTGTGATCGAGGGCGAAGCCGACGCCGTGCTGGCGGCGAGCGTCTTTCACTTTGGAACCTTCAGCATTCGCGAAGTCAAAGAGTATATGGCCTCTCAAGGTATTCCTGTGAGGTTGGACTTCTAATGCTGCGGCTTGCCCAGGCACCCGACCTTCCGGCTCCAACCCTCCTCGCGTACTTAAGTACGCGTCGTCGGGCTTGTCGCTCGGAATCTCGGGCACCTGGACAACCCTCGCCGACCTGTGGGGTTTCGTTTATGACTTGGGAGAAATGATGACTGAGGTAGTAGAAGCGGCGGATCTTACGTACGACGCCCGCGGGTTGATTCCTTGTGTGGTTCAGCAGTACGACACCGGCGAGGTGCTTATGGTTGCTTGGATGAACGAGGAGTCAGTGGGGCTGACGCTCAAGACCGGTACCACGTGGTTTTGGAGCCGCAGCCGCCAGGAGCTCTGGAACAAGGGCGCGACGAGCGGCAACATGCAGGAGGTCAAGGAGTTCTGGGCCGACTGCGATAGCGATACGCTGCTGGTCAAGGTCGACTCGCCGGGTCCGGCCTGCCATACCGGCAACCGTACCTGCTTCTTTAAGAAACTCGCGTAGGGCGGGCGCTCGACTAGGCGCTTGGCCAACCAGAAAGGATTGAACCATGGGTGTGCGTACCGCAAACGTTCAGGATGGAAATATCGGAGAGACGCTGACAGGTCTGGCCGAGGTGATTCACGGTCGTCGCGATGCGTCGCCACAGGAGAGCTACACCGCTCGTCTGTTGACCGACGTCGAGGACGAGCTGCTCAAGAAGCTTGCCGAGGAGGCGAGCGAGGTCATCATGGCCTGCAAGGATAACGATCACGACCACATCCGCTACGAGGCCGGCGATCTGGTCTACCACCTGCTCGTAACGCTCGAGCGCTACGGTATCACCCTCGACGAGCTGGCCGGCGAACTCAACGCCCGCCGCCACTAGTCATTGGGGACGTTCTTAAACGACTAGTCGTTTGGGACAGTCTTTGCCGGCGCTGCCAAATAACATGCCCAATTACTACGATGAAGTTGAACCTACTGACTAATCGGCGGTTTTGAGCAAATCGTCAACGCTTCTACCTGCGGTTTTATTTTCCACATTGAGCCGATGGTCGGAGGTTTGCGGTCCATCGTAGTAATTGGGCGTTCTTTTTGGCGAGCGGTGTTGCACGGGCGTCGGTGGCGAGCGAAACGATTTGTTTTCCTCCGTCCCCAAGGGGTCATTTGTGAAGAGTGTCCCCAATGACTAGTCGTTTAAGAACGTCCCCAATGACTAGTCTTAGGCGAGGGGTGTGGGTTCCCATTCGCCGGTGGGGTGGGGGATATCGAAGGTTCGATAGCCGCAGTCGTAGGCGTGGGCCTGAGCCTCGCGGATGTTCCAGCAAATATCGCAGGCGCGGTGCGCGTCCGAGCCAAAGGTGATGGGTACCTCGGCGTGGGCGAAGCAACGCAACAGCCCCGTCGAGGGGTAATAGTCGTCGAGGCCCTTGCGCGGCGCGGCGGTCGAGACCTCAACGCGGCGACCCATATCGTGGGCGCATTCGGCCATCTGCTCCCAAAACGGCGCGGGGTCAAAATCGGGCGCGAAGCCTTCCTTCGAAAAGCGCATGACCAGGTCGGGGTGGGCCATTACATCAAAGTTGAGTGAGCTTTCGCAGGCACGGCACCAGTCGTCGACGTAGCGCTCCCACACGCCGCGCACGCCTAAGTTTTCCCAAACGTGCAGGTTGGTGTCGTCGTCGATCCAACCGCAAAGGGAATCGGGTGTATCGGGGCGAGCGACGTTTTCCGTTCCCTCCGTGCCCGCAGCGCCTGCCGCAATATCGCCGGGGTTGCCAATCCAATGCACACTGCCCAGACGTACGACGGCGCCCTGGGACCAGCGCTCAACCAAAGGCTCGCAGCCCTCGTACCAATCGCATTCAAAGCCATAGATAAGCTCGAGCTCCGGCGCAATCTGCGCGGCAAGCTTGCGGGCGTCCTCAAATGCCAGACGATGCGTCGTCAGGTCGCCCTCGACAACCTGTACTTCGCAGTTGGCGTCCATGCTGGCGGACAGGGTGAGGTGGTCAGTCGAGACCATAACGCGGCAGCCGGCCGCAGCAGCGGCGCGAACGTTGTCCTCAAACGAGGCGTGCCCGTCCGAAAACGAGGTGTGAGTATGGCAATCGACCAGCGGGCAAGCAGGCATGGCGGCTCCTTTGCGTCAAGCGAATCCGCTCCATTGTAATGGGGCGGCCCCCGATGCGACGAGCGCTCCGGGGCCGAAATCGACTGGAAAGGGCGCGCGGTGCGGCCCCGCTCCAAAACGTGTACGTCAGCCTCCAAAAGCTGCAAAAAATGACATGTTTGGAGGCTGATGTACACGTTTGGTTAGGAGCGAGGGCGGCGACGGACGAAAGTCACGCCTGTGCCACGTCCGATGTGCTAGCGTTTGGATGAACAAAACGAGCCCGTGCGGAAAGGAGCCGGACCGTATGCCATGCGATAGCAAATCTCCGCTGTCCCGCGAGACCGATGCGCCCGAGACCATCGTCAAGCTGGAGTGCGACATCGACGACGCGTCGCCTGAGGTGCTCGCCTACGCCGCCGACCGCCTGCGCGAGGCCGGTGCGCGCGAGGTGCATTGGCTGCCCCTCTATTGCAAGAAAGGCCGCCCCGGCTGGCAGCTGCAGGTAATCTGTACCCACGAGGATATCGAGCGCCTGCAGACGATTATCTTTTTGGAAACCACGACCAATGGCATCCGCCGTCAAGTTATGGAGCGCGTTTGCCTGCCACGCCGCTTTGAGCGCGTAACAACGCCTTGGGGCGAGGTATCCGTTAAGGTGGCGACTCTGCCCGACGGCAGCGAGCGTGCAGCGCCCGAGTACGAGGACTGCGCCCGTCTCGCCCGCGAGCATAACGTACCGCTCCAGCGCGTGATGCATACGGCACAAGCCGCGGCGCTGCGATTTGAGTAACGCGGCCGGTGACACGCCATGCCCAGCCACATCAACCCCTCCCGAAAGGATCTCCATGAAATACCTCATCGCCTCCGACATCCACGGCTCGGCATACTGGACCGAGCGCCTGGTCACCGCCATCGAATCCCAGCAGCCCGACCGCATCGTCCTGCTGGGCGACCTGCTCTACCACGGTCCGCGCAACGACCTGCCGCGCGACTACGCCCCCAAGCGTGTGATTCCGCTGCTCAACGCCCTGGCCGACCGCATCATCGCGGTGCGCGGCAACTGTGACGCCGAGGTCGACCAGATGGTGCTCGACTTTCCCGTCATGGCCGACTACGCCACGCTGTTCGACGAGACCGGCCGCGAGCTGTTCCTGACACACGGCCACGTCTTTGGCGCCGGCATGCACAACAGCGTCGACCACGCGCCCGCGCTGCCCGAGGGCTCCGCGCTCGTCTACGGCCACACGCACATCAAGGTTAACGAGGCAAGCGAGGCGCACCCGGGCCTGTGGCTCTTCAATCCCGGCAGCGTGAGCATTCCCAAGGACGGTACGCACAGCTACGGCATCTACGAGGGCGGTGCGTTCCGTCACGTGATCATGGAGGAGGACTAACCATGGCGCAGCACATGGCTCAGCAAAATGCCGAGGGCTCGCGCGATCTGTCCACGCTGGTCGACGCGTCGGCCGAGCTGCAGCATCTGGTGCAGACCATCTGGCGTCTGCGTCAGCCCGATGGCTGCCCGTGGGACCGCGAACAGACGCACCAGAGCATCGGCAAGAACATGATCGAGGAGGCCTACGAGGCGCTCGATTGCATTGAGGCGGACGACGCGGCGCACCTGCGCGAGGAGCTCGGCGACGTGCTCATGCAGGTAGTGCTGCATGCGCAGATTGCGGCGGACGCCGGTGAGTTTACGCTGGCCGATGTGGCACGCGATATCGACGCCAAACTCATCCGACGCCATCCGCACGTGTTTGGCGATGCGGATGCCGATAACTCCGACGAGGTACTCAAGATCTGGGACGAGGTCAAGCTTGCCGAGAAGGCCGCCAAGGACAAAGCCGTGGCGGCAGGCGAGGCTGCGCCCGAGGGCCTGCTCGACGGTGTGCCCACGCATCTGCCGGCGCTGATGCAGGCCCAGAAGGTGTCGCGCAAGGCAGCGGCCGTGGGCTTTGAGTGGGAGACGGTCCAGGACGTGTGGGACGAGGTCGCCGAGGAGCGTGCCGAGTTTGAGGCCGAGGCTCCCGGCTCGCCCGAGCGCGAGATGGAGTTTGGCGACCTGCTCTTTGCCCTGGTCAACGTTGCGCGCAAGGAGGGAATCGACGCCGAGAGTGCCCTTCGTGCCAGCACGGCAAAGTTCCGCCGCCGTTGGGCCGCGATGGAGCAGATGGCGGCCAACGCTCATGTAGATCTGGCTGAGCTTTCGACCCACGGCCTCAACGACCTCTGGGATGCCGCAAAGGCGGAGGAGTAAGACTGCGGGAACGACGGGCTGACATGCCTCATCGTCCCCGCTAAATTTTTCGAAAAACAATTGTATCCCTCGGCTAACTTAGGGCATAATGCAAAAAGTGCGACATGGCTAACTTACGGAGGCGCACCGATGGTGCACGGTCGGCCAGTCGCTTGCATCAACTACGTTTCCAAGTGAGAGGGAGACAACATGAGCGATATTTTGGACGTCTACGGTCGTGAGGTTCTCGACAGCCGCGGCAATCCCACCGTCGAGGTCGAGGTCGTGCTCGAGGACGGCAGCTTCGGCCGCGCGATGGTGCCTTCGGGCGCTTCGACTGGCGCCTTTGAGGCGTGCGAGCTGCGCGACGGCGACAAGGGCCGCTACCTGGGCAAGGGCGTCTTGCAGGCCGTCGAGCACGTCAACAACGAGTGTGCCGATGCCGTCGTGGGCCTCGACGCCTTCGACCAGCGCGCTGTCGATGCCGCGTTGATCGCTGCGGACGGTACGCCCAACAAGACCAAGCTCGGCGCCAACGCGATTCTGGGCGTGTCGCTGGCCGTTGCCCGCGCTGCGGCAGAGTCGGCGGGCCTGTCGCTGTATCAGTACCTGGGCGGCGTCAACGCTCACCTGCTGCCCACGCCCATGATGAACATCCTCAACGGCGGCGTGCATGCCGACAACAACGTTGACTTCCAGGAGTTCATGATCATGCCGGTGGGCGCCCCGAGCTTTGCCGAGGGTCTGCGCTGGTGCGCCGAGGTCTACCACACCCTCAAGGGCGTGCTGCACGAGGCCGGCCTGGGCGGCGGCGTGGGCGACGAGGGCGGCTTCGCGCCCAGCCTCAAGACCAATGCCGAGCCGTTCGAGTACATTACCAAGGCCGTCGAGAAGGCCGGCTTTAAGCCCGGCGTCGACTTCATGTACGCCATGGATCCGGCGTCCACCGAGTTCTACAACGCCGAGACCGGTATGTATGAGCTCAAGGGCGAGGGCGTGGAGTACACGAGCGCTCAGATGGTCGATTACTGGGAGAAGCTTGTCGACACCTATCCCATCATCTCCATCGAGGACGGCATGGCGGAGGAGGACTGGGACGGCTGGGTCGAGCTCACCCGCCGCATTGGCAACAAGGTGCAGCTCGTAGGCGACGACCTGTTCGTCACCAACACCGAGCGCCTCAAGAAGGGCATCGAGCTGGGCGCCGCCAACGCGATCCTGGTCAAGGTCAACCAGATCGGCACGCTCACCGAGTCGCTCGAGGCCATCGAAACCGCCAAGGAGGCCGGCTACGCTTGCATCGTGAGCCACCGTTCCGGCGAGACCGAGGATTCCACGATCGCCGACCTGGTCGTGGCCGTCAATGCTGGCCAGATCAAGTCGGGCGCCCCGTGCCGTAGCGACCGTGTTGCCAAGTACAACCAGCTCATCCGCATCGAGGACGAGCTCGAGGGCAGCGCGCGCTACGCCGGCAAGTCTGCGTTCTACAACATCCGCTAGACAGATGAGCCTGGCGGGGAGGGGGTGGACTCGGTTCCGCCCCGCCTTGGCCGGATGCCGCAAAGCACTATTGGCGCTGGGCCGTGTGGCTCAGCGCCTTTTTTATGTCGAGCAAAGGCTGGCGAAGGCGGTGCGGGCGCTCGTGCTATAACTAAAGGACTTAGCGCAAACAAACCTCAACCGCACAAGGCGCACATGGATCAGATTTACGACAACAGGTACTATTCCGCCGGTTCGCGTGAGCCGTCGTCTCGTCGTGCGCATTCGGTGCAGCTTGGCGGGCCCGATTATACGGGCGCTGCCCGTCCCACGCATCGCACGGCAGGCAATTCGGACTCCCATGCTCAAATGAATATGTCGACGGACCGCCCGTCACGTTCGGCGCGCCCGACGCATGCTTCGCGTGCGCAGCGCCCCTTGGCTCAAACGCACGAAAAGTCGACCAGGCCCTCAAGCCGTCTTTCCGGCTCGGACTTTATGCACTACGCCAACGACAACGCAGTGGTCAAGGCAATTTACGACTTTACCCACGGTCCTCAGCGAGGGCTATTCATCGGCATTGTCGTTGCCCTGGTGCTCGTGAGCCTGTATTTCCCTGTGCGCGATCTGTACGTGGCAAAGCGTTCGAGCGATATCTTGGCCAAGCAGGTCGAGATTCGTCAGCAATACAATGATGAGCTGCAAAAAAGCGTCGACAAACTGCTCTCGGAGGAGGGCATTAAGGACGCGGCGTCCGAGGACCTGGGCCTGGTGATGCCCGGCGAGACCAAGATTGACGTGCTGGGTCTGGATGACGATTCAGATTCGTCTTCGAGCAAGAAGTCGTCGAACGCCAAGAAGGCCAGCGAAGTCGCCAAAGAGATCGAAGAGGTCGGCAAGGACGCGCCGTGGTACATCCAGGCGCTCGACATACTGTTTGGGTTTAACGGTGTCGAGGGCCAGATGGTCGTGTCCAACGGCAAATAGCGCCCGGAGGGGAGCCCGCAATGGCAGATTGCAAACGATATAAGGTGGCGGCGATCGACCTGGGAACGGTGTCGTCGCGCCTAGTGTTGGCCCAGGTCGAGGGCGGGGCGATCGTGGAATCGTCCAAACATACCGAGATTACCGACTTGGGCGAGGGCGTGGATGCGACGGGGCGCTTTTGCGAGGCGGCCGTTGAGCGCGTGCTCGCTGCGTGCCGAATGTTTGTGGACGAGGCCCGTGCCTTTGGGGCCGCGTGCATCTGCACCACGTGCACGAGTGCCGCGCGTGATGCGTCCAATGCCGCGCTACTGCTGGACGGCCTGCGCGAGCTGGGGCTCGAGCCGCAGGTGATTCCGGGCGAGGTCGAGGCGCGCCTGACGTTTTTTGGCGTGGCACACGACTTTGCGGGCGAACGCATCATCGTTGCCGATTCGGGCGGCGGATCCACGGAGCTCGCGACGGGCGTCTATGCACCGGAGCGCGGCATCTTCGCTCTGGAGGGAACGCGCTCGCTGGATATCGGTTGCCGCCGCGTGACCGAGCGGTTTTTCTCGGCGCTGCCGCCGTCAACGGACGAGCTTGCGGCTGCTGCCGGCTGGGCAAACGAGCAGTTTGCGGGCTATTTTGAGAGCCTGCCTGTCGACTTTGAGCGCGCCGAGCGCCTGGTGGCGGTGGGTGGTACCGTCACTACGCTCGTGGCACTCGTTCACGAGCTTGAGCCGTATGATTCGAGCTTTGTGCACCTGCGCGAGCTTTCGCTGGAGCAGGTTTCGACCGCTATCGAGCGCATGTCCGCGCTGGATGCTGCGGGCATCGCCGCGTTACCGGGCGTGCAACCCAAGCGCGCGGGCGTGATCTTGGCAGGTGCCGTGGTGATTCGCGAGCTCATGCGAGCCGGCGGCTACGACACGCTCACTGTAAGCGAGAACAGCCTGCTTGCCGGCATGGCCGCCACCATCAACGAGGTTCTCGACGGCGCGACCCCCACCATTGGCTGGATTCCCAGCCTCAGCACCCTGTAACCATTCCCCCATAAGTTGCGGTGGAATAGTTCCTAAATGGTCTGGTAAGCTGCCAAAACAGGAACTATCCCACCGCAACTTCGAGCCCCACCGGCGTCCAAAAGAAGCGAGCCCGCATCCCAACGGGACACGGACTCGTAGGCAATACATGGTAGGGGCGGTGGGACTCGAACCCACAATCCTTGCGGCGAGAGATTTTAAGTCTCCTGCGTATGCCAATTCCGCCACGCCCCCGTGAGACTAGAAGTCTAGCACAAGCCGCCCATTACGCGTTGACAGCCATCGAGTGCTGACCCGACTTCTCAAGGAACTCTTGGAACTTGGCCTCGTCGCCCTTGTTTTGGTACTGCAGGGCCAGCAGGTACTCCAAGCGGCAACTCTTAACCTTATCGTCGCCGGCCTCCTCGAGCATGCGCTCCAGCTCGGGAATGTCGTTGTGGCGCTTGAGGATCATCGTGTCGTACATCAGCTGGCACTCGTGCGCAACTGCCTCGGCCTGACCGCCCTCAAAGCCCTTGATCTCGTGCAGCAGCTCCTTGGACTTTTTACGGTCCTCCTGGCCAACGTAGTAGTTAAAGGCCTTAATGACCAGGTCGACGCGCTGCATCTTGGGCAGGTTGAGTCCCAGCAGCAGATCGAACATCTCGCTGGCGCGCTCGTGGTCCTCGCGCAGCAGATAGGAGTTCAGGCGCAGGTAGTCGCGGTTGTAGCGCGGGTACAGCATGCTGGTGAGTTTGCCGTCGAGCAAACGATCGAACTCATCCCACTGCTTGGCGGCCATGAGCTGCTGCAGGCGCTTAAACGTGGTGCGTTTTTTGACGCTAAAGAACACCGACACGGCGATGCAGATGATAACGACGGCGGTCCAGAGTGTGCGGGAATCGGGCATATTAGGGTCCTTAGTCGCTCATAAAGCGAGCGGTATGACAACACGTACTAGATGTATTATACGCAGCGCGCAAGCAAACTGGCATAAAAGCTCATCGAGGCCGAGTGCCATCGCTCGCTGCGGTACACTTACCTAAAGTAAACCATGAAGGGAGACATTACCTATGAAGAAGATCGTTTTGGCTTGCGGTGCTGGCGCTGCTACTTCCACGCTCGTTGCCCAGAAGGTCGCCACCTTGCTCGACGCCAACGGTTATGCCGGCAAGTATGAGATCGTGCAGTGCGCCATCTCCGAGGCCAAGGATTACTGCGACGAGGGCGCTGACCTGCTGATCGCCACCACCGTTGCCCCCGAGGGCCTCACCTGCCCGTACGTGAGCGGCGTGCCCTTCATGACCGGCATGAACCGCGTTGCTGCCGAGAAGGCCGTCCTCGACGTCATGGCTCAGTAGGCGCTGCCTGTATGAGTGAGCAGAACGCCAATCCGGTCGAGCTCTTTGGCATGCGCGTTGCCCATGTGGGCATTAACGCCGCCGACCCGGCAGACGCCCTGGAGATTGCGGAGCTGTTCTCGACGATGATGGGTCTGCCCGTCATCGAGACCCCCGTTTCGTACTTTAACGATTCGCTGGTCGAGATTATGAAGCAGAACGGTCGAGGCGCCAAGGGCCACATCGGCTTTGCCGTCAACGACATTGATGCGGCCGAGAAGTGGTTTGCCGAGCGCGGGCTCGAGGTCAACGAGGAGTCGCGCGTGCTGCTGCCCGACGGCGGCACCAAGCTCGTGTACTTTAAGCGCGAGTTCGCCGGCTTCGCCGTGCACCTGTGCCGCGAGTAACGCACAAACTGCCATAGCTAACTAAAAATGGGGTAAGGCCACGTGACCTTGCCCCATTTTTAATGCCGAGAGGGTGACTGACGGGCTACCGTAAAACGAAGGTGAATGGTTTCCCGCGAAGTGAACGAGTGAAATCGAACCCCTGAAGCATCGACACTTTGGAGGCACCGTTTCCTGCGGTTTTGTCAGGTATTTCCTGCGGTTTTGGCGCCAAAAAGTGCGGATGCTTCGGGGGTCCAAAATAGGTCGTTCACTTCGCGGAAAAACATTCACCTTCGATTCGTGAGAGACGCCCCTACCGTGGCAGGCGAATCGTAAAGCGGCTGCCGACGCCCTCGACCGAGGTCACGCCGATGACGCCGCCGTGGCTATCGACGATCCACTTGGCAATGGAAAGCCCCAGACCCGAGCCCTGCGTGCCGGCATCGCGTGCGTTGTCGGCACGGTAGAACCGCTCGAACGCGTGAGCTGCGGATTCCTGGTTCATGCCGATGCCCTCGTCCTCAACACTTATGTCGATCGCGCCCGTGCCCGCACCGGGCGCTACGCCAAACGTGACGGTCGTTCCCGCGTTCGAATACTTGGCGGCGTTCTGCACGATTACGCGCAGAGCCTGCTTCACAAGCGCCACGTCGACGGGCGCGTCGCAGCGCGGGTCGCTGGTAAGCGCGGCGTCGTACGCCAGCCGATACGTGTGCTCGGTATCAATCATCTGCGATTCCTCGCATACCTCGCCGGCCAGTGCGGCCAGGTTGGTATTCGCGCGCCGCAGGACCGTGCGCCCGGCATCGCCGCGCGCCAAAAACAGCAGCTGCTCCACGAGCTCCTGCATGTGCTCGCTTTCGGCCTTGAGCGAGGCGATGGACTCTGCCAGCACGGCCGGGTCGTCCTTACCCCAACGATCGAGCATGTTCACGTAGCCCTGAATCACCGCGATGGGCGTGCGCAGCTCGTGGCTCGCGTCGTTGACAAAGCGCATCTGCTGCAGCTTGGCCTCTTGCATCTGACGCAGCAGACGGTTGAGTGCGACCTCGATGCTCGCCAGGTCGGCGTCGCCAGTGGTGACGCTCGGCGAATCGACACTTGCTCGCTCGATGGCCTGCTCCAGCGTTTCCATCTTGCCGCCGGAGAGCTGCATACGGCCGAGCTCGTCCACGCGTAAGGCCAGGTCGTTGAGCGGTGCCATGGTGCGGCGTACGCGTCGGGCGCCGCCGAGCATGTTGAGCACGCTGATGACCTGCCAACCTACAACGACAAGGTAGAGAGGCCATAGCGTGACGAGGTCCTGCGCGAGGGGGAAGGTCTTGGTGGTACGCGCAAGCTCGACGGTATAGGTGAGCGTGGCCAGGTCCCAGCCGCGCGCGGGCGTCAGCGATATGCCGTGAACGGCGGCGCTGGGGATCCATCCCGCGGTAAACGCGCCGTCGGGCAGCGTCTGGTTGTATCCATAGACGAGAATCGCCGCCGCAATCACCACCAGCAACAGATCGAGCCAGACGTAGCTCACCAAGCGGCGCCACATGTAGCTCCAGTTGATGGCGCGGGCGATGGAGGTGACGCGCTTGGTCTCGGCGTTACGCGCGACAGACATAGCCCACCCCGCGCACAGTTTGGATGATGCGGGCACCGCCGGCGTCTTCGATCTTGGCGCGCAGGTGCGCGATGTGTACGTCGACGTTGTTGGTGTCTCCTACGTATTCGTAGCCCAGTGCCTCGTGCGCGATGCGCTCACGCGTTAGCACAGTTTCGGCATGTGCCATAAGCAGGGCGAGGACGTCGAACTCGCGGGCTGTCAGTACGATGGGCGAGCCGCCGACCGTGACTTCGCGGCGGTCGGGATCGAGCGCGACCGAGCCCACGACGAGCGCGGCGGGGGAGGGCGAGGCGGATGCC
>UQTD01000061.1 GCA_900543845.1 uncultured Collinsella sp.
GGTAAGGTCGATGCAGACGAACTGGACGTTCGACTTGATCGTGTTCCTGTCGACCCTCTCCGGGTCGATATTCTTGAGGAAGTAGTTGTAGGCGCGGATGATGGCCGAGGTGCCCTCGATGGGCTCGCATTCCGTGGCGCTGACGACCCTCTCGAAATCCTGCCGGTCGTACTTGCCGTGTCTTAGGGCGATTTGGCCGGTCTCCAGGACGAAATCTCGCTCAAACAAATTGTTTGTGCCGTTTTTCGCACAGAGTGCCTTGAAGAAGATGACCATGGTCGTGAGTCGCTGTTGGCCGTCGATGACGGTGCGAATCTCGGAGACCTCGGACCAGGTGTTGCCGGAGGAGGCCTGCTTCAGGATGATGGAACCAAGGAAATAGGGTCGCTTCGAGGCGGTGACGAACTCCATGTCGCCGAGGAAGCGCTCCCATTGCTCTTCCCCCCAGACGTACGCCCTTTGGTAAAATGGTATTTCGAGCAGGCGCGATCCGTTGAACACGCCGCTTATCGTTGCTTTTCCTGCATCCATCCTTAAAGCCCTATCTATCCTTTGCGGTTATTGCTGGCGGGGTCAATTTTATCAATACGCTGCTTGACCCTTTAATGTTCCCGGTCCTTGCCGTCTTCTCCCCAGAAGGTGCTCGAAGATGATGCGCAGGTCCTCGTCATCAAGGCAGCCGCCCTCGAGGCAGCCACGGTCGATGGTATCGATCATCGTCTGCCCCTTCTTCTTCGAGCGGTCGTAGATCACTGTGTCGAGGGATAGCTCCCTGCCGTCGCGCGTGAACATCTCGTGCATGAATTCGGCACTGTTCGCTTGACTCCAATCGCGTACCGCGTGCTCGAGCGGGCCGCTTCCCCTCGATATGGCGACATCCCAATGCTCGCAGTTAAGCAGAAGAAGTCGGTTCATGAACTCGACGCCCGAAAAACCGAGTCTCGCAAACGGCGGAAATAGAGGGTCATCTGAAAAGACCGCAGCATACTCACTGCTCAACGGCATATACGCGAGATGAAAATCGTACGAGTCGTCCTCGGGCCCGATGATGAACATAGGCATCGACGTCGTAACGAACCCTGAGCCGACGGGTGCCCTAAGGATGGAGAAGCTCTTCTCAAAAAAAGCCTTTCGAATACGGTTAACTGGCACAATATCATCGTTGGAGAAGAGCATGGTTGCGGCGGCGGCAAGCTCGACCACCGCTTGGGAATCCCCGCGCCAATCCGACCAATCGAGCAAGCCGAGCTCATAGGGTGTCAGATGAACGTTTCTGAGCAGCTCTTCGGCAGTCTCGCGTGACCATTTCTTGTCGACGCGCATACTGATAGGGTGCCGGACGATGATATTTGCTGCCAGCTCGCAAACGGCGGCTTTCCCATCAGAATACCCTTCGTCTTCGCACTGGTCTTCTTTCTGGCGTTCCAAAAAGCGATCGTAAAGCGGCGCGATGCGGCTCTCGAGCTCAGATAGCTTAACCTCGATGAGGTTCTGCGCATAGAATCTGTCTGTCGCATCGCCTGTCGCATCGGCATGCTCGACCTCATAAAGATCGCGCATGCTGCAAAGGTTCTCGCAATTCGTGCGGAAGAAGGAGCCCTTCTGTCTGCTGTAGGCATGAAGCTGCCCGGAGGAATCCGCGAAATGGCGCAGGTAGAACCGCGGCACCCAGTGCTGCTTTCGCGTCATCTTTCCGGGCAGCTTCGACATCCTAAGCCTTCACCGCCTCGTATTGGTAGGTCGTGCGCACGTTGTAATGGAAGTCGTTTCCGAGGTCCAGCGCCTCGAAGTGCTTCTTGGCGCAGCCGATCTTGATCTTCTCCGCGTCGCGCAGGGCGGGCTCGCCGTTCTTTCCGCCCTTGGTCTCGGTCACGAAGTAGACGCGGCGCTCGCCGTCGGCCTCCTCGACATACGCCCAGTCGGGGTTGTAGCTGCCGAGCGGCGTGTCGATCTTGAACGTCGAAGGGAGCTTCGCGAAAACGAGCACCTCCTCTTGCTTGTCGAGAGCCTCGGCAAAGGAGCGCTCGACCCCTGCCGAGTCGTAGACCACGTAGTTGTACAGGCTCTTACTCGTCATGTCCGGCTTCCATGCATTCTGCCCGAGATAGGCCGTGTAGTCGTCGAGCTCAAGGTCGTGCATTGTGTACCACTCATCCTCGGGAAGGCGCACGTATTTGATGCCCTGGGCGATGAGGTCGTTCTTTACGCGGTTGATCTTATCACCGACCTGCGCGAGGAAGGTCGCGGGGTCGACCTCGAACTCGTCGAGGCGGCTGCAGCCCTCGAGAATTGCCTTGATGGTGCCGCGGGTGAGCCCGACGACGTCCTGAAGCTCTGCGATCGGGTCGGGAAGGTCGTATTTCACCTTTCCCGAAACGGGCACCACGGAGGTGCCCGTGCCCTCGGCGCTCACGCCTGCGTCGTCGATGCCCAGCGACGCGCGCTCGCTCGTCACCTGGGGCGGGCGCACGGCGAGCATGCCGTCGACCGCCTCGATGGCGCGTTTGATGAGTTTGCCGGAGTCGACCTCGACCTGGAAGCGCGTGCGCTGGCGGATACGCTCCCACAGGGCCCGGAACGCAGGGTCGAGCGTGACGTCCTTCTGCAGCTCGACCGAGACTTCCTTGGCCTTGTCGCGGATCTGGACCCTCTGGGACTTGTGGATGATGATCGCCTCGACCTGTTCCTTTGCCGGCTCGAGCTCGGCGGGGAGCTCGACCTTGCCCTCCTCGGCGGCCGCCTTCAGCTCGGGCGTCACCGCGCCCTTGCCGTCGACCATGCCGGTCTCGACGAGGTGGTCGTAGACCTGCTTGGACTTCTCGTAGCCCAGGCGTTCCTCGACGCCATCATCGCCCTTGACCGTGACCTTCGTGAAGCTTTCCGGGGTGATGACACCGAACTTGAAGTCCTCAGCCTCGAGCTCCTTCTGCAGGCCGTTGGCGAAGTCGTCGTAGCTCTCGTTCGCGATGACGGTGAGCACGTTCGCCTCGGGGTCGTACAGGCGCTCGCCATCCTGGTTCACGCACAGGCGCAGGCCGCGGCCGATCTTCTGGCGCTTGGTCAGGTTGTCCTTTGTCTCGACGAGCGTGCAGATCTGGAACACGTTGGGGTTGTCCCATCCCTCTTTGAGCGCGGAGTGGCTGAAAACGAACGAGACATCCTTGTCCGCATCCTTGCCGTCTGGGAAGGAGATGAGCGTCTCCTTCTTCTGCATGATGAGCTCGAAGGCCCCGGCGTCGTCGGCGGTGCCGGCGGCTCCCTTGGAGTCCTTGAACTTGCCCTTCTTGTCCTTGGCGAAATAGCCCTGGTGCACGGCGTGGGGGTCGCGCACCAGCGGGGCGCCGACGGCCTCGTAGCACTCGAGCCACGTGCCCTTGCCGATCCCCGCCGCCTTGGCGACGCGCCTGGGGGCCTTCGAGTTCAGGGCACCTGCGTACTCCTCCTCGAACATCTGGGCGTACAGGCCGCCGTGGACCTCGGGCTCGTAGACACGATAGCGGTCGACGCGGTCGATGAAGAAGAGCGAGAGCACCTTCACGCCGCGCGGCCACAGCTCGAACTGGCGGGCCAGGTGGTCCTCGATGGTGCGGCGGATCTGCGCGCGCTTGACGACCTCCTCGTTGACGTCGCCAATGGCTTCGCCCAACTCGAGCACCTCGCCGTTCTGGAACTCTATGAACTCGTCGCCCTCGGCGGCGCCGATGTTGTTGACGACCCAACCGTTCTCGTAGTCGCTGTTCTCGCCGCTTTTCTGGTAGAGGTCGGCGCCGGTTTTCACGGTGACGGCCTTGCGCTTCTGCGTGCCGTCGGCCTGGCGCACGTCGATGGACACCTTGGCGGAGAACGGGTCGGACTTGACGGACTCGAGCCTCACGTAGGCGCCATTGAGGTTCGCTTCGGCCTTGATCGAGTCGACGCAGATGCCCTTCACCAGGTGGCGCTCGAAGGCGTCGACCGGCGTGAGGCGGTAGATCATGTTGTAGGCCTGCTTGTGCGTTGCCGAGTAGCGAAGCACGAACAGCGGGTTCAGGCTCTTGATGGCGGCCTTAGCCTGCTTGGTGTTGTCGACGCTCTGGGGCTCGTCGATGATGACGACGGGCTTGCAGGCGCTCACGAGCTCGCGCGGGCTAAAGCCGCCGGTGAGCCGCTCGCTGGTCCGGTGGAAGAGGTTGCCCTCCTTCGCGGTGCCGTCCTTCTCGAGGCCTTTGTTGAAGGCGTCGATGTTGATGACCATGACCTGGATAGAGCTCGACGTGGCGAAGTTGCCCACCGGCCCCATGTCCTTCGAGTCGTACACGAAGTAGTCGAGCGGCGTGCGGTCGTAGAGCGTCTCGAAGTGCTTGCGCGTGGTCTGGAGGCTCTTGAGTACGCCCTCGCGGATGGCAACGCTCGGCACGACGATGACGAACTTGGTGATGCCGTAGCGGCGGTTCAGCTCGTAAATGGAGCGGATGTACACGTAGGTCTTTCCGGTGCCCGTCTCCATCTCGATAGTGAAGTCTCGCAGGCGCCCATCGGTAAGGATGTCGGTTGCCGGGAGGCAGCCATCCTCCTGCACGGCGTGCAGGTTGTCGAGGAGCTGGCCGGGCGCCACGCGGAGCTCGTTTCCGTGGCCAACCATGAGCTCGCCGATTGCCGTCTGGCCCTTGCGGCCGGAATCGGCGGAGAAAACGCTGCTGGCGAACTGCTGTCCGCGGAACAGGTCGCAGGTTGCCTCGATGGCCTCCAGCTGATGCTGCTGGTCGGATGAGAACTTGAACTCGAGTGCCGCCATGCTAGACCGTCCTCAATTCGATCTCGCAGCCCATGCGCTCGCCGGCGTGCTTGAAAATCTGCACGGCGTTGAGCTTGAGGGTATCGTCAAGGACGGAGTCGAGGATGAGGACGCGCCTGGGCTCCATGTCGGCGATGGCCTCGAGGGCATCGATGGTGAGACCACGGGACATGCAGCAGACGAGCTCGTCGCACGCGACGGACCAGATAGGATAGCCGACGGCGTCGGACTTCTCAACGGGCAGCGTAAGCTCGAGGCCCCATTTGAGCATCATCTCGAAAACGATATCAAGTTCAGTGCGGTCAGGTTTAACCACATCAAGCATAAGCTGACCAGGCTCAGGTCGTTCAATACCAGAATCGTCAAGCTCGAACACACGGAAGCCAATGTCGGGAAGCCGCTTGGATTCCTCACTAAGCTTGATTTGACGGTTGGATTCCTCGAGTTCGGTTTTGATTTTGTTGCCTGCGCGGCGGATGCGTTCTTCGCCGATGTCGCAGAGAGTTGCGTAGCCATCTTTGAAGGCTTTACTGCTCTTTTTGAGCTCTTCAGGGAGTTGAACAAGAATCCACTGACAACCAACGCTATCTTTAATATGGCAACGGAAAGCCGCTTCGGCAGTCGTGCCGGACCCGGAAAAGAAGTCCATTACCACATCACCTGGCTCAACGCAGGCCTCAATCAAAACTCGAATCAATTCGACTGGTTTTGCGTAATCAAAATAAGAAACGCCATTAAATAGTTTCGAAAAATCCTGTACTCCAGTGCTTGTGGAAAGACCCAGTGCGACATCTTTTAACGTAGTGATACCATAATCGCGAATCTTCGTGTAAACACGCGCACTTGAGCCGCTCAATTCGAAATGAAGATCGCAACACTCTTTCTGAACTTTTTCGCGGCTCCATCTCCAAGCATGGAATTTATGCACTCCGTCGTTATTGCGATGAGGGGCTATTCTGATGTACTCATTAGGCAGAGTTCCCGCAACAGGGCAAGTTGTAACATCGCCAGTGTTGGGGTTCCAGCCTATATCAAAAACAAGATTCGGACGAGTTTCTTCGTTGAAGATGGAATTCGAGTTATACAACTCATTTTTAATCACATACGTACCCAAATCATCTGACAGTGTTTCGTAGTTAAACCCTTTATACACTGTTGGCATCAGATTTTTCAGCTGCTCGACATCGCCGACAAACGAAGGGGCGCTATCAACGTTTTTAGCAATCACATAGATGCTTTCACAGCATTTTGCTGCGCCGTGACCGCCAATTTGCCTTCCTTTCAGGTTGCTTATCCAACAAAAACGATTAAGCAAAGACGCGGGAAACAGCTCATCACATATTTTTGCAAGATTGTCGGCCTCATTGTCATCAATGCTTATGAAAATGATGCCATCATCTCTCAGCAGTTCCCTGGCAAGTCTGAGCCGAGGATACATCATGGAGCACCAATCGCTGTGATAGCGGCCATTCGCGTCGGCATTAGACTGGTTCGCGAGACCTGCTTGTTCCTTGTAATTCTCGATGGTGTTGCCGAACTTGTCCTTGTAGACAAAGTCATGCCCCGTGTTATAGGGTGGGTCGATATAGATCATCTTGACCTTGCCGTGGTAGCCGCGCTGCAGCAGCTTCAGCACCTCGAGGTTGTCGCCCTCGATATAGATGTTGTCGGAGTCGAAGGAGCCATCCTCGCCATCACGGCTGCGGCTCTTTTCTACGCAGGGGCGCAATGTGGCGGTGCTTACGGTCTGCGACTGGCGGATGGCGTCGGCCTTGCCGGGCCACGTGAACGCATAACGCTCCTGGCCCTCGTCGACCTCGTCGCCAAGTTCCAGCCTCAGTTTGTCGAAGTCGATCCCGCTTTCGGTGAACACCTCGGGCATCAATTCCTTGAGCTTGCCCAGGCGGTCGTCTACCAGGTTTTCTGATGCAAGATTCATCTTCTGTATCTCGCTCACGAGATCTCCTCCTAAAAAAGTTGTGATTTGATTAGTTGCACTATATAAGGCATGGCAGCGATAAATACGTCAGTGCCCTTATCGGCAAGCCAGCTCTGGAGTTTACTAAGCTTGCTATCCCGTTTGCTTTTATCTTTCGTGTTGAGATCGCCAATCATTCCTTTAAGCAGCGTCTTGTCGTCATCAGAAAGCGTTGTCTCCGGCAATTTATCAATCTGCTCAAAGGTTGTCTCAACCGTGACTTGGACGTTAGCCGCCGAAGATGCTGAGGCATTTTGAACCATGCTTACACTTGCGGCCTGCGCTTCCGCGATTTTAAGTTTACGGAATTCCTCGTCGCGGATTACCTTGAGCTTTTCTATTCTGAGCTCCGTCTGCTGAGAGCAGGGTTCATACTCTCTGTAGGCGTAGCCTGACAGGCCATCAATGTAAGAGTCATAGCGATTCGCGTATATGCTATCGATTTTCTCGTAAACCGCTTTCAGATCTTCGCCTCCAATCCCATCTTCTATCGCCCTCTCGAGCAGATGGATGTGGCTCGTAATTGTCTCTAGCCCATAAGCCCCGTAAAGCTCCTGGTCTTTTTCATCTCGCAGCACACAGAGCTTTCCAATCAACTTTCGCAGATCGGCGGCGGTATGGCGGTTATCCCCGCCAGTTATCCTTGCTCCTCTGTAATGCGATAAGTTTGGTATTTCTGCATTGAAAGCCGACACGATTTCACGTGCGAGGGCGTCGATTGCCGAGCTGTCCCCGCCACGTAAGGTCTCGCTTGCGTTACGGATGTAATTATCGAGCTCACTCAACTGTGTCTCCTAACGTACAGATAGACTTTATCAAGCCCATGACTGAATCGAACTCAGCTTCTAGCCTTTTCGCATCAACTCGCAATTTGGCGGACTCGTTCAAGGAGAGCCCACGATCACGTCGTCGCTGACGATTACCGGAAATCTCCTTAGCAAGGGCATCGCTTCGCGCGATAAGCTTGCCTAGCTGCTCCCGATTGCGATCGGCGCAAATCGGATAAAACCCGAGCGAGGTTATCGAGCGAGATAGTCGAACGGCCCAGGCGATTCCTTGCAGGTAGGCCAGCAGGTCATCCTGCGGCAGCTTTGCGAAATCGAGCGCGTCAAGGAAGGGCGCATATCCCGGACGGCCCGGGTCAAAGGCGCCTGTCGCCTCGATGGAGTCGACGACCGTTGCGCCCTGCTCGGCCTGGCTCTTCCGCGTGAGGGCGACCGACACGCACGCGCTGCTGCTCGCCTCGACTAGGAGCACCGTCGGGTTCGGGAAGCACTTGTGCACGAGCTCCGCCACCTCCGCCACCGCCATGGTCCCGGCTGTCATCTCGCAACGGAGGAAGACTATGCTCTGCACGTTGCGCTCGTCGTCCTCGTACGGCGGGATGCGCGTCGTGGACTTCTGGACCGTGCCGAAATGCTCGAGGCGCGCAACCTTGTCGAGCCTCTTCTGCTCGGTCTTGGTGAGCATCGCCTGCTTGGCAAGCACCGTCTTGGGGATGCGGCGTCCTCCCGCGAGCGCCGCTTCGGGCAGGCGCAGGATGCCGTTCCAGTCGACGCCGCTCATCGCAGCACCACGAAACATACCAGCGAGTAGTCGTTGAAGCCCATGACGGTGCTGCTGCCGACCTCGCCCAGGCTGAACAGGCTCTCGATCCCCTTGTCCTGCTGCGTCCCGGTGATGGCCGCCACCACGTCGTCGAGCAGGTCGGTGTAGGCGTCCATCCTCGTCCCGTCGCGGGTCTCACGGTTGAACTCGCGGCACAGCTCGGCGATGGGCTCGGGGTGCCCAGAGCAGACGGCGCGCATGATGTCGAGCGCCGGCTTGGGCTGGGTGTGCTTCGTCATGACATCGCCGTCGGCCGACACGTACACCACGTAGTATGGGAAGACGGGGTTCGTGTCCCTGGGGTCGTTGCCCTCGTCGTTCTGCTTGAGGCAGAAGACCGCCCCCGGCCTCACGTCACCACGGAGCTCGTCAGGGATGGGGGCCACGGCATGGAGGCCCGCCGGTGAGTTCTCCAGCGCGCCGGGATGTTCCTTGGCGTAGCGCTGGAGCTCCACGCGGAAGTCGTCGAAGGCGAAGTCCGTGATCGAGATGCCGCCCGAGATGTCCTCGAGGTCGAGCACCTCGCTCTTGAGCTGCTGGAGCTGCTGGCGGCGGTACTTGAGGTCGTTCATCTCGCCGTTGCCCTTGGCCTCCAGCACGTTCTCCTCGCCGGTGGCCGACGCGTCGAGCAGCGCCATACGGCCCTTCACGCGGCCCTCCAGCTGGATGTACTCGTCGAGCGCGATGTCCGGCCAGAAGTTGACCAGCTGGATCTGGGAGTTCTTCGATCCCAGGCGGTCGATGCGGCCGAAGCGTTGGATGATGCGCACGGGGTTCCAGTGGATGTCGTAGTTCACCAGGCAGTCGCAGTCCTGCAGGTTCTGGCCCTCGGAGATGCAGTCCGTCGCGAAGACGACGTCGATCTCGCCGAGCTCCCTCTGGCTCTCCGGCAGCTCCTTTGAGACGGGAGAGAACCTCGCGAGGATGTTCTCGAAGGTGGTCCGGGGAAGCTTCAGCGAGTAGGTCCGGTTGGAGCTGCCCGCCACCTCGGCGCACTCGATTCCGAGCTCACGCTTCAGCCAGGGCGCCAGCTGCTCGAAAAGGTACGCCGTCGTGTCGGCGAACGCGCTGAACACCAGCACCTTGCGGTTGCCGGGGTTGTACGGGTCCCTGACCTTGCCCGCGATGAAGTCGCGCAGCTTCACGAGCTTGGCGTCGCGCTCGGGCGTCACCGCGTCGGCGTAGGCGAGCAGGGCCCGGAGCACCTGGATGTCGAAGTCGAGGTCCTGGCCCAGGCGCAGGGCGTCGACGTCCCGCAGGTCGACACGCACCTTGCCGCCGGCCTCGAACTCCTCGGCATCGTCGTCGTCGAACCCGTCCTCGAGGCCCTCGGTGCCGTAGGCGACCCCCGACGCGTCGTTATCGAGCCTCGCGCGCAGGCCGACGCAGCCGTCGAGGATGCGGCGCAGCGTGATGCGGAAGCTGTTCACGGAGGACTCCATGCGCTTGAGGACGTTGATTCGCATGAGGTTGGCCACCGCCGTCGTGCGGTGGACCTGGCTCTCGAAGTCCTTGCCCCACGTGTCCCCGTAGCGGTCCTCGTACTTGCGCCGCTGGTCGGCGCGCACGTAGGAGAGCACCTGGTACTGGGCGAACGTGAGCTGGGCAATCATGTCGTTGAGCTCGGCGATCGGCGGCAGCTCGCCGTCGAGGTCGATGGGCGTCTGGAACGACAGGGGCGGCCGGCGCGCCGGGAAGGTCCCGCTCGCGGCGCCGTAGTACTTCGTGATGTGCTTGCGGCTGCGCGCGATGGTCAGCACGTCGAGCAGCTTGAAGTAGTCGGCGTTCACCGCGTTAACGAAGCTCTCGGTCGTGCGCTCGGAGTCGGAGAGCTTGCTCCACTCGTTGAACCTCTGCTGGGCGACGCGCGTCACGTGGGTGATCGACGGGATGCCATCGGTATCGGCGAGGTACGCGTCGTCTCCCTCGGTGATGAGCTCGATCTGGTTGCGCAGGTCGAGCAGGCGGTTGTTCACCGGGGTGGCAGAGAGCATGAGCACCTTCGTGCGCTGGCCCGACTTGATGACGTCCTCGATGAGGCGCGTGTAGCGGTCGGTCTTGTCCGCGTCGGTGCTCTTGTTCCTGAAGTTGTGGCTCTCGTCGATGACGAGGAGGTCGAAGTGGCCCCATCGCAGGTGCTCGAGGTCCACCTCGCCGCTCATGCCGTGGTAGCGCGACAGGTCGGTGTGGTTGAGCACCGTGTAGCTGAAGCGGTCGTCCGCCAGCGGATTGCGGTCGTCGTTGTCCTGGGTCCACAGGGTCCAGTTGTCGCGCAGGCGCTTCGGGCACAGCACGAGGATGCGGTCGTTGCGCTCCTGGTAGTACTTCATGACGGCGAGCGCCTCGTAGGTCTTGCCAAGGCCCACCGAGTCGGCGATGATGCAGCCCTTGTACTTCTCCAGCTTGCGGATGGCGCCCACGACGGCGTCCTTCTGGAAGTCGTAGAGCTTGTTCCAGACCACGGACTCCTCGAACTTGAGGCCGGGGCGGATGCCGTTGTCCTCGTCGTCCTCCATGAAGTCGCGGAACAGGTGGTACAGGGTCAGGAAGTAGATGAACTCGGGCGGGTTCTCGCGGTAGAGCGTCTCGACCTGGGCGGCCACCTGCGCGGTGACCTCCTCGACCATGGCGGGGTTGTCCCAGACCGACTCGAACATCATCTTGAGGCCGATGGCCTCGGTGGCGTTTTCGAAATGGCTCACGCAGGTCACGGTTCCCGGGCGGCGCTCGTAGCCGAGGCCCTCCTGGGTGAAGTTCGCGGCGGCGCCCATGAAGGCGTGGTCGTCGCCGGATGGGTTCTCCACGACGTACGTGCCGCCCGGCTGGATGGCGCCGGACGTCTTGGCGGACTTGAAGACGCCCTTCTCGCGGATCCACTCGGCGCATTCTCGGGCGAGCGCGCGCTGGTTGAGGTTGTTGCGCAACGTGAGCTCGAGCCCCGAGCCGCCGACGCCGACCTCGCGCGCGCGGCGGGCTACCTCGAACTCGCGCGGCTCCTTCGAGTCGGCCATTCGCTTGATGAAGGTGGGCTCGCTGAACAGGAAACGCACCTCGTCGATTTTAGAGAGCTCCTCTTTGAGCTCCCCGTAGGCGAACACGGTGAAATAAGAGCTGATTATCGACAGCTTCGCCCCGTCGTCGATGGATTCGCCGAGGGCGTCTCCCAGGCGCTCGGCGCCGACGTTGTTTAGCGACTTCACGCCTCTATGCCCCCTTCTTCGCGAGCTCTTCGATCATGCACGTGCGCACGAAGGCGGAGAAGCTCATGCCCCGCAGGGCCGCCTCCTCCTTCGCGGCGTCGCGCAGGGTGTCGGGGATGCGAAGGGTCACGGAGACTTGGTCGCCGTTCACCAGGAAGCTCCTGATCTCGGTCTCGTCGGGATTGCTCTTGATGAGCTCCTTGTAGCTGTCGGGCATCTGCGCTCCCA
>UQTD01000062.1 GCA_900543845.1 uncultured Collinsella sp.
AAGCACTTAATGTGCTTTCCGTCTTGCGCAGGACTGTAGAGCAGCAAACTTAACCCGCGCCAGTCGGCCCCGGAGACCCTCCCGGAGGCCCCAAAAAATATTTTCAAAAAAGTTGTTGCGCGCCGGACAGACTTCTGTGTATACTAATCCCCGCAGCGCACGCGAGCGGAAACAAACGCGAACGACTGCCTGGGGAGTTAGCTCAGTTTGGTTAGAGCGCCGGCCTGTCACGTCGGAGGTCGCGGGTTCGAGCCCCGTACTTCCCGCCAACGCAATTAAAGCCACGTCTTCGGACGTGGCTTTTTGCGTTTGATAGGACCTTGATCCCATCGGCCCCTTTTGCCCAAAACCAAATCCTTCCAATTCCCGGACAAGCTCCGTTTGAGACCTGTGTTCAAACAAGACGTTTGTTGCACAACACCTGTTCAACGAAGCAGGGGGTTAGGTTATACTAAATTGCACTATGGGCCGTTTTTGATGCAAGAGGCTTCAAACACGGCATTCAGTGGGCACCCGTTTTGCTATATGGGCGTCCATACGGTCATTGGCGTCTCGACGTAAGCTCGGCTCCGGAGCTCGTTCGAGCTGTTCCTATTCCTTGAAAGGGGAAAAATGGACATATCGAGGAAGACTGATTACGCCCTTCGCATGCTCGCGATGCTTGCCGAGGACCCGGAGCGTCTGCTTTCTGTTCGCACCGCCGCCGAAGAGGTCAATGTCCCGTATTCGTTTGCCCGTTCGATTCAGCATGGTTTGGTTCAGGCCGGTATTGTGGAGAGCCTGCGTGGCGTCCATGGCGGCATGCGTCTTAAGGTCAGCCCCGACGATGTCACCATCCGCCAGGTCGTTGAGGCCGTTCAGGGCCCCATGGTCATGAACGATTGCACCGCGCCCGATGGCGACTGTGCACGCATGGGCACGTGCTGTTATCATCCCCTGTGGGCCGGAGCTCAAGCGCTGATGCGCGACTACCTCGATTCCGTTTCGCTGGGCGACATCGTCGCTCACCGCCAGTTCCCGGCTGTCGATTCCAAGTTCGCCGACCGCGATGCGTTTCCCGAGTACGCCACCTGTGCGTGCGCTTGCCGGGAGGAATAGCGCCGCATAAGGAGCATAGCCATGATTCAGGACCCCTTTCGTTCGATGATTCGTTCGGAAGGGGTCCTGCGTTATCGCGACCTTCCGTGGCGCCGCACGCGCGACCCGTACATTATTTGGCTTTCCGAGGTTATGCTGCAGCAAACGCAGGTGCCGCGTGTGGAGACGCGTATGCCTGCGTGGCTCGACCGCTTTCCAACCGTGCAGGCGCTTGCCCAGGCCGCGCCTTCCGATGTTTTGGACGCTTGGCAGGGGATGGGCTACAACCGACGCGCTCTGGCACTCCACAAGGCCGCCCAGCGCGTTGTAGAGGACTGGGACGGGGAGTTTCCACGTGAGACGCGCGACCTGGTCGCCCTGCCCGGTATTGGCCCGGCGACGGCGCAGGGCATCCGGTCGTTTGCGTTCGATCTACCGGGTGTGTATCTGGAGACCAACGTGCGCACGGTCTTTCTGCATCATTTCTTTCCCGATGTGCCGGCCGTTCCCGATCGCGAGCTGGTGCCGCTGATCCAAGCCGCCTGTCCGGCGGTTCCCGGTGCGACGGCGGATGAGATCGCTCCCTTTGCCGTGCCTCAAGACGATGCCGACACGCCGCGCGCGTGGTATTACGCGTTGCTGGATTACGGCGCGTATCTTAAAAAGACGCTGCCCAATCCGTCCAGGCGCTCGGCGAGCTATAGCCGTCAGTCCAAGTTTGAGGGCTCGCGTCGCCAAAAGCGCGCTCATATTGTGCGCATGCTGCTGGCGGCGCGCGATGGGCGGCCGGCGGGCATCACACTCGCCGAGGCCGTGGCGGGCGTCAACGAAATGGAGGCGGCAGCGGGCCGCGAGCCGGTCGAGCACGAGCTGGTTGCAGACATTTTGGCCGACTTGGAGCGTGAGGGCTTTTGCCGCGTGGAGGGTGACCGCTGGCTAAGCGTGTAGCCCACCCGAATCTGAAAAACAGGATTGTAAGGTTTAGATTTTCGACATGAGGGCATCCTAAAGACAAGGCCGCTCGAATCCCACGGGCGGCATGTTGAAGGGAAGTACACCTATGGATTTTGAGAACTCTCAGACCAAGAAGAACCTCGAGACCGCTTTTGCCGGTGAGTCCCAGGCGCATACCAAGTATCGCTACTACGCATCTAAGGCCAAGAAGGATGGCTACGTTCAGATCTCGAATATCTTTGCCGAGACTGCAGGCAACGAGTCCGAGCACGCCAAGCTGTGGTTTAAGTATCTGCACGATGGCGCCGTTCCCGACACCCTGGACAACTTGCGTGATGCCGCTGCGGGCGAGAACTACGAGTGGACCACGATGTACGACGAGTTTGCCAAGACCGCCGAGGAGGAGGGCTTTACCGAGATCGCCGCAAAGTTCCGTGGCGTCGGTGCCGTGGAGAAGGCTCACGAGGAGCGCTACAACAAGCTTGTCGAGCGCATTGAGTCGGGCGAGGTGTTTGAGCGCGAGGGCGTGAAGGTGTGGAAGTGCCTGAACTGTGGGCACCTGCATGTTGGTGCCGAGGCGCCCGAGGTGTGCCCGGTTTGTAACCACCCGAAGGCGTACTTTGAGGAGCAGGTGGTGAACTACTAGCGCGTGATGCTAGTGTGAGCTGGGCCGGGAGGGCCGGACTACCTTCCCTCCTCGCTCACGGCTTCGCAGGGTCGCGTTGAGGGAAGGTAGTCCGGCCCTCCCGGCCCGCTTCGGGTCGTCGCATGCTCGTTACAGAAAAGCTGATAATAAGTTTGTGTGCCGCCCCTTTGGGGCGGCACTTTTTGTGTGGGGTCCCGGTCTTCACAATTTCCGTCAAGCTTTTGGTCAGCTTTTGGTTAGTTGGCGGGCTGGCGGAAGGGCAAAAGATCATTCCATAAAAAAGCTCATAGAAAGTGCTGGTAGGGGAGTTGTTGAGGTTTTCGACAGCTTTTGTCAGCAAGAAACTTTGCAGCTATTGCTACGGATTGCGTTGCCGTGGCCTAGGCGGTGCGGGATGCTGGGCGTAAGCGTCGAATGCTCCGATTGAGGAGGCCAGCATGGATCTGTTTCTTGAGACCCCGCAGCAACAAGCCGAGCGCATGTTGCGCCAGCAGCAACGGCTTATGGAGATGCAAATGCAAGGGGTAGCCACCCAGCCCCCTGCGCAAAATGCCACGCCTGCGGTTTCGCCTGCGGACGGATCGGCGTCAGAGAACTATTCCATACAACAAGATTCATATGCGCAGGAGCTTGCGTTTGACAAGCGCCGCACACGTCACCGCCGCGTGGGCCAGCGCCTGCGCACATTAGCGATGATCGTGCTCATTCCGTTAGGACTTGCGGCGATTTTCCTGGTCTCGTATGCACTCACCTGCATCCTCAACGGTGCCTCGCCCAGCGAAGTGCTCCAACATCTGTCAGCCCTCGGCCAGCGCCTAGGCGATGTCATAACAACTATCCGCGCCGGCTGGGAGAGTTAGCGTTTGTCACATTAGGACTTCTAGGGTGTAGGGATTATCGCCACGAGCAGAATTCTTGCATCCTGTGGGTCCTGTCGTGCGACTGAATAGTATTATTGAAGATAAATAATAATAGCAAATGAACGGAGGTGCTCGGTTGAATCTGACTTTTGAGGGATTTTTGAAAGGCTATTGCCGAGAGCTGTCCGGGCAGCAGTCGCTGAGTTTTAGAAAACTGGTTGAGCAGGCGACGACGGTTGCGCCGCGCGTGGCGGAGCCTCTGTTTTTGCTCGCTTTGGCGCAGGGCAAAGCCGAATACGTTCTGGGCTTATCCGAGGGCTCATGGATGGAAGAGGATTACCGGGGTGTTTTGTCTTTGTACGATCAAGCGGGTGGCATGGCGTCTCTATGCGCCAAAAGCGAGCTCCCTAACCGTTATGCCAACGTTTGGCGTGCGTATAGAGCGGTGAAGGAAAAGCCAGTTGCGGATAGAAGGATCAACGCCCTGATGCGAAAAAGAACATTGGGAGCGCTAGGGGAATCGGGCATAACGCGCTACGGTCTCTGCCGCGATTTGAATCTGAATAAGGGAAACGTGTACGCATACTTAGCCGGCGATGACTCAAAGGTGAGCAGGGAGACGGCGCGCCGCATTATGGAATATGCGGAGGAGAGGGGCACCCAAGAAGGGGCCGGGCACCCGGTGCGTGTGGCGGGGTAAGATTGATTGCGGTTTTGATTGGTGATCGATTGAGTTTGTTGGGCGGAGTCTATGTCTGCTATTGATATTGCGCTTGTTGTGATTGCCTTGGTGGCGGTGGGAGTTGCTGTGGTTTGCGCCCTGCAGCTTAAAGGCCTTCGTGCCGAGTTGCGAGAGCGTGGCGGCAACGACGCGGAGACGCTCGCGGCGCTCGAGCAGGCCAACAACGCGCTCGACACCCTGAACGTCGCGCTGGCAGAAACCCGCCGCACGGCAAACGCCATCGCGCAGCAGCAGACGACCGACGCCGCCGTAGAGCAGCAGCGCTACCTGACCATCGCGCGTGAGTTCTCGCAGGCTGGCGACCGTATGGATGACCTGCGCCGCGAGACGGCCCAACAGCTCGGCGCCAACCGCGAGGGCATCGAGCACCGCCTGGACAAGGTGCGCGAGACGGTCGACGCCCAGCTGGGCGCCATTCGCAAGGACAACAACGTGCAGCTCGATCAGATGCGCGCGACGGTGGACGAGAAACTCTCCCGTACGCTCAACGACCGTCTGTCTGCATCGTTTAAGCAAGTGAGTGACCAGCTCGAGGCCGTGTACAAGGGCCTGGGCGATATGCAATCCATCGCCACCGGTGTGGGCGACCTTAAGCGCGTGCTGGGCAATGTGAAGGCGCGCGGCATTTTGGGCGAGGTGCAGCTGGGCGCAATCCTGGCGGACATCCTTACGCCCGACCAGTATCTGGAAAACGTGGCCACCAAGCCTGGCGCCTCGGAGCGTGTTGAGTTTGCCGTCAAGCTGCCGGTGGACGAGGGCGATCCCGTGCTGCTGCCGATCGACTCCAAATTCCCGGGCGATGCGTACGAGCATCTGCTCGACGCCCAGGAGTCGGGCGACGCGGAGGCCGTCGCCGCTGCGCGCAAGACGCTCGATATGATGGTGAAGCGCGAGGCAAAGGACATTTGCGAGAAGTACCTGAGCGTGCCCGCGACGACCAACTTTGGCATCATGTTCGTGCCGTTTGAGGGCCTGTACGCCGAGGTCGTCAGCCGCCCCGGGCTTGTCGAGACCCTGGGCCGCGACTATCACGTCAACGTTGCCGGCCCCAGTACCATGGCCGCCATCCTCAACAGCCTGCAGATGAGCTATCAGACGTTTAGGCTGCAAAAACGCACCGATGACGTGCTGCGCGTGCTTTCCGCCGTCAAGGCTGAGCTGCCGCGCTATCAGGCGGCACTGCGTCGCGCGCAGCAGCAGATCGAGACCGCGGGCAAGACGGTCGAGGGCATTATCACCACGCGCACCAACGTTATGGAGCGCAAGCTCAAGGACATCGACGCGCTGGAGGACGCGCGGGAGGCCGACGAGATCTTGGGGCTCACATCCGCGGAGCTGCTCGCAGACCAAGAGGACGAGGACTAGCTGCGCCTGACGGCGGGGCGTCTGCGCAAGCGCGGGGCGCGGGCGCTTTTCGTGTCGCGCATGCCTGAAGCGCGCTTCGGTGTGCAACAATGGCGTTTCGCCCTATCAGACGCGAAAGGAAACCCATGTCTCAGAGAAGCACCAGCCCGCTCAAGCGCTCCACCGTGCGCCGCACGTTGCAGCGTTTTTGGGATGTCACGCGCACGCAGCCGCTGATCGTCTTTCTCTCGGTATTCTCGTCGGCGGGCTATATCTTTTTGCTTACGTTTGCCAACACCTACGTGATGGCGCTTATCGTCGACCGCGTCCAGGCCGGCCCCGTGGCAGGCGACCAGGTGTTTGAGGTCTTTGGTCCTTACATTTTGGCGCTCGTGCTCGTTAACCTGGTAGGCCAGATCCTCTCCAAGCTGCAGGACTACACCGTCTACAAGCTCGAGATTGCGGGCAACTATCACCTGGCGCGCCTGTGCTTTGACACGCTCTCCAATCAATCCATGACATTCCACACCAGCCGCTTTGGCGGATCGCTTGTGAGCCAGACGAGCCGTTTTATGAGTGGCTACACGGGTCTGGTGGACGTAACGGTGTATTCGCTCATCCCCACCATCACCTCGGTCGTCTGCACGGTGGCGGCGCTCGCCCCGGTGGTGCCGACGTTTACCGTGATCCTGGTGGGCATCATGGTCGTCTACATTGCGTTTGTCTGGTTTATGTACAAGCGCATCATGCCGCTTTCGGCCGCGACGTCCGCTGCGCAGAACAAGCTGTCGGGTGTGCTTTCCGACGCGGTCACGAACATCCTGGCCGTCAAAACCTGCGGGCGCGAGGACTTTGAGCGCGACCTATTCGATACCGCTGACCGTGCCGCGCGTGATGCCGAAACGGTTTCGATGCACGCCATGATGCAGCGCAACTTTACGACCTCGGGCCTTATCGTCATCACCATGGCCGTGGTGAGCGTGTTCGTGGCGGGCGGCAACGCGTGGTTTGGCATCTCTGCCGGCGCGCTCGTCATGATCTTTACCTATACGTACAACCTCACCATGCGCCTGAACTACGTGAGCTCCATGATGCAGCGCATCAACCGCGCGCTCGGCGATGCGGCCGAGATGACGCGCGTGCTGGACGAGCCGCGTCTGGTGGCAGACGACGAGAATGCCCCCGAGCTCAAGGTGCGCGAGGGCGCGATTGATTTTGAACACTTGAGCTTTGCATACCGTGACGCCGCGGCGGGCGAGAGCGTGTTCAATGACCTGACGCTCCATGTGGCGGCGGGTCAGCGCGTGGGTCTGGTGGGCAAATCGGGCTCGGGCAAGACGACGCTCACCAAGCTGTTGCTGCGCCTGGACGACGTGCAGGGCGGCCGCGTGCTCGTGGACGGCCAGGATGTCTCGCGCTGCACGCAGCAGAGCCTGCGCCGCCAGGTTGCCTACGTGCCGCAGGAGGCGCTACTGTTTCACCGCTCCATTCGCGAGAATATCGCCTACGGCCGCCCCGATGCCACTGACGAGCAGATTCGCGAGGCCGCGCGCCTGGCCAACGCGACTGAGTTTATCGACCGCTTGCCCCATGGCTTTGACACCATGGTGGGCGAGCGCGGCGTTAAGCTTTCGGGTGGTCAACGCCAGCGCGTGGCCATCGCCCGCGCCATCCTTACCGACGCGCCGATTCTGGTGCTCGACGAGGCGACGTCTGCCCTGGACAGTGAGTCCGAGGCGCTGGTGCAGGAGGCGCTCGAGAACCTGATGCGTGGCCGCACCTCCATTGTGGTGGCGCATCGCCTGTCCACCGTGGCGGCGCTCGACCGCATCGTGGTGCTGGCAGACGGCGAGATTGTCGAGGATGGCACGCATGCGCAGCTCGTCGAGGCAGGCGGCGAATACGCGAGCCTGTGGAGCCGCCAGACCGGCGCATTTTTGGAGGCTTAAGGCCCCCGTACGTGGGACAATCGTTTCCGTGAAGTTATGTTTCTGCTGAGCCGAGGAGTCGTTATGCCACGCGAGACCAATGCCGCCAAACGCGATCGCGCCATCGAGGTGTGCGAGCGCCTTAACCGTCGCTATGGCCCGGTCGAGTGCTTCTTGGACCACGAGAATCCCTTTAGGCTGCTCATCGCGGTACTGCTCTCGGCTCAGACGACCGATGCGCAGGTCAACAAGGTGACGCCGAAGTTGTTTGCCCAGTGGCCCACGCCCGAGGCCATGGCCGGGGCAAGTGTGACCGACGTGGCGGACACCATTAAGTCACTCGGCTTTTATAAGAGTAAGGCCAAGCATGCCGTGGAGGCCGCGCAGATGATTGTCGCCGATTACGGCGGCGAGGTGCCGGCCGACATGAAGGAGCTCGTCAAGCTGCCGGGCGTGGGGCGCAAAACAGCGAACATCGTGCTCAACGTGGGGTACGGCATCGTGGAAGGCATCGCGGTGGATACGCACGTCAACCGCATCGCGCACCGCCTGATGCTGAGTCCCAAGACGCACGCCAAAGAGCCGCTCAAGACCGAACAGGATCTGCTCAAGATCTTGCCGCACGAGTATTGGGAGTCGGTCAACCACCAGTGGATTACCTTTGGCCGCGAGATCTGCGATGCCCGCAAACCTAAGTGCGACGAGTGCCTACTGGCAGACCTTTGCCCCAGCGTGCGCGCGACGGGGTAGGGCCCGGCACGTTTTGCCGGCGTCCGAAGGCTTTGGACAATGTTGCGCAACACATTTGGGTCGCGAGGGCTCAATATGATGACGGCAGATGCCGTTTGTTGTAAGGGGATGCCCGAATATGTTTTGCACCAAGTGTGGCTCCGAGATGCCCGACGGAACCGATTTTTGCACGAACTGCGGGGCGCGCATGGGCGCTGCCTCTCCGGCGGCCGCGCCTGCTGAGCCCGCATCGATGCCGGCGGCAGGGATGCCTCCCGTGCAGAAGAAGTCACATAAGCGCGCGGTGATTGTCGGCATGTGCGTGGTGGGCGTGCTCGTTGCCGGCAGTGCCGCTCTGGCGCTGACCGGCGTGCTGGGTCCGCTTGGGCAGGGCAATTCATCGCAGATTACGGTACTTGGGTCCGACGAGGGCTCGGCCGAGCACAAGGACGAGGGAAGCGCCAAGGAGAAGCCTGCCGCCGACGAGGATGAGGCGGATGAGCCTGAGCAGACCGGCAGCAGCGTAAAAGTCGACCTCAATGACCAGGCAACCTATGCCGCCGCGAATCTGTTCCTGTCGAACTTTACGGAGGAACACTTCGATCTGGACTGGTATCAGGCGGGCGGCTTCGATTCGACTGACGGCCTTTCGGATGACGAGAAATACAAGCTGGTTAAGTTTATCTGGTGCCATTTTATTGACAACGCGCCGTATCGAATCGAGAAGGGTGACTATGACAACGGCAATCGCCAGCGTGTGGCGACTGATGCGGTCAATAGGGAACTCAACCGCTTGACGGGCCTGACGCTTTCCGATGCCGATATGACTTATGACAGAACGCCGGAGGGGCAAGCGATTCCTGATTCAGCCGAAGCGCATGACGGGTATTTGTATCTCAAGCAAGAATACGGCCAGGGAAATTACAACCCACCATGTGCCATCGTTACGGGCGCGACTGACCTTGGCGACAACACCTACGAGCTTACCTATGAGGTCTACAGTGCTGGCGGTATGTTACTTCCTTCCGACATCCCCGAGAGCACCTACGGCCTGCCGAAGGACCAGTTCATCGCCGCAATTCAAGCGGACGCATCCATGGGCCGTACCGAGACTTGTACGGTCCGCGTCGCGCAGGGTGACGGCGCCCCGACATTCATGCTGCTTAAAATGGGCGTCTACGACTAGACTCGGCGTATAGCTCACTCTGATAGCGCCAGGCGGCTTGTCCGTCTGGCGTTTTTTGCGGGGCTGGGCATGCGCTTGAACAGGAGTATATGTTGCCGCCTGCCGCCCCATGCAAAAATGTGTTGCTAATTTAGAAGCCAATTCAAGCGCGCCGAAGTCGTGGCGTGCTGGCGTAGCATGAGCAAAAAATCAAGCAATGGAGGGTAACGTGGCAACATCGAAGACGCGAGAGCTCGAGGATGACTTTGAGCGCATCGTGCGCACGCGCGAAGGCGACCTACCTGGTCGGCGTAAAGGCGACGAATACTTGTCTCAAACCCACGCGCTCTACCATGGCGACCCTGCGCCCTGGGCTCTGACGCCAAAGATATTCGACAAGGATATGACGGCGATTCTTAAGGAGGCCGCCGAGCGCATGTACGGCATTATGGACAAGGTGACGCGGGCGTTTTGTTCCGATACCTCCGTGCGTGCGTGGTTTCGCATGGATCCGGCTTTTGCTGACCTGTGCGCTATGGATGCCGGCTATGATTGCCAGATTCCCCTTGCGCGCGTTGATATCTTTCTTGACGAGGACACCGGTTCGTATACGTTTTGCGAGCTCAATACCGACGGCAGTGCCGGAATGGTAGTGACCGATGCGGTCTGCCAGGCAGTGCGAATGACGCCTTCCTTTGAGGAGTTTGCATCAGACCACCCCGGCTTTCGGCAGTACGATTTGTGCGGTAGCTGGATAGATGCATTGTTTGAGACCTATGCAGAGTGGAAACTGGCCCATCCTCGCCGCACCGAGGATAGTGCGCGATCGGACGACGGGGCCCACGTTGACGAGGGGTTTTATGCACCGCAATCAAAGATATATCCCGCTTCGGTGGCAATCGTCGACTATTCGGAAAGCATCGACTTGGAAGATGCGGCTCATTTTGTCGACCTTATGAGACGGCGGGGTGTAGTCGCACGCTTTGCGGATGTGCGCGACCTGCGGATTGGCGAAGGCGAGGGCGGTGCTAGGCGGCTGTGCGATGCCGTCGGCCCTATTGATTGCGTTTGGCGGCGCGCGGTGACTGGCGAGTTGTGGGATAAGCCGTGCGATGGACGCTCGGCCTTAATTGAGGCGGTTCAAGAAGGGATCGCGTGCATCGTCGGGGGATTTAGAACGTGGCCGTGTGCGACTAAGACCGTATTTGCATTTCTATGGTCTCGAGCCGGGCAGTCCTTGTTGAGCCCGGAGGAGCAATCGTTTGTACGGGAGCATGTGCCCTATACCGAGATTTTGGACGAAAGCACCCAGTTGTCGAGATTTGCCGAAAAGGACCGATGGATCGTCAAGCCGTGCGGCGGCTACAATGCGGTTGGCGTTGTCGCTGGTTTGGATGCCACGGAACAGGAATGGTCCCAGGTGCTTGCTCGTGCTGCGGCCGCTGGGGCGATTGTGCAGGAGTATGCTCAGCAGTATCAGACTCCCTGCTTGCGCGGAACGCTTGTCGATGGGCCGCATCGAGGAGGGGCGCCCAAAGGACTTGTGGATGATCTTGGTTTTGCGCCCGCTTCTAATATGGAAGGCCTGTACCTGTATCGCGGCCGTTTTGCGGGCGTGTACACACGCGTCGGCTTTGCCAACACCATAGGAGAGTGGACGAGCCGTTTGAACGTTGCGAGCTTTTTTGAGGAATAGCCGTTTCTTGGGGAGCTTTCCGTGGTTGCGGCGTTCGACGTGACGGGGAGATTTTGGCGAAGCCGGCGAGTCCAGTTCTATCTGGCGTTTTTGTTGCGGGGCTGGGGGTACGCCTGAGCTGGAGTCCTCTTCATGCGCTACCATGACAGACAACGAATTTGACGGACGACCCGCCGAGCTTGCCTCGGCGGGCTTTTGGCGTTGCAATGCCGGAGGAACAGCATGCTCATTCACCGTATAGCCGCGCAGCTCTACACTGCCGAGGCGCTGCAGACCGTCGAGGCCGGGCTCGATTCTGGCGAGGACGTGACGCTGGCCGTGTCTCAGTCGGGCCGAACGCTTATGGCCGCCGCCCAGTTTGCGCGTCGTCCGCGCCCCACGGTCTACATCGTGAGCGGCGAGGACGCGGCCGATCGCGCCGCACGCAGTCTGGCCGCCTATGTGGG
>UQTD01000063.1 GCA_900543845.1 uncultured Collinsella sp.
GCTCAGTGTCGGCGTCGGCAGGAGCGTCGCCCTCGGGCACATCCTCGGCCACGTCCTCGCCGTTCGCAGCGGCAACGGCCTCGTGCGGGTCCTTGCCCTCGGCCTCGGCACGCATGCCCAGCACCAGGTTGCGCAGGCCCGCGACCGTGCCTTCCACGTCGGGGGCCGGCTGGTCGGCGTGCAGGTACGCCCAGTCCATCATAAAGGTCGCCGACGACAGCGCGCCAATGGCCAACGCGTCATCGGGACACGAAAGCTCAACCTCAAAGACACGCTCGTCGTGCTCGCTCACGCGAGTGCGGCCGCACGAAATGCTGCCCGCAAGACCGGTCTCGTTCATGAGCTCGACCGTCACGTGCTCCAGCAGGTGGCAAAGCTCGGTCTGGCCCATGCAGTCCTGGAACTCGCGACCCGAATCGCCTAGGCACAGGTGCTTGGCAATCGCCGGCACCAGGTAGTACACGCGCGCCGTGGCCTCGATATCCTCCGAGGTCATGAGCGGCATGCCGGGGTTCACCAGCACGTGCGCGCAAATCTTGTCCTCGCTGACGGTGACCTTAAGGATGTTGAACAGGCCTGCCATAACTCTCCCCTACTCTTCCTTGCCCTACTCGTCGCCATCGTGCGGATCCGCAGAGCCCGCGCCCGACGCCGCCGGCTTCTCTGCCGAGGACTCGGAATCCTTCTTATCGGTTTCGGCCGGAGCGATCACGCGAATGAGCGAGATGCGCTGGCCACGCATCGACTGTACCTTGAATTTGTACCCTGCGACCTCAAACACCTCTCCGATATCGGGCACCGAGTCACAAAGCTCCAAAATCCAGCCGGCGATGGTCTCATAATCATCGCTTTCCTCGAGCGGCCAACCAAGCTCAATCGCGTCATCGCACGAAAAACGCCCATCAACGAGCCACTCGCGGCGCGAAAGGCGCGTGAGATACTTGTTGTCGGGGTCGAACTCGTCCTCGATCTCGCCCACGATCTCCTCGACGATGTCCTCGATGGTGATGATGCCGGCCGTGCCGCCGTACTCGTCCACGACGACCACGATCTGGTCGTGCGAGGTCTGCATCTCGGACAGCAGCGGCAGGATGTCCTTGGTATCGGGCACAAAGGTGGCGTCGCGCAGGTAATCGGCGATGGGCTGGTCGCCCTTGCCGTCGAGCGCGGGCTGAATCAGGTCCTTGATGTGCGCGATGCCCGCGACGTTGTCGGGATCCTCGTGATACACCGGGATGCGGCTGAAGCCGGTCTGGCGCATGGTGGACAGCACGTCGGCGACCGTCTCGTCGTCCTCGCACATGGTGGTGTCCACGCGCGGAACCATGACCTCGCGGGCAACGGTGTCGCCCAGGTCAAAGATCTCGTGGATCATGCGCTTTTCCTCATCGAGCAGGTCGTCCTGCTCCGAGACCATGTACTTGATCTCTTCCTCCGAAACGTTCTGGCGGTCGTCGGCGCTCTTGATGCGCAGGATGCGGGCCAGACCATCGGAGCAAGCGCCGGTCAGCCACACGAGCGGACGGGCGATCTTTTGGAACACGGAAAGCGGTCCCACGACCTGCTTGGATACGCCCTCGGCGTTAGCGAGGCCGATGCGCTTGGGCACGAGTTCGCCAATCACGATGGACACAAAGGCGACGGCGACGGTGATGATGACCGGCGCCAGGCCGCGCGCGATGGCGGAAAGCGGCGCGATGCCAAAGCTCATGAGCCACGTGGCAAGCGGGTCGGACAGGCTCGTCGAGGCGACGGCGGACGAGGCAAAGCCCACGAGCGTGATGGCAACCTGGATGGTGGCCAGCAGCTGGTCGGAGTCGGCGGCCAGCTTAATGGCGTGCTCGGCGCGCTTGTCGCCTTCCTCGGCCTCGTGTTCCAACACGGCGCGCTTGGCCGTGGTGAGCGCCATCTCGGACATAGAGAAGTAGCCGTTGATGAGGGTCAGGACGAGCGTGGTAATAAGGGAGATGGTTATGTCCATCGGGAGTTTCTCGAACCTCCAAGATTCGGGACGTCAGGGTAAAACGTTGATGGCGGATACGGCAATTGCACCAGTCGCCCGTGCGAGCGGGGCCGTGGGCGTGGTCGCTAGATTACGAAGAGGATCACCGCCATGAACTGGAAGATGCTGCCGGCGAGCACCCACAAGTGGAAAACACTGTGCAGATAGCGCACGTTTTTGGCGATATAGAACGGCACGCCCACGGTATAGCACACGCCGCCGACGGCGAGCAGGGCAAGCGCGACGGGGTTCAGCAGCGCCACGAGCTCGGGCAGCTTAAAGACAACGAGCCAGCCCATCAGCAGGTAGACCAAGCCACTTACCCAGTGCGGTTGACGCTCGCGCATAAAGCACTCGAGGGCGATGCCGATAATGGCGATGGCCCATACGGCAAAGAACAGCGCAGGGCCGCCGTCGTTTGCGAGCGTGATGAGGCAAAACGGCGTATAGCTGCCGGCTATGAGCAGGTAGATGCAGCTGTGGTCGATGATGCGAAACACGCGCTTGGCGCGCGCGGGCTGAATCGCGTGATAGAGCGTGGAGGCCAGATATTCGAGAATGATGCTGACGCCATAGACAATCGCCGCGGCCATGTGGGCCGGGCCTCCGCCGCGCAGGGCAGCGAATACGATCAGGAGCACCAGGCCCGCGATACCCAGCAGGCAGCCGACACCATGGGTGACGGAGTTCATGATCTCCTCGCCCACCGTGTAGTGTGGAACGGCCGCGGTCTTGGGTCGCGGCTTGGAACTGTCGCTCGAATCGGACATGCCGGTTACATCCTCCAACGTAAAGAGTTCTCAACACTATATCAAAGCGTCTGGGTGCGTGTGAAATTTGCACCTTACGTGACCCTTTGTTTACCCATTCTTTGTTTGTTGACGCATCAACGGTGAACGTCCATAATGCGCTTGCATAAAATGTTGATGTATTAACATCTTATAGGAGAATACCGCATGGCTCAAAACGCGCGTTCCCATCGAAAGCTCAAGATAGCCGGCATCGTTGCACTGGTGGTTGTCGTTGCGCTGCTCGGATTTGCCGGCAACTTTTTGTTTGACTTTGCCCTGAACCCCCAAGCGCCGTACACCATGAAGATGATGCAGGATAGCAAGAACGAAAAAGAAGGTGAGCAGCCGGATGCCGAGGACACCGAGGCGCGGGCGTGGTTTAAAGAAAATCGCGAGAGCAGCAGCCTCACCGCAGATGACGGAACCGAGCTTGCCGCTTGGTATTTTGCCGCGTCGGAGAACACGCACGACTACGCCGTCTGCCTGCATGGATATACCGACGAGCCCATCGGCATGGCCCGATACGCCAAACGATTCCATGACCGCGGCATGAACGTGCTCGCACCCGCCGCCCGCGCCCACGAGCGCTCCGGCGGCGACTTTATCGGCATGGGCTGGCCCGAGCGCCTCGACATCGTCGCATGGATCGAGCGAATCGTTCAGGCTGACCCCGAGGCGCGCATCCTGGTCTTTGGCGAGTCGATGGGTGCGGCAACCGCCATGAACGTCGCGGGGGAATCTCTGCCCGCAAACGTGAAATGCATTATCGAGGACTGCGGTTATACGAGTGTTTGGGACGAGTTTTCTTTGCAGCTCAAAGACGTGTTCGGCTTGCCCAGCTTTCCCTTGCTCGATGTAGCAAACTTGGCGTGCAACGTGCGCGCGGGCTACGACTTTCATAAGGCGAGCAGTGTGGAGCAACTCAAACACGCGACGGTTCCCATGTTGTTTATCCACGGCGACCAGGACACCTTTGTGCCGTACGACATGCTCGACCAAAACTACGAGGCGTGCGCCAGCAAGGTCAAGCAAAAGCTCACCATCCATGGCGCCACCCACGCCAAGAGCGCGCAAGTTGACCCCGAGCTCTACTGGAACACAGTCAACAACTTCCTCGACGAGTATTTTTAGGCAAATAGCACGGTTTACTGGTCTATCTGACCTCCTGTTTTCGGAAGTGCGGGGAAAATCGCGCGAAGCCCGACCAGACCGCAGTTTTACCAACGATTTATCAGGGGTTTTGTTGCCAAAAAACGGTTTGTGGTCGGCGGTATTCGATTTTTCACCGCACTTCCGAAAAGCCGCCCGTGGGCGCTGTGTGAACGGGCGGCTTTTGCTAACGTTGCGCTACAAAAGCGCTTGATATGTCCAATAGACAGGTGCTACTTGACCTCAATGAGCTCGTACTCGCTCGTGCCCAGGCCGATCTTCTCGGCATGCGCGATGCACGCACGCCAGTCGGTGTCGGGATGCGTGATGCAGAAGGGATCCTTGGCCTGCTCGCCCTCCAGATGCTCGTGATTGTGCTCCATCTTGGCCGCGCTATCGGTGAGCTCGGTGTTGGGCAGCGGCTCGGATGCCATGACGGCATCGGCGCAGGCCTGATCGATAGCGACCGGGTCGAAGCTCGCGAACATGCCGATGTCGTTGACGATAGGCGTATCGTTTTCGGGATGGCAATCGCAGTTGGGGCTGATATCCATGGCAAGCGAGATATGGAAGCTGGGGCGATCCTGGACAACAGCCTTGGTGTACTCGGCGATCTTGCAGTTGAGCACGTCGGCCGCGGCTTCATAGCCGGGCTTGATGGCGTCCTGGTTGCACACGCCGATGCAGCGGCCGCAGCCCACGCAGCGATCGTGGTCGATGGCAGCCACGTGCACCGTGCGAGTAGCGCCGTTGGCAAGCTCGCGCTCGCGGGTGTCGTCGAACGAGATGGCGCTGTGCGCGCAGATCTTCTCGCAGGCACGGCAGCCAATGCAGGGCTCGGTCGCGACGTTCGGCTTGCCGGCGGCATGCTGCTCCATCTTGCCAGCACGGCTGCCGCCTCCCATGCCCAGGTTCTTCATGGCGCCGCCAAAACCGGCCTGCTCATGGCCCTTAAAGTGGGTGAGGCTAATCACGATATCGGCGTCCATGAGCGCCTGACCAATCTTGGCCTCGTGTACGTACTCGCCGCCCTCGACCGGGACGAGTGCCTCGTCGGTGCCCTTGAGGCCGTCGGCGATGATGATCTGGCAGCCCGTGGCATACGGGGTAAAGCCGTTCTGATAGGCGGTATCGATGTGCTCGAGCGCGTTTTTGCGGCTACCGACGTAGAGCGTGTTGCAGTCGGTGAGGAAGGGCTTGCCGCCCAGTTCCTTCACGACATCCGCGACGGCGCGGGCGTAGTTGGGGCGCAAAAAGCTCAGGTTGCCCAGCTCGCCAAAGTGAATCTTGATGGCGACGAACTTGTTCTCAAAGTCGATCTGCTCAATTCCGGCGTGACGGATGAGGCGCTTGAGCTTGTCGAGCTGGCTCTCGCGAGCATGCGTGCGCAGGTTGGTGAAGTACACCTTAGCGGGTGCTGCGGGTGCAGTTGCGGTCATAGATCTATCCCCTCGGTCTATATGGCGTTACAGACATAGAGGATGGTACCAGTTAAAGCAGAGGTAAAGTCAAGTACGGCACCTAGTCATTGGGGACGCTCTTAAATGACTACTCTTGGACTTTGAAAACCACTCATTGGGGACAGACTTAAATGAGTGTCTCGCCACCTGGCAGCTAAGGACGTTCCTTTCCCGCCGGAAGCTGGGGACAGTCCTTGCCAGCCCAGCCGGCGAGCTGGCAAATCGGCAAAGACCGTCCCCGATGACTAGTCGTTTAAGAACGTCCCCGATGACTACTCTTGGACTTTGAGGGCTTCGGCCAGGCTGACGCGCTTGATAGAGCGCGTGTGTAGCAGCGCCACGACCAGGTAGGTCGCAAAGCCAATGCCGACACATGCAGCCATGGACCAAGCGGGCACGTAGATCTCGATATTGCCGTTGTAGGCGAGCAGCATCGAGCGGAAAATGGCCGTGAGCGAGCCAATGATGACCGGCAGGCTCAGCACGAGCGACGCCGCCACGCACAGCGTGATCGAGCGAATGTACAGATGCGAGATCTCGCTATCTCGATAGCCAAAGACCTTCATGTAGCTGATCGACCGGGCGCTATGGTCGATCACAGCCTTGGTCAGCAGGTACATAAACAGCAGGAAGATAAACACCGCGAGCCCAACCATCATGCCGATCATTTTGCTCATCATGCCGATGAACTGGTCGCCCACGGCGCGCATGTCGTCGGGCGTGGTGTCGCCGGCAAAGTAACGAGCATCGAGGTCGAGCTTCTCGTCGCTCACATAGCCGTTAAAGTAGGCGGCGTCGTTGCCGAACAGCTCGTTAAAGTCGTCGATACTCATATAGATATTCATGTCCGACTTGGAGCCCCAGGCACAGTCCTTGCCCGCGTACTCAAAGGAATAATGCTCGCCCTCGTACTTGTCGCTGAGCGTGACCTTCTGGCCCTCGCTCCAGCCAAACTTATCGAGCAGACCGCCGCCAAAGACGACGCGCCCATCGCCGACGTTGAGGTCTTTCCAATAGCGCGAATCGGATGAAATGCCATAGACGGAAATCGTCTCCTCGCCATTTCCATCGCCGCGGTCGTATTGCAGCTGGTAAACGGCATATTTCTCGGCCTGTGCGATTGTGCTCGCGCCGTTGTCAGTCGTATTGACCGGGTGGATATCGTCGTTGTCAGTGTCGATCTTAGAGGCTTTGTCGATCAGGCCGATGGCCTCATCGCGGTCGCAGCCGAGGGCATCGGCAAGATCGTCAAGGCGCGCGTAGAGCGCATCCTTCTTGTCCTGGACCTTGGCGAGCGCGTCCTGCGCCGCGGCCAGGCTCACGGAAGACGGAGATGCGGTCGCGGTATCGGCTGCCGCATGCGCCGCATCGGCCGCGTCGTCAAGCTCGTCATCGGCATCCTGGGCGGCAGAAAGCAGCGCGCCGTCAACCGACTGCAAGCGCTCGAGTGCCGACCACCGCTCGCGCTCCTCGACAGTGCCATTGAGCTCTAGCGGGGCCTTGAGCGTGTACTGGTGCTCGGCGACCAGGCTTGTCTCGAGGTTGTCGGCGTAGTGCGTCATCGTGGGCAAAATCGCCAGGCCAAAGAGCAGCAGCAGCGAGGCAAACGCGATGCCCACGAACAGCGTGGCGAAGTTGCCCAGATTGCGCAGGAAGATACGCAGGCGGAAGCGCGAGACAAAGCCCATGCGCTCCGGCAGCTGCAGGCCGCGCTTGGTGCCCGATTTGCCGCTCGCCTCGTGACGAAGGAATTGCAACGGCGTCTTGCCCATCTTGCGAAGCAGGCCCACCAGCGTGATGAGGATGAGCGCGGCGGCGGGAACCACGGCGCACTTCACAAAGATCTCCCAGCTCCAGTACACCTGGAAGGGCGGCAGGCTGTACGAACCGTAATAGAGGCTGCGCATGGGCTCGGTAAAGAACACAACGCCGAGTGCAGTGCCCAAAAGCGCCGCGAGCACACCCACGATGGCGGGAAGCGCCAGGTAGTGGAGTACAATCTCGCGACGACGATAGCCGCTGGCGAGCAGCGTGCCGATGATGGCGCTCTCCTCCTCGATGGTCGCGTCGGTAAGGACCACAAAGACGAACGCCATAATCACGATAATAATGTCGAGCAGCGTCATCCACATCATGGAGTCGCCGTCCACGTCGTCGCGCGCATAGCCAATGCCCTGATTGGAATCGGCGTCGATGAGGTCATCCACGCGCGCATGGGCATCGGTCAGTGCCTCGACCATATCCTGCTCCGCATCGATGCGATCCGCAGTGGGGAGGTCGCGATCGGTAAAGGTAAAGGAGTAGGTGTAGGCAGGCGCGCCGCCGGCATCCTCGAGCGCGGCAAAGCCGGCGTCGGTGACCTCGGCCACGCCATAGGTGATGGTGTTCACCGTAAAGTCCGAATTGTTGAGGAACAGCGCCTGGCTGTCGGGCTGGGTCATGATGCCGCAGATGGTGTAGGTGCGCCCCTCGAGCTCGACCTTATCGCCCACGGCGAGGTCGTTGTTGGTGGCAAAAACGCGGTCGATTGCTACCTCGTCGTCCGCCTTGGGCTCCTTGCCCTCACAGTAGGACGCGATATCGACCTTGGTGCGGTGCGCATAGGTGCGCAGCGTGCGCTTGGTGCCGTCGTCGCCGGCGGTCTTTTTGATGATGGCGTCGATGGAGAAATTCTTGTAGAGCGTGACGCCGCCGGCATCGTCAGCTGCGCCCTCGGCTGCTTTGAGTTGATTGTCGGTAGCCTCGAAGGAGGTGGTCACGCGGCCGTCTTCGATGATGTACTCGTCGCGCATGCCGTCGATGAGGCAGCCGATGGAGTGGGCCGCGAGCAAAAAGCCCGAGGTAAGGGCGATGCTTCCGCACATAAGCAAAAAGATGCCCAGGTACTTGCCGATATTACGGCGCAGCTCGCGCGGGAGACGTTTTGCGAGAGGTGTCATGGTGCCGCCTACCAATCGAGCTCGGCGGCCGCGACGGGCGACTCGTTGAGCCCATCCTCGACGATGCGCCCGTCGCGCAGGCGCAGCACGCGATTGGCCATGCGCGCGATGGCGGCGTTGTGGGTGACGATGATGATGGTGCAGCCGTAGGTGCGGTTTACATCCTCCATGAGCTGCAAGATTTCCTTGGACGTCTTATAGTCGAGCGCGCCCGTGGGCTCGTCGCACAGCAGCAGGCCCGGGTTTTTGACGAGCGCGCGGCCGATGGCGCAGCGCTGCTGCTGGCCACCCGAGACCTGGCGCGGGAACTTGTTGCGGTGCTCGTAGAGGCCCAGCGAACGCAGCAGGTCGTCGACATTGAGCGGGTTTTTGGACAGGTGCGCCGTGACCTCGATGTTCTCCTGGATGGTGAGATCGGGCACCAGGTTGTAGAACTGGAAGACAAAGCCCAGCTCGCGGCGGCGATACTCACCCAGGTCGGCGGGCTTGAGCACGGTAAGGTCGCAGCCGTCCACCATGATGGAGCCGGCGTCGGCATCCTCCAGGCCACCGATCAGGTTAAGAAACGTCGACTTGCCCGAGCCCGAGGGCCCTAGCATGACGCAGATCTCTCCGCGGTTGATGGACGTGTCGATGCCGTCGAGCACCGTCAGGCGTGCATCTCCATCGCCGTAGTGCTTTTTGAGCCCCTTGACCTGGACGTAGGCTTGCTTCGTCGCCATGCTATCCCCCATTGTTAGCCTTGTACTACTTTATGAGGGTAATAGTAAACCTTGGCGAACTATTTTTGGGCGAGAGTGGGGTTTTGTTTCAGACTAGTCATTGGGGACGTTCTTAAATGACTAGTCGCTGGGGACACTCTTTCGCCGCCCGGCAGTTGGGGACGTTCCTTTCCTACCGGCAGTTGGGGACAGTCCTTGGCAACCCGACCGGCAAGCCGGCGGTTCGGCAAAGACTGTCCCCGATGACTAGTCGATTAAGTCTGTCCCCAATGACCACTCTTGGTCGTTTAAGTCTGTCCCCAATGAGTACCCAATGACTAGGTGGCTAGGCGTGGGATTTGGTGCGTGCGAGGGCTAGGCCTACGGCGGCGATGGCCACGGCAAAGAGTGCCGTGACGCCCAGATCGCAGGCGATGTCGCCCAGCACGGTGGACGTCAGGTCCGCGGCGAGCGCCTTGCCGATCGCGTCGTTCACCCAATATGTCGGCACAAAGTGCGCCACCGTCTGCACGGCTGGGCCCATCAGCGACAGCGGCATCCAGGCGCCGCCCAAAAACGTCATGAGCATGCCGAGCAGGTTGCCCACGCCGTTGAGCAGCTCCTCGCGCGCACCCAGGCTCGAAAGCGTAAAGCCAACGGCCAGCGGCGTGCACGCCAGCGCAAACGTCGCCGCCAGCGCCAGGCACACACGGCCCACGCCGACTTCGGCAACCGCGCCGGCAAAGCCCACGACGCCCATCATGCTCGACACGAGCCAAATGCAGACGGTGAGCACCGCGGCAGCCGCGAACACGGCGAGCGAACGCTGGCGCTCAGAGACCGGGCCGGCCTCCATGCGGCGCACGCGCTCGGGCTCGTTCATGCCCGAAAACACCAGCCCCACCGACACGATGACCGACGAGATAATCGCG
>UQTD01000064.1 GCA_900543845.1 uncultured Collinsella sp.
GCGCCCAGGTCGACCTCGAGCGACAGGCCCGCCTGGCGCAGGCGCTCCAGCACGGCAAGGTTCTCGGGCACGGCCAGGAACTGCTTGACGCTCGCCGCAATCTTGGGACCGATGCCCTCGCACTCGGCAATGTCCTCTTCACTCGCCAAGATGAGCTTGTCGATCGACAGGAATCGCTCGGCGATGACCTCGCCCACACTCTTGCCCACATGGCGGATACCCAGGGCAAACAGCACGCGACCGAGCGGCTGGCTCTTGGACTTGTTGAGCTCGGCGACAATCTTTTCGGCCGTCTTGAGGCCCACCGGAATGGGGTCGCCCTTCTTGACGCCCTTTTTGCTGTTGGAGCTGGCATAGGTGCGGCCCGTGTCCAGGCCGGCGATGTCATCGACCGTGAGCTGGTAGAAGTCCGCGACATCATGGATCAGGCCGGCGGCGATCATCTTGTCGACGATCTCGTCGCCCAGGCCATCGACGTCCATGCAGCCGCGGCTCACCCAGTGGAGCAAGCGCTCCTTGAGCTGCGCGGGGCAGTCGATGGAGACGCAGCGGTAGGCGACCTCGCCATCCTCGTGGACCACGGGGCTACCGCACACGGGGCAGACCTCGGGCATGCGCCAGTCAACCGAATCGGCCGGGCGTTTATCGAGCACCGGGCCCACGACCTCGGGGATCACATCGCCCGCCTTGTGCACGATGATGGTGTCGCCCTCGCGCACGTTTTTTCGGCGGATATCGTCGATGTTGTGCAGCGTGGCGCGCGCGATGGTGGAGCCGGCAACCGTCACCGGATCGAACTCGGCGACCGGCGTGAGCACACCGGTGCGGCCCACCTGGATGCGAATTTCGCGCAGGACGGTCTGCTTTTCCTCGGGTGGAAACTTAAAGGCAATGGCCCAGCGCGGCGCGCGGGCGGTAAAGCCCAGGTCGAGCTGCTGCTGAAAGCTGTCCACCTTTACGACCACGCCGTCGATGTCGTAGTCCAGGCCGCCGCGGTGCTCGAGCGCCTGGGCACAGAACTCGTGGACCTCGGCGGGCGTGGCACAACGGGCCACGTTGGGGTTGACACTAAAGCCGGCACTGCGCAGCCAGTCGAGAAATTCGCGCTGGCTGTGAACGTGCAGCGGATCGGTATCGGCGATGGCATAGATAAAGGTGGCCAGGTCGCGGCGCGCTGTGACCTTGGGGTCCTTTTGGCGCAGGCTGCCGGCAGCGGCGTTGCGCGGGTTAGCAAAGGGGTCGCGCCCCTCGGCATCGGCCTCGTCGTTCAGGCGAACAAAGCTGCCCTTGGGCATGTAGACCTCGCCACGGACCTCGATGGTACGCTCGCGGTCGGCGCCCATGTGGGCGAGCGCCGCTTCGGACAGATGCATGGGCACATCCTTGATGGTACGAACGTTGAGCGACACGTCCTCGCCCGTGGCGCCGTCGCCGCGCGTTGCCGCGCGCACGAAAGTGCCGTTTTGGTAGGTAAGCGCCACGCCCAGACCGTCGATCTTAAGCTCGCAGGTATAGGTGACGCTACCGGCACCGAGCGCATCCTCGGTGCGCTGGAGCCACGCGTCGAGCTCGTCCAGATCCATGGCATCGTCCATGGAATACATGCGGGCCATGTGCGTGACCGGCGTAAACTGCTCGCTCACGTAGCCGCCCACGCGCTGGGTATAGCTGTCGGGCGTCACCAGGTCGGGATAGGCCGCCTCGATTTCCTGCAGCTCAACGAGCATTTTGTCGAAGGCCGCGTCCGTGATTTCGGGCGCATCGAGCATGTAGTAGCGATAGGCGTGGTAATCGAGCTCGTGGCGCAGCTCGGCCGCGCGCGCTGCCGCCTGGGTACGGGCATCGGTCGGTACAGCGGCATCCACGCTCGCGGGCGTTTCGGTATCGATGTCCACGCCGTCACCAAACAGGCTCGATTGCTCCATAGCGGCACTCCTTCGCTCGATTTCAAACGGATACAAGAGTACCACCGGTCGCAACGGGGCCGAATAGCGGTCTCAAACCGCACTGAATCGGCAGCCGCCAGTCTGGGGTGGACAGTTAGTTCAGATACGTATAAATCCTAGAGCTGGATCAGGCACGCACACCCCTGTTTCGACTAATTTGGGCTCCTCGAGGCCATGCAAACGTCCCATCCTCCCTTCCAAACGCCCATCCGAGCCCCATCCCAATCAGAAATTGCTCAAAACGCATCCCAAGCTGCCCAAGATTTATACGTATCTGAACCAACTGTCCAGACCATTACGAACCAGGCCTCTTGTCAGCTCCATGTGATCCGTTTTCCTCCGCCCCCAACGGATCAATAAGAAAAGAGGGGCTGCCCCACGTTGATGGGACAGCCCCTCTGGCTTCGATATGTGCGATACGGCTCGCTAGTAACCCTGACCGTAGCCCTGGCCCTGCTGGCCCAGCAGCTCCTCCAGATACTGGCGCAGCTGCTCGTCGGTAATACCGCCGTTGCCGGTGTCGGTCGCGCTATCGTCCTGCTGCTGGTTCTGCAGCTCCTCGTCGGAGCCCAGCTCGACGGTGACCTTTTTCTCTTCCTTGCCGCGCACGAGCGTAATCTCGACCTTCTCGCCCACCTCGTGGCTGCGCAGCGCGATGATCAGGCCATCGGCACTCGTAATCTCATCGTCGCCCAGTTTGGTAATGACATCACCCTCCTGGATGCCGGCCTTGGCTGCAGGACCGTCCTCGACAACGCTCGCCACATACGCGCCGCTATCGGTACTCAGCTTGTTGGTGCGGGCGTTAAGCGCATTGACGCTCGAGAGCGTGGCGCCCAGGTACGGGTGCACCGGCGTCTTACCGTCGATGATCTGGTCGGCAATGTCCTTGGCGTAGTTAACGGGAATAGCAAAGCCCACGCCCGAGCTGGAGCCCGAGTAGCTCTCGATGAGCGAGTTGATGCCCACCAGCTCGCCGTTGTCGTTAACGAGCGCGCCACCGGAGTTGCCCGGGTTGATGGCAGCATCGGTCTGAATCATGTTGGCATAGATGGTGTTACCGCTGGTAGAGCTCATGGCCGTGGAACGATAAAGCGCCGACACAATGCCCGTGGAGACAGACTGCTCGTTGCCGAACGGCGAACCGATCGCCATGACCCACTCGCCCACGTTGAGCTTGGAGGAGTCACCGATCTCGATCGGCATGAGCTTGGAGGCGTCGGCGTCCTTGAGCTTGATGACGGCCAGGTCGCTCGAGGCGTCGTTGCCCACGAACTCGGCCTCATAGGTGGTGCCGTCGTCCATGGTAACCACGTACTGGTCATAGCCATCGACCACATGGTTGTTGGTGAGGATATGGCCCTCGGTATCGAGCACAACGCCCGAACCGACGCTGCCCGAGCCGTCCGACTCGTCGGCAGACTGCGAAAGCGAGCCATTCTGGCTGCCGCTCGAAGTGGCGGTAATGGAAACCACAGAGGGCAACGCCTTGGCTGAAACGGCCTCGGCCAGCGTGGTGTCCTCGGAATCGATGGTGATCTTTTGCGTCGATGAGCCCGAAGCACCCGCCGTCACGGCGTTCCTGCCGCCGCCGATATCGAGCGTGCCACTCATAATGAGCGCGATGACCAGCAGGGCGCCGCAGGCACAGCCGGCAAGCGCCGTAATGAAGATCGGCAGCTTTTTGGTCTTGGTCTTGACCACCGTGTGCTTGTTTACAACCTGCTGGCCGCCCAGCGGCTTGCCGGTCTGCGTGTCGTAGGCCTGCACGTAGGGAATGTTGCCGTCGGCAGGCGTCGACTCCACCTGCACGCGCGGTTGCTGCTGCGTCTCGCCGGCGTGGCCCGCATCCTGGGGACACTGGGAATCGTTCTCGCTCATAGCTGCGATCCTTTCGTCAAATAACCAAAGGCCCGCCAAACATGTGGCGGGCCATCATTGTTCACGTTGAGTTGTACCCCAATATGCGGGCGCAAGTGTATGAGAACGCAATCTTTTAGGAAGGCTTAAGTTCTGTTGCAGGCCCGAAAGGAACCCGCATCTGCGTCAAAACCACTACAAAGGCGCGTGTCCCCTTTGTGGTGGAAATCTAGTCCTTAAACAGATAGCCCACGCCGCGGACGGTGGTGATATGTGCCGCAATCTGCGGGCCCACCTTGGAGCGGATGCGTCGGATGTGCACGTCGACGGTGCGCGTGCCGCCGCAGTACTCAAAGCCCCACACGCGGTGCAGCAGCACCTCGCGGCTGTAGGCACGGTTGGGATGCGTCGCCAAAAAGCTCAGCAGCGAGTACTCCATCAGCGTCAGGTCGATAGGCTCGTTATCGAGCGTCACCTGGTAGGTAGCCAGGTTGATCTCGAGGTTGTCGATGTTGAGCACATCGTCGGCGGCGACGGTCTCCTCCTCGCCCATCAGGCGCTGTGCACGAGCCTTAAGCTCATTGGGCGTCGCCGTGGGGCATACAAAGTCGGCATGCGCGTGATTCGGCAGGCGCAGGGTGCCGAGCGCCTCGTCGTCGACGATCACCAACATGGGGACGCCGCCGCGATCGTCAAGCCACTTGGCAATCTGATCGATGCGGTCGCTGCGGATGCCATCGGAATCGAGGATCAGCAGGTCAAAGTCGTGCGCCGCGGTCGGCGAATCGGGAGTTGCCAGGCTCACCTCGACACCCAGGGTGGTCGTCAAGCTGCGGGCAAACTCGTGGAAGCGCGTCGTGCGCGCCATGAACAGGGCACTCTTTTCGGACATATCGGCCTCCAAGGAAATGAGCTCAATCGTACTGGAACAAGTCAGCGCGATTAGGAGTTCGCCAGGTAGTGCTTGATCTCCCACTCGGTGATCGTAGACTCAAACTTATGCCACTCGTCGCGCTTCTTTTTGAGGAAGAAGCTGTGGATGTGCTCGCCGAGGGCATCCTTCATAAACTGCGAGTCCTCAAACACGTCGAGCGCCTCTTTGAGCGAGCGCGGCAGCGGCGTGTAGCCGGCCTCGACCATCTGACGGTCGGTAAGCTTGAGCGTCTCAGCCGTTGCCTCGGGCGGGAGCTCCAGCTTGCGCTCGATGCCGTCCAGACCAGCCGCCAGCGTGACGGCGTTGACCAGGTACGGGTTGGCCATGGGGTCGGGGCTGCGAAGCTCGATGCGCGTGGACAGCTGCTTGCCGGGCTTGTAGACCGGAATGCGGACCATACTCGCGCGGTTGCGCAGGCCCCACGTGGCGTACTGCGGCACGGAGTCTCCGCCCGTGGTGATGCGTTTGTACGAGTTGACCGTGGGGTTAGTGATGGCGCTGATCTCGCGCGCGTGCGCCAAGATGCCGGCCATGTAGTGCTTGGCGATATCGGAGAGGTGGTACTTCTCGTCGTCCTCGCCCCAAAAGACGTTGTTGCCGTCGTGGTCGAATAGCGACTGGCACAGGAACATAGCGCTGCCGTCCTCGCCCGCCAACGGCTTGGGCATAAAGGAGGCGTGGCACCCGCTCTCGTAAGCCTGCTGCTTAATGATGAGTTTGGCCGTGGTGATGGCGTCGGACATGCTTAGGGCCTCGGCATGGCGCAGGCTCATGCCGTGCTGCGAGCGGCCGGCGGCGTGGAAGGTGTACTCCACGGGCACGGACATCTTCTCGAGCGTGAGGACCGTGTTGCGGCGCAGGTCGCGGGCGGCGTCACTCACCGAAAGATCGAAGTAGCCCACGTTGTCGAGCGGCTCGGGGGTGTGCTCGTCGGGGAAATAGTAATACTCCAGCTCGGCGCCCACGTTGAGCAGATAGCCAGCCTTCTCGGCCTTGCGGAACATGCGGCGCAGGGCATCGCGCGGGTCGCCGGCAAACGGCTTGCGATCGGGAGTGCATACGTCGCAGAACACGCGGGCGACGCCGTTGTGGCTCGGGCGCCACGGCAAAATCTGGAAGGTCGAAGCATCAGGGAACGCCAGCATGTCGGCTTCCTCGGGCGTGGCAAAGCCCTCGATGGCGGAGCCGTCAAAGCCAATACCCTCCTCAAAAGCGACCTCGAGGTCCTCGGGGCTAATGGCAAAGTTCTTGAGGCGGCCGAGAATGTCGACAAACCACAGACGCACAAAGCGGATGTCACGCTGCTCTACGGAGCGGAGTACGTAATCGATGTTCTGCTGGTTCATGTCGCTCCCCTTTCTTTCGGGCGGGTTTCGACTGGTCTATATCGCAGATACTATCGCAGAAAAATGTTTCCGCAGGGTTAAAGCGTATCAAGCGCTCAAAAAACGTGTGTGAACAGGCAGTTGCGAACGAATGGTTAGCGCGAGGTTGATGCGCGGTGTTCGATGTGGCCGGGGATCTCGATGCGCTTGGGGGCGAGCTTTGCGGCCTCGCCCACGGTGGTGGTAACAACATCGATGCGCTCGGACAGGCGCTCGACTACGCGCTCGGCAATGGTAAGGGTGTCTTGCGCTGCCGTGGTCACACCGCCAAAGAGCACATGGTTCCAGGGGTAGTCGTCAAACGTCGCGATTTTGAGCCCCGCCGGCAGCGAGGGACCAAGCTGCGCCAGCGCCTCGGTCAGGCGCAGGAAGACCAGGCCGTTGACAGCAATGAGGCCGAGCTTTTTGCCTGCATAGCCGCGGATGGTCTCGTCCAAGCGGCCGACGCCCGAGGCGCCACCGTCGGCCAGAGTGACGACCTCACCCGCAAGGCCGCGTCGCGAAAGTTCGTCGGCAAAGGCCTCGGCACGCTCGCGACGCACGGGGCTGTCGTCGCTTGCCTCGGTGAGCAGGCACAGGCGCTCGCTGCCAGCGGCGGCGAGCTCGTCTACCAAGCCGGCGACCAGCTCACGGTTGTTAGATGTCACTAGATCGACACCGCCGTCGGCAACGTCGCGGTCGAGCAGCACGACGGGCAGACGTCCCGCTGCCGCGGCGATCGCCTCGTCATTGCCTCCGCAGGTGTTGACGACCAGGCCGTCCACGCCAGCATCGATAAGTCTGGTGAGCGACTCCGCTTCCTTAGCGGGGTCGTTGCCGCTAATGGCCGTCATGAGCGAGCAGCCGCGCGCGGCGGCGCTGACGGAAAGCCCTTCGAGCATGGCGCTGGAGAACGGGTTGGCGATGTCGGCCAGGATCACGCCGATGAGGTTGGTGCGCGAGCTGCGCAGATTGCGCGCGGCGGCACGCGGGCGATAGCCGGTGCGCTCGATAACCGCCGCGATGCGAGCACGGGTTTCCTCGGTCATTTGCCCGGGGCGGTTGTTGAGGTAGCGCGAGACCGTGGCCGGACTCACGCCCGCCTCGGCGGCAATGTCCTTGATTCTCATCTGCGCCATAACGCACCCCGTTTCCCAATTGTCGGCGATCTGAGCCATTTTAGGCATTTTTTAAAAATCTCGGTTGCAAAACGCTGTAGGTGAGTATACTACAACTCGAAACGAAACCGATTTCGTAAACCGATTTCGGTGAGCGTTGGCACGCAGGTGCAAAGACGCACCCTACCGTCTTGGCACCTCCGTGCCAACGCCATATCAAAGGTGTACGCACGAGCAAGAAGGAGCTGCGCGACCATGGGTAAAACGGTTCTTACCTTCGGCGAGATCATGATGAGGCTCTCGCCCAAAGACCATCTGCGCATTGAGCAGGCGACCGAGTTTGATGTCCGCTACGGCGGCGCCGAAGCCAACACCGCGCTTTCCCTGGCCTACCAGGGTGACAGAGCCGCTTACGTCTCCGTTGTCCCGGCCAACCGTCTGGGCGAGTGCGCTCTGCGTTCATTGAAGGCCTACGACGTCGACACCACGCGCGTCGTGCGTCAGGGCGATCGCCTGGGCTCCTATGTGTTTGAGATCGGCGCCTCGCAGCGCGGCAACGGCTGCGTCTACGACCGCAAGTACTCGGCCATTAACATGGCCAAGCGCGACGTCTTCGACTGGGACGAGATCCTCAAGGGTGTCGACGTCTTTTACTTCTCCGGCGTGACGCCCGCCGTCTCCGACGAGATGGCCGTCGCCTGCAAGGATGCCCTCACCGCCTGCCGCGCCAAGGGCATCACCACCGTGTGCGATGTGAACTATCGCGGCAAGATGTGGTCGCCCGAGAAGTCGCAGGCAACCATGAAGGAGCTCCTACCGCTCGTCGACATCTGCATCGCCAACGACGAGGACGCGCCTGCCGGCCTCGGTATGACTTGCGTCTCCGGCTCCCTTGCTCACGGCATCGAGGAGCGCGACACCTACGTCGAAATGGCCCGTCAGATTTGCGCCGAGTACGGCTGTAAGAAGGTCGCTTCGGTCGTCCGCAACATCTCCTGCGTCGAGCGGTCCATCTGGATGGGCATGCTCTTTGACGCCGAGAGCGGCGAGCACTGGTTCTCCCCTGCTCACGACGTGCATGTGCTCGAGGGCGTTGCCGCCGGCGACGCTTTCAACGCCGGCCTCGTCCATGCCCTCATCAACGACTTTGACCCGCAGGACGCCGTCAACTACGCCATCGCAGCCTCGATCCTCAAGCTCACCATCAAGGGCGATTCCAACTTGGTGACCGCAGGCGAGATCGCAGCCGTGGCATCCGCCGCCGACGGTGGCACCCGCGTCGCGCGCTAGTCCGTCTCCATTCCGCGGGCCGCAGCTTTCCAATCCCATACCTCTGCGGCCCGCTCCCCGATTCCTCCGGCCGGGCAAAACCACCAGTCCCATTCCGGTTTTGCCTGGCATTCCCTACACGACTGGTCGAGCAGCCGGTTTTGGAATTGCTTGAACCCCAAGCAGTGCCTCCGATAACCAATCCAAAATCGGCTCCTGACCAGCACATTTGGCAATCACGCGCCCATGCGCGCCACACATCGAAAGGAACATCATGTTCGATCAGTTCTACACCACGCTTGAGTCCCTGGGCATCGTGCCGGTCGTTGTGCTCGACAAGGTCGAGGACGCCGCTCCGCTCGCCCACGCCCTTATGGCAGCTGGCATGAAGTCCGCCGAGGTCACCTTCCGCACCGCCTGCGCCGCCGAGTGCATCGCCGCTATGGCCGAGGCCGAGCCCGAGATGTGCGTTGGCGCCGGCACTGTCCTGACCGTCGAGCAGGTTGAGCAGGCACGCGCAGCCGGTGCCAAGTTCATCGTCTCCCCGGGTTACAACGAGGACGTCGTGAAGCACTGCATCGACATCGACCTGCCCGTCCTTCCCGGCACCGTGACCCCCTCCGAGGTCACCGCAGCCGAGAACCTGGGCCTCAAGGTCACCAAGTTCTTCCCCGCGTCCCAGTATGGCGGCCTGAACACCATCAAGGCCCTCGCCGCTCCGTTTGTCGGTCACCGCTTTATGCCTACCGGCGGCGTGAGCACCGCCAACGTCGAGGAGTACCTGAGCTCCTCCGCCATCATCGCCTGCGGTGGCACCTGGATGGTTAAGCCGGCCCTGTTTGCCGACGGCGACTTCTCCAAGGTCGAGCAGATTGCCCGCGAGGCCATGGACGTCGTCAAAAAGGTCCGCGGCTAGGTTTAGCTCTCTATCGTGAAAGGGGGCGTGCCCTAGACCTCGCCCCCTTTCTTTTAAAACGGCTCGGAAGCGCGCCGTTTCCGTCACGAGCAAGAACCAAAACCGTCTTGTATGCTGATAGAACGTGACGGAAGCGACACGCCCCCGAGCCGCTTTGCCTACTCGGCTGGCAACCGCGCCCAGTTGAGCCACATCGACAAAAACCGAGCCATCAAAACAGCTGCGGCGCCGTCTGGAGGAATGGACCCTTGCTTCCGGTCTTTTCCTCCAAGCGGCGCCGCAGCTTTTTCGTGCCCCGATAGTGCCCCGGCAGTTGCGGTGAGATACGGACTGCTTGCACCATCAGAGCCGCAAAACAATCCCTATTTCACTGCAGCTAATGAGGGGGGTGTTCCTATAGTTTTGTCAACTGGGCAATGCTGTTTTCGAGATTGAATC
>UQTD01000065.1 GCA_900543845.1 uncultured Collinsella sp.
GTGTGCGGTGCCGCCGGGGCGGTATCGCCACCGAGCGTGCCCGCCGGACGCGGTGCCGGGATCTCGCCCGTGCCGTGGCTAAAGACAAACTTGCCATCGGCCACGTCGCACAGGACGGTATCGCCCTCGCCCCACTCGCCGGCCAGAAGCTCCTCGGACAGCGGGTCCTCGATGAGCTTTTGGATGGCACGGCGCAGCGGACGCGCACCGTTGGTGAGGTCGGTGCCCTCGGCCACGATCTTGTCATAGGCCGCAGCGGTGAGCTTGATGTTCATGCCGTTGGCAATCAAACGCTGACGCAGGTCGTCCACCAGCAGGTGCGCGATCTTGGTGAGATTCTCGCCCGAGAGCTTCTGGAACACCACAATGTCGTCGATACGGTTGAGCAGCTCGGGGCGGAACAGGCGCTTGAGCTCGCCCATCGCGCGGCCGCGGATCTCACTCGACGTGAGGCCCTGCTCGCCGGTGGTGCCAAAGCCAACGCTCGCATCCTGCGCAATCTCGCGAGCGCCCACGTTGGACGTCATGATGATCACGGTGTTGCGGAAGTCGACCGTCTTGCCCTGGCTATCGGTCAGGCGGCCCTCCTCCAGCACCTGCAGCAAGATGTTGAAGATATCGGGGTGCGCCTTCTCGATCTCGTCGAACAGCACGACCGAGTACGGGTGGCGACGAACGGCCTTGGTGAGCTGGCCGCCCTCGTCGTGGCCAACGTAACCCGGAGGGCTACCGATGAGCTTGGAGACCTCGAACTCGCTACCGAACTCGGACATGTCGAAGCTGATGAGTGCATCCTTGCTGCCAAAGAGGTACTCGGCGAGCGTCTTGGCGAGCTCGGTCTTGCCCGTGCCGGTGGGACCCAGGAAGATAAAGCTGCCGCCGGGGCGACGCGGGTCCTTGAGGGGTGAGCGGCTGCGGCGCACGGCCTTGGCAACTGCCTCGACAGCCTCATCCTGACCGATGATGCGCGTCTTGAGCACGCTTTCGGCTTGCAGTAGGCGACGACTCTCGCTCTCGGTAAGCGAGGACACCGGCACGCCCGAAGTCACGGATACGATATCGGCGATCTGACTCACATCGATGGTGAGCGGACTGGCGTCGAGCTCGGCGGTCCAGGCAGCCTTGGCCTCGGCGAGCTCAATCTCGGCGGCCTTCTGCTGCTCGGTGATCTCGGCGGCCTTGTTCATGTCGTCGCTCTCAGTGGCCTCCTGCGCGGCAGCCTTGAGCTCCTCTATGCGATGCTCGGCCTCGCGCACCGGCTCGGGCGCGCGATTCGCGGCGATGCGAGCGCGGGCGCCGGCCTCGTCGATGAGGTCGATGGCCTTATCGGGCAGGAAGCGATCCTGGATGTAGCGGTTGGAAAGGTTCGCGGCAGCCTCGATAGCACCCTGCGTATAGCGCACATGGTGGTGTTCCTCGTAGCGCGGCTTGAGCGCGGTCAGGATCTTGACCGTGTCCTCGACGCTCGGCTCCTCGACATCGATGGTCTGGAAGCGACGCTCGAAGGCCGGGTCCTTGGTGAGGTACTTGCGGAATTCCTCGGCCGTGGTGGCGCCGATAATCTGGAAGGCACCGCGCGCGAGCACGGGCTTGAGCATGGAGCTCGCGTCGATGGAGCCCTCGGCAGAACCGGCACCGATGATAGTGTGCATCTCGTCGATAAACAGGATGACGTCGTCGGCTTCGGTGGCCTCCTGGATCACGTTCTTGAGGCGCTCCTCAAACTCGCCGCGATACTTGGCACCCGCCACGAGGCCCGGCAGGTCGAGCGTCCAAATATTCTGGTTCATGAGGTTCTCGGGCACGTTGCCGGCTGCAATCTGCTGAGCCAGGCCCTCGACGATGGCCGTCTTGCCCACGCCGGGGTCGCCCAGAATGAGCGGGTTGTTCTTGGTGCGGCGCGAAAGAATTTCCATCATACGCTGGACTTCCTTTTCGCGACCAATTACAGGGTCGAGCTCGCCGTCGCGCGCCTTCTGCGTGAGGTTGGTCGCGAACTGCTTAAGCGTATCGGTGCCACTCCCCTTTTGCTGAGAGGCATCCGAGCCGCTAAAGAACGGCAGGCCCGCACCGGGACGACCAGCACCGGCGCCGGCGAGCGGACGCTTCTTGTCCTGGTCCTTGGCGGTGAGTTTCTCGATAGCCTTTTTGATGGAGGCGGACGACACACCCAGGCGCATGAGGATGTCCATGGCCATGCCGTTGCCCTCTTCGACGATGCCGATCAGCAAGTGCTCGGTCGACACGTAGGTCTGGTTGTTCTCACGCGCCACGCGGAACGAACGCTCCATCACGCTAATGACGAGCGGCGTAAAGGCGAGCTTGGCCGCCTCGGTCTCCTCGCTGGGCTCGGGAACCGTGGTCTGGACCTCTTTGAGAGTATCCATGATGTCATCGTAGGAGATGTCGAGCGAACGCAGTGCCTCGGCGGCAATGCCCTCGTCCTCCTTGGCAAGCGCGAGCAGCAGGTGCTCGGTGCCCACCTTATTTGAATGAAGATCGAGCGCCTCTTGCTTGGCCATGGACATGACCTTACGCGCACGATCGGTAAATCTATCTAACATGCTCGTTTCCTTACATGAGTTCATCGAAATCAAAACGCCCGCCCGTCGGCGGCGCTTTTGTCTCTTTACCCACAGGTCGTCTATGTTAACAGCTGGAGGAATATCTATAAACCCGGCTCACATGAATGCAGGTTATGACCGCATCGCGGGACTCACCGCGCGATGCGCGACGGGCGCCCCGCAAGAGAAACCCTAGACGTCTTTCACCACGTCGGGACTCGTCGCACGCGATGCGCGATAGGCATCGGCCTCCTTGGAGACGCGTTCGAGCAGCTCGGATGTATCGACGCCCTCGACTTGCGCGACCGTTTCAACCGTCTGCATGGCGACCGCCCTCAGGTACGCGCACGCGCTGTCCCCCAGCTGCTCGAGGTCTATCTCCTCGCCGCCCTCCCGGGCAAAGCCGACCGCCATCACAAAGCCCATGATGCCCGAGACCAGAAAGCCCACCGCAAAGCTCGAATCTGCCTTGAGCTCTTCTCCGTCAGGGTGGACGATCTCTCTCACGCGGTCGATGATGATCGTATGGATGCCCTGCACGACCTGCTCGGCGGCACCCGCCCTCATGGTGATGACGATGCGCCGCAGCAGGCAGCGGACGTCGCGCCGGTCGAACGCCGAAAGGTCGCCCTCGCTCGAAAAATGCCAGAGGGCATCGGTGATAAGCTCGTTATCCTGCAGCAGCTGGGTCATGGCGATGGCGACGAGTTCATCGAAATCGTGAAAATAGTAGTAAAACGTTCCGCGATTGCACTGGGCGGCGCGGGTCACCTCGCCAACCGACAGCTCGAAGATGCTGTTGTTCTCGATGAGCTCCCAAAACGCCTCGATGATACGGGTGCGCGCATCGGGCGCATCGGCGTCCTTACGCGGTCTCGCCATGCGCCTCACCGCACCCCTGCGCCTTGGCGTTCATGATGAGCATCTGAAGACGGTTCTCCACGTTGGCGAAGCTCACGTCGGGATCGTAGTCGAGCGGCAGGAACTGCGCCGTGGGATACTGCTCCTTGAGCGCATGGATGAGCCCGCGCCCCACGACATGGTTGGGCAGACACCCGAACGGCTGCAGGATCACGAAGTTGCGGCAGCCGCGCTTGGCGTGCTCGAGGATCTCCGCCGGAATCAGCACGCCCTCGCCCGCATCGAACGTATGGTGCAGGATCTTATCGCTCGCGCGCACGAGCTCGGGCATGCGCGTCGGCGGCTCGTAGAGCGGGCTCGACGCGCCCAGGCGGTCGCAACGGTCGTGCGCGAGCTCGAACAGGTTGTCCGCCGTGGCGTACCAGGCCTTTTCGGGCAGCGACAGGTCGACGTGGAACTCGCGCGACTGCGCATGCTTGTAGAAATAGGTCTTGCGGATCACGTCGGTCATGCGCGCCTCGATGACCTCGAGCCCGTTGTCCTCGAGGTAGCGCTCGATCTCGTGGTTGGCGCCGAGATGGAAATTGAGCAGGTACTCGCCCACGATGAGAACGGTCGGATGCGGGTTCGAGCGGTCGTACGGAACGGCGCCCATGATCGCAAGCGCGCGTTTGAAGCCCGTCGCCTGGCCTCTCAGCCCGGAGCGCTCCATGCCCTCGATAACCTCATCGAGCGCGCGGTCGAACGCAGCGTCCGCCGCGCCCTTCTCGAGCTCGTAGGGACGGATGCGCCTAAGCATGGCCTCGAGGGCATCGATCATGGGAAGACCGTAGGCGATCTGGATGCTCGGGCCAAGGCCGAGCTTGAAGCCCGGATGCGCATTGTGGGCATCGACGTCGTCGTTGGTGAGCACCGGGACATAGTCGTATCCCGCGTCGTCGAGCGCGCGGCGCAGCAGGGGCATGTAGTGCGTCAGGCGGCAGTCGCCGATATACTTGCCAGTCACCACGGCGACGTCGTGCGGGTCGTACTTACCGCTCTCGAGTGCCGCGAGCGCCTCGCCGATCACGATTTGCGCGGGGAAGCAGATGTCGTTGTGCACATAGCGTTTGCCCAGGCGGATGGCATCCTCGCGCCCGATATCAAGGGCCTCGGCGCGCACGCCCTGATTGCGCATCGCCGCGGTCATGAGCCTGCAGAACGCATGGGAGGTGTTGGGGACCAGCGCGATCTTGTCGTGCCGGTCGCGCTTGGTGTACTTGACCTTATACGGGTCGTCGAGCGGATGGACCGCGTGCACCCGGGCGCCCTCGGCACGCTCCTCCGCGCGACGACGGTTGACCGACTCGATAAACGAACGCACGCGAATGCCCATGGGACCGGCGACGTCGCTCTCATCGAGCTTGATCATCATCGGAACCTTGGAGCCCATCTCGCCCATCATGCGCGCGATCTCGTCGGTGAGATACGCATCGTGGCCGCAGCCGAAGCTGCCCATCTGCACGAGCTCGAGCTCGGGCGTCGATGCGACGATGACCGCGCACGACAGCATGCGCGCATGGTAGTTGTTCACGATGTCGATGCGGCTGTTGGAAAGGTCGACGTTGCAGACCCCCGGCACCGCATCGGGCGTCAGCACGGGGATGCCGCGCTCAGAGAAGAGCTTGGGCAGCCCGTGGTTGACCAGCGGGTCGTTGTGGTACGGGCGCGAAGCGATCACCACCGCGTAGCCGCCGTCCTCGCGCAGGTTCTCGAGCACCTGCCTGCCGCGCAGCTGCAGCTGGTTCTCAAACGTCTGCTGCGCGCGGTCCGCCTGCTCGGTCGCCTTGGCAACCAGGTCGGCATCGATATCGAAGGTCTCCTTGCACCACGCCTTGAGCTGGCGGTTTCGGTCGCCCTCGTCGTACCAGTGGAACAGCGGCGTATCGAACGGAACGCCGAAACGCTCCTCCGGGTTATCGGAATTGCGCATCACGTAGGGGTATCCCTTTACGACGGCGCACATCCACTCGCTGGTAGAGGCGGTGTTTTCGGTGGGCACCGTCGTGATGATGGGCATGAAGATGCGGTCGACGCCGGCGTCGACGAGATTGCGGATGTGCCCGTGGACGAGCTTGGCCGGGAAGCACACGGTGTCGGATGTGACGTGCGCCAGACCGCGCTCGTACATCGCCTTGGTGCTGCGTCCCGAGACGCGCACCTTAAAGCCGAGCGTGCTGAAGAACGTCGACCAGAACGGCATGGTGTCCCAGAACTCGAGCACACGGGGAATGCCGATCGTGACATCGCGCCCCCCGCAGACGGGAACCGTGGGGCACGACTCGAACAGCAGCTTCTCGCGGTCGACAAAGAGATTGGGGGCAGCCGCGGTCCGGTCGCGCCCCGTGCCGGGTGCCTGTGCCTCGCAAGCACCCTGCGGACGCAGCTCCTCCGCCGCGGGAACCTCGCGCACGAGCTCATCCCATGAGATGGCGCCGCCGCGCGGGCAGCGATTGCCCGTGACGTAAAGCGAGCCGTCGCCAAATGCCACGACCGCGCGCTGGCAGCGGTTGTTGCACCGACGGCAGGTAACGCCGCCGAACTCGCGATGCTCGAAGCGCTCCACGGCATCGAGCCCGATAAACGACGTGCCGGCGTCGCCCTTGCGGCATTCCTCGCGCGCGAGCAGGGCGATACCGATAGCGCCCATCAGCCCCGGGTGGGGCGCACGCGTGACGGGTTTGCCCAGATACTGCTCGAATGCGCGCAGCACCGCGTCGTTTCGGAACGTGCCGCCCTGGACGACGACTTTGTCGCCCAGACGGTTGAGATTTGAAACGCGAATGACCTTGGTGAACACGTTCTCGATAATCGAACGGCAGAGACCGGCCATGATGTCGCCCGGACCCTTACCGCGCCGCTGCTCGGATACGACGCTGCTGTTCATGAACACCGTGCAGCGGCTGCCGAGAACGGCGGGGGCTTTGGACGAAAATGCCTCGGTCGCGATATCCTCAACGGCTATTCCGAGGTTTTTGGCAAAACCCTCGAGGAACGAGCCGCAGCCCGCAGAGCACGCCTCGTTGACGACGATATCGGTCAGCACGCCGTGGTTGAGCCAGATGGCCTTCATATCCTGTCCGCCGATGTCGAGCACGAAGGTCGCATCGGGAACGCATGCGCACGCGGCGCGGGCGTGCGCGACCGTCTCGACCGTATGGTAGTCGGCGTGGAACGCGCGCGCGAAAAGCTCCTCGCCGTATCCCGTGGTGCCCACGGCATCGATCGCAAGCGTGACTCCCGCTGTCTCCCAGCGGTTCTTCAAGCTGACAAGACCCTGTTGGGCGACGTCGAGCGGTCTGCCGTTATTAGACGCGTAGAACGAATCGACAAGCTCACCCGCCTCATCGACCAGGGCGAACTTGGTCGTCGTGCTCCCCGAATCGATACCGAGCGCCACACGCACCATCTCTCCGAGCGCATACGTATCCGGACCCTTTGCCGGCGTCTCTTTGCCATGGCGTGCCGTAAAATCCGCCTGCTCGGCAGGTGTGGCAAAAAAGGGCTGGGCAAGACGTCCCTCCCCGCTTGCGGGCGCGACCGTCTCGAGCTTATCCAGCCGGACAAAAGCGTCGGGAAGGTCGATCGGTTGGGACGATGCGAACATGTCGGTCAGCGACAGGGCGGTACCGCGCGCGACCATGATCTGCGGATCGCGCGGGACGATAACCTGATCGTCCGATAGATTCAGTTGCTCCCGGAACACGCGGACCAGCGTGGGGTTGTAGGCGAGCGTACCGCCCTCGAAGATTACCGGCGGCTCGATGTCGATACCCTGGGCCAGACCGCCGATCGTTTGGCGGGCGACCGCGTGAAGCGCCGAAAGCGCCAGGTCGGTGGTAGGAATGCCCTCGTTGAGCAGCGGCTGGATATCGGTCTTTGCGTACACGCCGCAGCGGCCCGAGACCTCGTGGACGGTCGTTCCCCGGCTTGCGAGCTGCTCGAACTCGCCCGATTCGGTGCCGACCCCCATGAGCTTTGCCATCTCGTCGATAAATGCACCGGTACCGCCTGCGCACGAGCCGTTCATGCGCATGTCGGCAACCTCGATGTCTCCCTTATCGTTGGTGCGGAAGAAGATCATCTTGGCGTCTTGGCCGCCCAGCTCGATGGCGCAGCGCGTCTGCGGATAGAACCTGCTGATCGCGAGCGCGTTGGCGACCACCTCCTGAACGTACGAGGCGCCCAGCGCGGTCGCGATATCGCGCGCACCCGAGCCGGTCACCGCAACGCGCAGCGACTCATGGGGAAAGCGCTCGGCGAGCTCGCCGAGCATGGCGCGCACGCTCGCTGTCTGACACGCCCCGTGGCGGCGATATCCCCACCACGCCTCGGTCATATCCTCGTGCATCGCGTAAACTTTGGTCGTCGTCGACCCTACGTCCAGTCCTACTAGCAACGCCATAATGCTCCGTCTCTCGCATTTTTCCTGCTAGAGATATACCACTCCACGTAATACAACAGACTGTTGTATTTAAACTCCGTATAAAAAGCGGCTGCCGAAACGCTTCAGCAGCCGCCGAATGCACCAACAGATTGTCTGCGCGCTAGCACGTCGGGCAACGGAGCAGCACGGGCCCTCCGGTCATGCGCACCGCTCGCGCCCGCGATGTCGCCGAGCGAGCTATCCACGCTTAGGGCTCCAACCAAGCAAGTCGCCCGCGCTCAGCAGGTCCCTAAGCGAGCTACTCGCACTCAGAAGCCATAGCCTGCTCCAAGAGCTCGGCATGCTCCTCCTCGAAAACCGTCCCCACAGGGAAGGCGCGACGGAAGACGAAGCGGGAAATCGGACCGGCTACCAAAAGGTTCCACGGCAGCGCCATCACAAAATTATGCGGGATGTTGATCATCCAGATCGCGGGCACGGAATACAGGTTCGCAAGGATGCCGCCGGGCATGTGCGTCAGACCCTCGCACGCGCCGTAAAGCGACATGATGATGACCATGGGAACGACCATGCAGGAGCTGACGGCGAGCGTCATGGCAAGTGGCGAGCTCTTGCCCGGCGTGACCAAGTACTTAAAGGCGAAACCCTTGGCGAGCGGGCTGGCGACGAACCAGTCGCAGCACATGGCAAAAATGTAGGCAACGGGGAAGCCGAGCCACGCAGCGGCAACGACCTCGCCGTTGATGGCCCCGTGCTGCAGGGCAACGTTGTAGATGCTCATCCAGAGCACCATGCAAAAGCACATGATAAAGGTGAACAGCAGGCTCTCTCGTTTGTTGATAGGCATAAAGGGCAAAATCCTTTCTGTGTTACGCCGCGGCACCACGCAACAAAAACGGGCGGGCAAGATGGAGCTGTTGGGACTTCATCTCGCCCGCCCGTGGTACGTGCGTCTGCGACTACTTATGTGGTGGAACTACCCTAACACGAACGGCGCGCGCTTCGTAAGCGTTGAGTTTGTGAAGATACACGGTAAAAACGATCCTTGGGGACGGGGGCCGGTCTTCGAGGAGGACCAGGAGCCGCGTCGGCGATAGACCAAAGGTGTCGTATGCGGCTTTCCCTTATTCTTTATATATCCCTCTAGGCAGCATTGCCCATCTCTGAACCATCCTTCACGCATAAATAAGCCTAAACAAGTCTGATGCGGGGCGAGTTCGTTATGGCATTCTCCTTCTGCGGACAGCGCTACTTGATAAGTTCGCTCTTCTTCTTGTCGAACTCCTCTTGGGTGATAACCCCCTTCTCAAGGAGCTCCTTGTACTTCAGGAGAGTATCGGCATCTCCGCCCCTCTTGTCGGGGAGCACTGCCGCCACGATTACACCGATTAAACCCGTGATAAGCCCGAGAAGGGCAAAGGCGCTGTAGCTGTAGCCCTTCTTGCTCGCGATATTGCCGGACGCGATGGCACAGACAGCCAACGGAACGAGAATGATAATGAATTCAGGACCCTTCAGTCCAAACGTGTAGACCTCCACAATACAGAGTGATTTTTTGAATTCTATAAGTATGATGGGGAAATATCTCTTGGACACATGCTGAGAAAATGGCACTTCACAGAGTGAACTCATGCATCCTGTATTTGTTGCTCAACAAATACAGCAGACGGCTTCATATGCTTATGTCAATAAAACCGAACGGAAGGGGACTCATAAACCAGACTGAGGACAGAATGAAGAGACTGAAGGAGCCTCGCGATAAGGGGTTTATCTACCAGGTTGAATTCGATGCCCAGTTGGAGAGGATATTGGGCAGCGGCGAGTGGTCTGCCAAGAAGACTGACAAGGGGTTTAAGTGCAACATGTCGTCGGCAGACAAAGAGCGAGGATACAGTCTCAAGCTAATTTAACCGAGGACCGCAGGAAACTAGGATTCTTTCCCCATTACAGTCTGAAGTGGGCCACCGATAAATTTCGATGGCGAGCATTCGGC
>UQTD01000066.1 GCA_900543845.1 uncultured Collinsella sp.
GCGGATTGGGTCATATGAGCGAAAGCCCGCCAGAGCGAGCAAGGTGCCTTGAAACGAGGCGGCATTGACCTTCTGGTCATGCCGCCGAAGTTGAAAGGCAGATTGCCGCCCTGGCGGGCTCGCAGCGTCAAGTGGTTGCGGCGTGTGGTAAAACGCCGCAACTAAAACCCGTGGCGCTCCAGGAAGCGGAAGGCTAGGCGGATCCAGGGACGGACTGCCACCTGCTTGTCCTCGTTGTCGACCGCGGTGTTGGCGTTGCCGAGCGAAAGGCCGTGGCCGCCCTGGTCAAAGACGTGCATCTCGCATGCGACGCCCTCCTCGGCCATGCGCTGCGCAAACGGATAGACCTGCGCGATCGGCGCCGTCTTGTCGTCGGACACGCCCCACACAAAGGTCGGCGGCATCTGACGCGAAACATGCGTGGTGGGGCAGATGTCGGCCAGATGCTCGTCAGTTGCCTCGCCACCCGTCACCATCGACAAATAGTCGTTGAGCAAATCGCGCCCCGTCTTGCCGCCCGTCTTTGGCACGCGCAGGTCGATGCGCGGGTCGCGCGTCTGCATGTCGCGCACATAGGCAAAGTCGAGCAGCGGATAGCCCAGCACCACGACATCGGGACGAATGTCGTCCGGACGCGCCCCTGCCAGGCCCGCGAAGGGGCCGGTCTTCCACTGTGTTGCCAGCGAGGCGCAGATCATACCGCCCGCAGAAAAGCCCACAACGCACACGCGCTTGGGATCGACATGCCACTCGTCGGCATTCGCACGAACCGTGGCGACCATCTTGGCAAGATCTGCCTGGGGGTGCGGAAAGCTCACGTCACCCGTGCCACTCGTCACATAGTTGAGCACAAAGGCCTGGTAACCGTGATCCAAAAACGCAAACGCCACGGGATCCTGTTCATGCGGGGCGATATGCGTAAACGCACCTCCGCCGCAGATAATCACGGCAGGGCGGCGGCCATTCGGTTTATCGGGCAGCGGCTCGGCACCCAAATACGTAAACGTCGCTGGATATTCCTCGGTCGGCTCCTCGCCCCACAGCGCGTGGTTCTCGACAATCATATGTGCTCCCTTCGCGCAAATTATGCGCCCTTGTTTTTCGTTTTCAAGCGTACCCCACTTGGGCCCGTGGCACAGAAACACTTCAGCAATAAGCTTCCCATCAACTGATATATCACATAATCCCAGCTCAGGACCATCGCTGAGCAGCGTAGAATGAGGGATGTTGACCAAGCCGCGAAACACATATGAAACGTTTCCGGCAAACCAAACGCGCGATATGCGCCTATTTAAGTTGGAGGCAACTATGGGTCTGCTCGATTCGCTTAAGTCCACCTTCACCTCGACGGGCGAGGCGTCCGTTCCGCCCGCAGCAAGCTTCGCCACCCGCGAAGGCGTCATCTATGCCCCCGTCAACGGCGTGCTCGTCAACCTGAACGAGGTCCCCGACGAGACGATCGCCTCGGGCATGCTTGGCCAGGGCTATGGCATCGAGCCCATTACCGGCACCATCTATGCGCCCGCCAACGGCCGCATCGGCGCTACCACCGTCACCAACCACTCCATTGGCATGATCACCGAGGACGGTCTTCGCGTGTTCATCCATGTTGGCCTGGGCACCGTGGAAATGAACGGCAAGGGTTTTGCCCGCTTTGTCGAGATGGGCGATGTGGTCAAGGCAGGCCAGCCACTCATCAGCTTCGACCGCGAGGCCATTAAGGCCGCTGGTCACGAAGACATCGTGACCGTCATCGTCTCCGAGCTCGATCGTCTTAAGAGCATCGACCATGTCGGCGAGTCTGGAACGCTTATCGGCGGCAACCCGCTCGTCAAGCTGGGCGACCCGCTGCTGGTGGCCAAGACCAAGTAGTCAGGCCCCGCGCCACACAGCCAAAAGGCACCTCGTCAAGCGCCCGCGACCATTTGGCCGCGGGCGCTTTTCGTTTGAAAAACCATCCCGCCAATGCCTTATCTGTATAGCCCAAATGAACCGAGCTGCTAGAATATCGAAATGTATGGATAACTATCATTCAACCGTTATGGGAGGATACGTGAACCGCACCAAAATCGCGCAGCTCTATGCCGATGCCGAGTCGCTCGGCGGCCAGACCGTCACCATCGCCGGCTGGGTCAAGTCCGTCCGCGACATGAAGAACTTTGGCTTTGTTACGCTCAACGACGGCAGCTGCTTCCGCGACCTGCAGGTCGTCATGAACCGCGAGGCACTCGACAACTACGACGAGATCGCCCACCAAAACGTCTCGGCCGCACTCATTTGCACCGGCACCGTCAAGCTGACCCCCGATGCGCCCCAGCCTTTCGAGCTTTCTGCCACCTCCATCGAGGTCGAGGGCGTCAGCGCCCCGGATTACCCGCTGCAGAAGAAGCGCGCAACCGTCGAGTTTCTGCGCACCCAGCAGCACCTGCGCCCTCGCACCAACCTGTTCCGTGCCGTGTTCCGCATCCGCTCTGTCGCGGCTGCCGCCATCCACCGCTTCTTCCAGGAGCAGGGCTTTGTTTACGTCAACACCCCCATCATCACCACGAGTGACTGCGAGGGCGCCGGCGAGATGTTCCGCGTGACCACGCTCGACCCCAAAAATCCGCCCCTCACCGAGTCCGGCGAGGTCGACTGGAGCCAGGACTTCTTTGGCAAGCATGCGAGCCTCACCGTGTCCGGCCAGCTCAATGCCGAGAACTTTGCCATGGCCTTTGGCGACGTGTACACCTTTGGCCCCACCTTCCGCGCCGAAAACTCCAACACCACGCGCCACGCCGCCGAGTTTTGGATGATCGAGCCCGAGATGGCCTTTGCCGATCTGAACGACTACATGGATAACGCCGAAGCCATGCTCAAGTACGTCCTCAAGGACGTTATGGCCACCTGTCCCGACGAGCTCAACATGCTCAACAAGTTTGTGGACAAGGGCCTGATCGAACGCCTGGACCACGTGGCAAACTCCGACTTTGCCCGCGTTACCTACACCGATGCCATCGAGATCCTGGAGCAGGCAGTCGCTGCTGGCCACCAGTTTGATTACCCCGTCAGCTGGGGCATCGACCTGCAGACCGAGCACGAGCGCTTCCTGACCGAGGAGCACTTTAAGCGCCCGACCTTCGTAACCGACTACCCGGCAGAGATCAAGGCCTTCTATATGCGCATGAACGACGACGGTAAGACCGTCGCCGCCGCCGACTGCCTGGTTCCCGGTATCGGCGAGATTATCGGCGGCTCCCAGCGCGAGGAGCGCCTGGATCTGCTCGAGGCCCGCATCAAGGACCTGGGCATGAATCCCGAGCAGTACAAGTACTACCTTGACCTGCGCCGCTACGGTTCCTGCAAGCACGCCGGCTACGGTCTGGGCTTCGAGCGCTTGGTCATGTATCTGACCGGCGTGGGCAACATCCGCGACGTCCTGCCGCACCCGCGCACCGTGGGCAACGCCGACTTCTAATCGTCGGACGTTAGCTCGCGTCGCCACACGCCAACGCTCATCGCACAAGCGTCTCTCGACATCGGTCGAGAGACGCTTTTTTCAACAGCATCCGTCAAGCTTTTGGCAAGTTTTTGGTCAGTTGGGCAGGGCTGTTGAAAACTCGAACCGCCGTTTGCCGACGACTACCGACCGCCCAGAGCGCCCTGCGCCCCTGGGAAAACCCCGCGCCCTAGGCTCCATACCGTCGCCACCCAAAACGGAAAGGACGTGGGCACCATGACCGAAACCGCTGTTGAAACCTACGACACCACAACTAGGGGCGCCGCGTCGATGGCAGCCTATCGCGCCGTTCGCATCTTGCAGCTATTAAGCGAGAACACCGGCGAGGACAAGGCCATGCTTTCCGATGAGTTGATCCGGCTCCTCGCCCATCCCGACGACCCCGCCCGCATGCCCATCTCGGCGGCGCGGCGCAGCATCTACACCGCCATCTCCGCACTTCGCCATGCCGGATACGAAATTGAGTACAAACGCGGCGTGGGGTATCGGCTCTTGACCCGTCCGCTCACCGACGAAGAGATCATCCGGCTCCACGGCATGGTCATGCGCAACCGCTCTACGCCCATCGCCATTCGAAAAAGCATGGCTCAGCACTTGGTCGCCATGGCGAGTGCCGACGTTCGCGGCTACCTCGATGCACCCGAGCCTGCTCCAAGCGCCGGTGGCAAATCCACCAAGGCCATGCGCACGCCCGTCAAGCGCATCGACACCTGCGAGCTCATCGAGCAGGCCATCGACCACGGAACCACGGTGAGTTTTGATATTTCGAGCGTCACGACACGTGGCGAAACTGAAGTAGCACGGATGACACTCCGCCCCTTTGCCATCAAGCAACGAGACGGCATCTCGTATTTGCTGGGAACGGTCTATGACGCCCGAGGCGCCGATGACACGCTGCGTACCGTAGAGATCGGCCGCATGAGAAACGTCACCACGCGTCTCCTCGACGGCAAGAAGCTCTTCGCCGCCCTCGACGAGGAGGACGACGCCTCTGCCGCATAAGAACCTCCGCCGTCCATTCGACTACCCGTACCGCCCATCCGGTTCTGTATTAAAAAACCTGCCAGGTTATTGTAAAAATGGACATCCGCGCTACTATAGTTCCACTTGCACTTTGTTTGAGTGCAGTATTTCCAGCCATTTCTATACTGGGGGTAACGATATGAAGAACATCACCATCAGCCGCAGGAGCCTTCTGGTCTCTGCTGGCCTGCTCGCGCTCGCTCCGCTCGCCGGATGCGGCGGCAACTCTGGTTCCGGCTCTGCTGCCGCCGGTTCCGACTACACCGTCGGCATTCTGCAGCTCACCGAGCACTCCGCACTCGACGCCGCCAACGACGGCTTCGTCAAGGCCATCAAGAAGAGCGGCCTTAAGGTCAAAATCGATCAGAAGAACGCCCAGAACGACCAGTCCACGTGTAAGTCCATCGCCGACAAGTTCGTGGGCGATGGCGTCGACCTGATCTACGCCATCGCTACGCCCGCCGCGCAGGCCGCCGCCGGCGCCACCGCCGATATCCCCATCGTGGGTTGCGCCATCACCGACTACGCCGCCTCGGGCCTGGTCCAGGACAACGAAAAGCCCGGCACCAACGTCACTGGCGCCTCCGACCTCACCCCGGTCGCCGAGCAGCTCGAGATGATGCAGAAGGTTCTGCCCGACGTAAAGAAGGTCGGTCTGCTCTACTGCACCGCCGAGTCCAACTCCGACGTCCAGATCAAGGCCGCCAAGAAGGAGCTCGACAAGCTGGGCCTGGACTACACCGACTTCACCGTCTCGAGCTCCAACGAGATCCAGTCCGTCGTCGAATCTGCCGTGGGCAAGGTCGACGCGCTGTACTCCCCCACCGATAACACCATCGCCGCGGGCGCTTCGCAGGTCGGCCAGATCTGCAAGGAGAATAAGCTCCCCTTCGTAACCGGCGAGGAGGGCATGTGCATGGCCGGCGGCCTGTTCACCCTCTCCATCAACTATGAGGACCTGGGCTACGCCGCGGGCGAGATGGCCGTTAAGATCCTGAAGGGCGAGGCCAAGCCCGAGGATTTGCCGATCAAGCACCTCTCGAGCAAGGACCTGGTCGTCGTCAAGAACGACGAGATGGCCGAGGCCCTGGGCATCGACCTTTCCGCTCTGGACGAGTAGCGCCATGCGCGGTAACGCGTCTAGGACCCGCACTCGCGCCATAGCTGCGTTATTCAATATCTGAGCCACAGGGGCGAACGCCAAAGACCGGCGTTCGCCCTGCTTGTTACGGATGAGACAAAACATCCGGCCGCAGCTCTTTTATGCATTGTTACCGCTATCATGGTGACTCACGTGTCCGCCCTATCCTAGGAGGTATGAAGCATGCTTATTGCATTGCAGGGCGCCGTTTCGCAGGGCGTCCTCTGGGGCATTATGGTGCTTGGCGTGTTTATCACGTTCCGCCTGCTCGACATCCCCGATATGACCTGCGACGGCAGCTTTGCCCTCGGCGGCTGCGTCTGCGCCGTACTCATCGTCAATAACAACGTCGACCCGCTGCTCGCCGTGCTGGCCGGCATGTGCGCCGGCGCCATCGCGGGCGCGGTCACGGGCATTTTGACCACGGTCTTTGAGATTCCCGCGATCCTCGCCGGAATCCTCACCCAGATCAGCCTGTGGTCCATCAACCTGCGCATCATGGGCAAATCCAATACGCCCATCCTTGCCAAGGGCACTATCTTCTCGTCTGTCAGCAACATGACGGGCCTGCCGCAGTCCACCGTCGCCATCATCCTGGGCATCTTGCTCGCTGTGGCTATCGTTGCCATCCTGTATTGGTTCTTTGGCACCGAGATCGGCTCGGCACTGCGCGCCACCGGCAACAACGAGTACATGATCCGCGCTCTGGGCGTCAACACCAACTCCACCAAGATGATCGCCCTCGTGCTCTCCAACGCCCTCATCGGCCTTTCAGGCGCGCTCATCTGCCAGAGCCAGAAGTACGCCGACATTGGCATGGGCACCGGTGCCATCGTTATCGGTCTTGCCGCCATTGTTATCGGCGAGGTGCTCGGCCGCCTGCTGCCCGGCGGCCTCACGCAGTTTAGCGTCCGTCTTGCCTCCGCCGTCTTTGGCTCCGTGGTGTACTTCCTCATCCGCGCCATCGTGCTGCAGTTGGGCATGGACGCCAACGACATGAAGCTGCTTTCCGCTGTGATCGTCGCCGTGGCCCTGTGCGTGCCCGTGGTTTGGGAGCGCTATAAGCTCCGCAGCTCCTACACGAAGGGGGATGAGGCAGATGCTTAAGCTCTCACACGTCAAGAAGACCTTTAACAAGGGCACCGTCACCGAGAAGCGCGCGCTCACCGGCGTCGACCTCACCCTTAACGACGGCGACTTTGTAACCGTGATTGGCGGCAACGGCGCCGGCAAGTCCACGCTGCTCAACATGATCGCCGGCGTGTATCCGCTCGATTCGGGCGTTATCGAGCTCGACGGCACCGACATCTCGCGTCTGAGCGAGTCGCAGCGCGCCAAGTACCTGGGCCGCGTGTTCCAGGACCCCATGCGCGGCACCGCAGCCGACATGCAAATTGCCGAGAACCTGGCCCTCGCCAAGCGCCGCGGCCAGCATCGCGGTCTTTCGTGGGGCGTCACCAAAGCCGAGAAGGACGAGTACGTTGAGCTGCTCAAGCGCCTGGACCTCGGTCTGGACACGCGCCTCAACGCCAAGGTCGGCCTGCTCTCGGGCGGCCAGCGCCAGGCACTCACCCTGCTCATGGCCACGCTCACCAAGCCACGCCTGCTGCTGCTCGACGAGCACACCGCGGCCCTCGACCCCAAGACGGCCTCTAAGGTGCTCAACCTGACCGAGGAGATCGTCGACGAGAACCACCTGACCACGCTCATGGTCACGCACAACATGAATGACGCCATCCGTCTGGGCAATCGCCTGATCATGATGCACGAGGGCCACGTAATCTACGACGTGGCAGGCGACGAGAAGAAGTCGCTCACCGTGGCCGACCTGCTGCAGAAGTTCGAGGAGGTCTCGGGCGGCGAGCTCGCCAACGACCGCATGCTGCTGAGCTAACGATCTAGAAAACCACCACAAAGGGGACAGGCACCTTTGTGGTGGTTTTTGTTAAAGAGTAAGGAGACAGCCATGAAAAGACTCCCCCGCCTTGCGTTAGCTGCCGCGTTGTTTGCCGGCGCGCTCACAGGCATCCCAAGCCTCGCTTTCGCGGGGAACCTGCCCGCCGCTATTGACGGCGCCGTAACCGTCATGCACACCAACGACATCCACGGCAGCTACAAGTACAGCTACAACGCAAGCAAGGGCACGGGCACCATTGGCTTTGACGGGCTGGCGGTTCTCTATAGCGCTCAAAGCAACGCCCCCGACTTTCTGCTCGATGCAGGCGACACCTTCCACGGGCAGTCCTTTGCCACCATGAGCGAGGGCAAGAGCATCGCCGAACTCATGAACACCTTCTACGCAAACGGCTACGACGCGACCACACCGGGCAACCATGACTGGAGCTACGGCGCGGACAAGCTTCGCACGATGGCCGGCAATGGTGCCACCAGTACACCTTTCGCCATGCTCTGCGCGAATGCAACGTCCTCGAACGGCGTATGGAGCTCGAGCATCACCAAGACGCTCAATCGCACTTGGAAGGACGGCGAGGGCAGCCCCACGTTTAACTACAAGATTAAGGTCGGCGTCGTCGGAGCCATGGATGAGTCGCTGGGCTCCTCGCTACGCGCGGACCTGGTCGCGGGCACGTCGTTCTCGGGTGCGGCGGACGCCATCAATGCCGAGGCCAAGCGACTGCGCGAGGATGAGGGCTGCAACGTTATCGTCTGCATCGCGCACACGCTCAACGCCAAGACCTTTGCCGCAAAGCTCGTTGGGGTCGATACACTGGTCGCGGGCCACGAGCACATCAACTTAGACGAAAACGTGACGGGGGCCGACGGCAAGCCGGTCCGCGTCGTCGAGGCAGGCAGCGCCTTTGCCGAGGTTGGCCTGCTTTCCATTCCCTATGAGTACGACACCAGGGGTACCGAAACCACCAACGACGACATGGTGACGGTCTCCGCAGGCGACAGCGACGAGAAGCTCTACACCGCCAAGGACGTCGACGACCTTTTGGCAGACCCTAACAACCAGAACATCCTTGACGAGGTTCGCAACAACAAAATCAAGCCACTCGACGATGCCTTTGAAAGCGAATCGAACAAGGTGCTCGGCACATCCTCCACCAACTATTTCTACGGCGAGGACGCCGCGGGTACGCATGGCTGGGAGATGGTGCGCACCACCGATCTGCGTCCCAGTAAAGCGGGCGACGCCACCAAAGCCCAGACCATCGGGCATGTTATCTGCGGCTCCTATCTTGCCCTGACGGGGGCAGACCTCGCCATCGAAAACGCGGGCGGCATCCGCGGCGGCATCGCGGCGGGCGATGTGACCGCCGGCAACGTCGTCGCCATCTCGCCCTATGGCAACACCGTGGAGACCTGGTGCATGACCGGCGCAAACTTCCTCGCAGCGCTTGAGCACTCACTGCAGATCAGCGACGATTGCAACGACAGCTACGAGCTTCAGCAAGCCTATGTGGCAGCCGGCCACACCGAGCAGGAGGCGCAAAACAAGTACAAGTGGCGCGATGACTCTGGCAGCGTTCTCTCCTTTGGCGGCATTAACGTGACGATTGATTGGACGCAGCCCGAAGGCAAGCGCATTGTGAGCGCCACGCTCACCAAGGATGGCAGCACGCTCGATCCCGCCAAGAACTACACCGTCGCCACCAACAACTACATCATTACCAACACGACCGACTTTCCCACTTTCGCAAATGCCACCAAGCGCACCGAGTGGGGCACATGCGAGGCGGCGATCAGAGCGCTGATCGGGAAGAGCGACTGGGAGAACAAGATGGCCGGGCTCGCCGGCACCATCAGCTTCAGCTCCGCAGCCGTGGACCCCACGCCCAATCCGAATCCAACGCCTAAGCCCTCGCCCAAGCCCGGCACGACTACTACGACCACGAAAACCAGCGCCAAGAAGACAACCGGCAAGCTTGTCGCAACGGGAGACCGCACGCTGGCCGTGGTCGGCGCATGCCTCATCGGCGGCATCATCGTCATCATGCTCGGCATTATCTGGAAGCGCCGCCGCTAAGCTACACCGCCGGGCCTTGCAGCCCCTCCGTGCAAACCTTATATCGAGCACAGAAGCCCGTCCGATTGAACTGCGCCCCAAATCTTGGACGCCCTAAATAGCGACTAGGCCGCAAGGGCCT
>UQTD01000067.1 GCA_900543845.1 uncultured Collinsella sp.
ATCTCCGTTGTCTTTTATGTGGGTCTAGCAAACCACATAAAAGACAACGGAGGTATCCATGGATAATCAAGGTTTAGCAAATTGCTGAATAGTTACTGTTTTTTTAACCGGTTACTGTAATTCTATCAGTCCAGTTTCTTTCCGGTCAGCACTGCTTCTATCTCTTATCTTACCTTACGGATCACCCGGACATCCTCGTCCAGATTGGGGGCAAGGGGCATCTGCCATCCAAAATGATCGGTATGCAGCAGATGATGCGCCTTCTCTCCGCAGGGTGTCTCCAGGAACTCCTGATAGAGTGCCTGCACCTCCGGATTCTCATGGGAAAACCGCATGACATTCTTCTCATCGTAGCGGTAGAGCACCTGTCCCCGTTCTCCGGCCCGCTCCTCGTTGTAGTGGATGGGCTGGCCGCCGCCGCCCACGCAGCCGCCGGGACATGCCATGACTTCCACAAAGTCATACTGCACCTCGCCCCGCCGAAGGGCACGGATCAGTTTTCTTGCATTACCAAGGCCGCTGACCACCGCAGTACGCACCCGAACACCCGCAACGTCATATTCGGCTTCCTTCCAGCCGTCCAGGCCGCGCACATCGGTAAAAAAGTCGGCGTCGGGGTTCTTGCCCGTCACCAGGTAATAGGCCGAGCGCACGGCAGCCTCCATCACGCCGCCCGTGGCGCCAAAGATCACACCCGCGCCCGTGCCAAAGCCCAGCGGCGTGTCGAGCGGCTCCTCAACCAGCGTGTCGACGCTCACGTGGCTCGCGCGGATCATGCGCACCATCTCGCGCACCGTCAGCGCAACGTCCACATCGGGCGTGCCGTCCTTGCCCACCATGCTCGGCAGCGCGCACTCGGCCTTCTTGGCCGTGCACGGCATAACGGACACCACAAACAGGCGCTCGGGCTCCACGCCCAGCACCTTGGCGTAGTAGGTCTTGGCGATGGCGCCGAACATCTGCTGCGGCGACTTGGACGTGGACAGGCTGTCGACAAACTCGGGGTAGCGCGCCTTCACAAAGCGCACCCAACCCGGGCAGCAGCTCGTGAACATGGGCCAGCCACGGCTGTCGCCCTCGCCCTTGGCGGCCTTACCCAGGCGCTCGAGCAGCTCGGAGCCCTCCTCCATAATGGTGAGGTCGGCCGAGAAGTCGGTGTCGAACACGTACTCAAAGCCCACGCGGCGCAGCGCACAGGCTAGGCGCTCGACGGTAGCCTCCTCGCGCGGAATGCCGAGCTCCTCGCCTCAGGCGCTACGCACGGCCGGCGCAATCTGCACCAGCACGATCTTGTCGGGATCGGCGATGGCGTCGAACACGGTCTCGGTATCGTCGCGCTCGCGCAGGGCGCCCGTCGGGCAATGCGTGATGCACTGACCGCACGCAACGCAATCGGTCTTGCCGATCGGCGCACGCCCGCGGGTGCCCACGGCGGTGTGCGTGGCACGGTTGGTCAGGTCCCAAATCCCTAAGCCCTGCACGCTCTCGCACACCTTGATGCAGCGCATGCATTTGATGCACTTGTCGTTATCGCGGATGATGGGGAAATCGAAGTCCCAGCCCTCGCGCGCCAGATGCTGCTCGTACGGCAGATAGAAGATGCCCAGGTCGTTGGCGATGGTCTGCAGGTTGCAGTTACCGCTGCGCACGCAGCTCGTGCAGCGCGAGTCGTGTTGGGACAGCAGCAGCTGCACGTTGGTGCGACGCGCCTCGCGGGCCTTGGGGCTGTTGGTGTGGACCACCATGCCGTCGAGCACGTAGTTGTTGCAGGCGGCAACCAGCTGATCGCAGCCCTCAACCTCGACCACGCACACGCGGCAACCGCCGATCTCGTTTAGATCGCGCAGGTAGCACAGGGTGGGAATCTGGATGCCGACAGACTTGGCCGCATCCAGGATCGTGGTGTGCTCGGGCACCACGACCTCGCAATTATCGATAGTGAGCTTGACCATGTTGAGTGCTCCGCTTTCGGTGTTGTCGCTGACAGTGGGGTTGTTGAGCTCTACCATTCCAGGTTCCTCCCTCCGCGGAACGCGCCAAAGCCAAAGTGGTCGCAACGCAGGCAGCGGCTTGCCTCCTGGCGTGCCTCCTGCTCGGTGAGACCCTGCTCGACCAGATTCCAATCGTGGATGCGCTCGCCGGCCTCGCGCTCGCCCAGCTCGCAGCGGCCGCACTCGTGCTTGCCCTTAAACTGCACGGTCGGCAGCTCCACGTCGAGCTTTATCTTGTGGTCAAAGCCCAGGTAGCGGTCGATATTTGCCGAAGCAACGCGGCCGGCGTTGATGGCACGGATGACGGTGGCGGGACCGGTCTGGCAGTCGCCGCCGCTAAAGAGGCCATCGAAGTTAGGCACGGCGCCATCCGAATCGGTGACCACGCAGCCCCACTTACAGGCGATGCCCATGTCCTCAAACGGCTTGGAATCGATGTCCTGGCCAATGGCCACAAACACGCGCTCGCAGGGAATGACGCGCTCGGGCGTGGCTGCGGCACGCGGGGCCGGACGCCCACGACGGGGCTCGCCGATAATCTGCGGCTGCACGCGCAGGCCACTCACGCGACCTTCCTCACCCGTCTCGATAGCGAGCGGTGCGGTGAGTTCCAAAACCTCGCAGCCCTCGGCCTGGGCGCCGGCGATCTCGGCATCCTGGGCCGTCATGTCGCAGATGCGGCGGCGGTAGACGATGCTCACCTTTTCGGCACCACAGCGTACGGCAGAGCGCGCCACGTCCATGGCCACATTGCCGCCGCCGATGACACACACGCGCTGGCCGCTCAAGTCGGGCAGCTCATCGTCGCCGATGGCGCGCAGCATCTTGACGGCCGACTCCACGCCGGGCGCCTCTTCGCCCGGAAGGCCGAGCTTCTTGTCGCTGTGGGCGCCAATGGCCAGGTAGACGGCATCGAACTCGTCGCGCAGGCGGGCGAGCTCCTCGCCGCTCACGGAGTGGTCGAGTTCCACATCGATGCCGGCACTCAAGATCCAGTCGATCTCAGCCTGCAGGCGCTCGCGTGGCAGACGGTAGCTGGGAATGCCATAGCGCAGCATGCCGCCCAGGTGGTGGCGCTGCTCAAAGATGGTCACCTTATGGCCCATCACGGCCAGGTAGTAGGCGCAGGAAAGGCCGGCCGGGCCGCCGCCAATCACGGCGATGCGCTTGCCGGTGTCGTCGACCACGCTGGGCTTGTAATCGTTGAGGTCGCTATGCTCAACGGCAAAACGCTTGAGGGCGAGGATGTTCATGGGATCGTCGACCATGCCGCGACGGCAGTGCATCTCGCAGGGATGCTCGCACACCAGGCCGCAAACGAGCGGCAGCGGGTTGTTCTTGCGGATGACCTTGACGGCATCGGCATAGCGGCCGGCCTCGACCAGCGAAATGTAACCGGGAATGTCGACGTGCGCCGGGCAGCCCGAGACGCACGGGACGCGGGCCTCGCGGTCAAAGCCACAGGAGTGCTCGCGGATGTGGTGCTCAAAATCGTCGCGAAAACCGCGGATAGCCGTAAGCGCCATGGCACCGGCCTCGTAACCGATGGCGCAGTCGCTCGAAAGGTAGATGGTGCGGGCCGTGCGCTCAATCAAATTGAGCGTGGACTCGTCGGCGCGGCCTTCGAGCACATCGGCGAGCAGGTCGCTCAGCGCGCTCAGGCCCACGCGGCAGGGCGTACACTTGCCGCAGCTCTGAGTGGAGCACAGGTTGACGAGCGCCGCCGTAAACTCGACGGGACACGGGGCGAGCGAACTCACCGCCAGACGGCGTCCGAGCGCATCATGCAGGTCGTCCATGACGGCCTGAGCGTGGCTGCGTTCCATTACGTGCAGTCGTGCCATAAGATCCCCTCTCATGTGGCAGCCCGGAGGCGAGGCCGGGCGATATTGCTACACGCACAACACTGAGCTAAAAAGTTGTTAGGTCTCCACGCAGTTCGGCAGGCGGTATAAAATGTCGCCCTCAGCGGTGAAACAGAACATTACCGCAGATAAATGCCATATTTGATAAAACGCGTTACCAAACGACAATACCCCGCCCACGCAATCACGTGGACGGGGCATTGCTCATGGTATGCGGCCAGCGACCCTGTTGCTTTTACTTAAGCTCGGGCCAGTAACCCTTGTTGACCTCGATCATGTCGTCGAGAACCTCCTTGGCGACCTTCATCGACGGCACGGTCTTGTTCAGCGTAAAGGCCTTGAGCGCCTTCTCGTACGAACCCTCGATCGTAGCCTCGACCACGAGCTTCTCGGAGTTCAGCTGCTGCATCATGAGGCCCTGCTGGAACAGAGGAATGTTGTCACGGCTGATGACCTCGGGGCCGTTCTTGCCAATGTAGGCAGGCAGCTCGACCATAGCGTCGTAGGGCATGTTGGGGATAGCGCCCTTGTTCTCGCAAATGACCAGGAAGCGCTGCTTGGTGTCGTTCTTCAGAGCGATAGCCAGGTCGGCAATCCAGTCGCCGTGGCTGCCCGCATAGAACGTGCTCTCGTCGATCTCGCCCGTCTTCTCGTAGTGGTCGATGCCGTCGAAGAGGTTCTTCTCGCGCGTCTCCTCAACCTCATTCGCACGGGTGCGCTCGGGGTTGGAGTGCTCGACGAACTCCTTCTGCTGCAGGTAGTAGTTCAGATACGTGTTGGGCAGGTACTCCGGGAAGCACTCCATGATCTCGTACTCGCCCTTCCAGACGTAGTACCAGCTACCCTTGGTGTGACGGTTCTGCTCGGGGTGCTCGTCAGCGGTCTCCTCGGGCTTCTTTGCCATGAGCGAGCCCATGCCCTTGAGGTAGGAGTCGGGCAGCAGGATCTGGTGCTCCTTGATGTACTCGCGCAGCTGCGGCAGGACTTCCTCGCCCTTGTGGCGGATCGAGGTGAACCAACCAAAGTGGTTAAGGCCAAAGTAATCGTACTCGACATCCTTCTTGTCGATATCGAGCGCGGCGCAAACCACGTCGATGATCGCGATCGGCATGTCGCAGATGTTGATGATACGAGCGTTGGGACGCAGCACGCGGCAGCCCTCGGAGACGATGGCGGCAGGGTTGGAGTAGTTGAGAATCCAGTAGTCCTTCTTGGCGTACTTCTCAACGTCATCGATCAGCTCGACCATGGGGAAGATGGTGCGCATGCCGTAGGCAAGGCCGCCGCAACCGCAAGTCTCCTGACCCACGCAGCCGTGACGCAGCGGAATCTTCTCGTCCTGCTCGCGCATGGCGTAGCCGCCCACGCGCATCTGGGCAAACACGAAGCTCGCGTCGGTAAAAGCCGTCTCCTTGTCGGTGGTCACCGTGAGCTTGATGTCCAGGCCGAGGTCCTCGTGCAAAATCCAGTCCACGAGCACGCCGATCTTGCGCTGGCGCTCCTCGTTGATGTCGTACAGACGAATCTCGTCAACGTCGAGCTCGTCCTTGCGCAGAGCGATGGACTTGACGATGCCGGGGGTAAAGGTGGATCCGCCACCACACAGAGTAATGATCATTGTTTACTGCTCCTTCTCAATTGCGTTTTCGACCTTGTCGCGCATCTCGGCGACCTTCATGCCAAAGATGATCTGGATATTATTGCCGTTGCGGTTGATGCCGCTGTTGGGCACGTGGTTGATGAGGTCCTCATTGATGAGGTCCGGGTTCTTAACGTTCACGCGGAGACGCGTAAAGCAGTTCTCGAGCTCCTCGATGTTGTCCTTGCCACCAAGACCTGCAACCAGGTCGGCAATGCCCGCATCGACGCCCTCTGCGGGAGCCGCGGCAACAGCGCCCTGCTTCACCGCGACAGACGCGGCGGCCTCGCCCTCGGCAACGGACTCGGCGAGCTCGGACTCCTCCTCGCGACCAGGCGTGTGGAGGTTGAGCTTCTTAATAAGGAAGGTAAAGAGGAAGAAGTACAGAGCGGCGTTGACGACTCCGAGCACCAGCATAACCGGCCAGTTGGTCTTATCGACACCGAGGACCAGGTTGGAAACCACGATGTTGATGATGCCGCCTGCAGTCGAAGCGGGCACGGAGAGGACCTTGAGCAGGACCAGGAAGATGCCGGAAAGAACCGAGTGAACGACAAAGAGCACGGGAGCAGCAAAGACAAAGAGGAAGTCCATGGGCTCGGTCACGCAGGAGAGCACGGCGGTGATGATCAGCGGGATGATAACGGCCTTGGTCTTATCCTTGTTCCCCTTGTAAGCGGTGACGATAAAGGCGAGACCGATACCGATGTAGGGCCACAGGTTGTTGAAGGTGTAGCTGTTGAAGTAGGTGCTATCGGAGAAGGGCTGGCCCGTCATTGCCATCTCGGCGACACGGATGGGGTAGGCGCCGGCGATAACCTGATCGCCCAGCGTCAGGGTGCCACCCACATCGGAGAACTGGAACGGGGTGTAGATGAGGTGGTGCAGACCGGTGGGAACGAGCAGCTTGTTGAGCATGCCGTAGATAAACAGACCGATGTTGCCCGACTCCTTAATGATGCCGGCAACGGAGGAGATGGCACCCTGAACCGGAGGCCAAACGATGCAGAAGCCAGCGCCCATGATCCAGGAAATGATGATCATGATCAGGAACGGAAAGCGAACGCCCGAGAACATCGAAAGGGCAATGGGGAACTGCTTGTTCGAGTACTTGTTGAACACGGCACCGGTGATGCAACCGAGAATAATGCCGCCAAACACGCCGGTATCGAGCACCTGAATGCCCATAACGGTGGCCTGGCCGGTTCCGGTAAGACCGAGCATGCCGCTCGCATCGGCAAGAGAGCCGGTGGCGTTGAGTACGATGTTGTTAGCCTGCAGGAACAGGAAGAACGACATCAGGGCGATCAGCGAGGCATGGCCCTTGTTCTTCTTTGCCATGGCGCCGGCGATGCCCACGCAGAACAGAATCGAGAGGTTGTTGATGATAAACATCAGCGACTGGTAGACAACGGCGCCCACAAGCTGGAACGGACCGGAGCCCAGTACGGGGACCAAAGCACAAATGGTCTTGTTGGTCAGAATGATGCCCACGATGAGCAGGATGCCGGCAACCGAGAGATACATCATCGGCTGAACGATCGACTTCGCGAACACCTCCAACGGCGCTTTGAAATTGAACTTCTTTTTTGCGGTCATAGCGGTACTCCCCTTCCTTTTCCGCAAATTAAGACAGAAGTGCCCTGGACAAGACCGTGAGCCTTGCCTTATATCAATCGATGTGTGGGCACGTTATGCCTAGAGACCAGGTTCTCCAAGCAGGTTAACAATGTGATACGCGAGATAACTCTTCTCGGCATCGGTAACGACAACGTTATAGGTAGACGACAAGTGGGCGGCTATGGCGTCCGCGCACGAGAATGCGCACGGATACGCCGTTTCATCGATTCGGAACAGCGCGTCGCCATTGATTTGCCCGGCCGTGGGGTCAAGCGCCCGCTGTGCGAAAAACTGCAGGTGACGAACGAAGCGTTCGTAAGGCAGCGAGGTGTTATCGAGGGTCGTAGAATAGCGCTCAGAAACAATCGCAAGCACGTCGCGAACAAGCTGGACCGAAACAATCAGACGGTCAGAGCGCTGCGGCATGGTGGCGTTGACGATATGCAGCGTAATAAAACCCTGCTCTTCTTCGCTCATCTGGATGCCCATATACTCCTTGATAATCTGCAGCGCACGGCCCGCAAGTGCATACTCCTTGCGATAGAACTGCTGGATCTCGAGCAGCAACGGATTCTCACAGGAGACGCCCTTGCGCTCACGCTCCAAAGCAAGGCTGATATGGTCTGCGAGAGCAATGAGAATCTTGTCGTTGATATCAACATTGAGCTCTCGACGGAGCATCTGAACAATTTCCTCGGAAATCACGAGGTTGACGGTGGGGATGGACTCCAAAAGATGTGCCAAGCGGTCAATCGTACGCGAGTCCTGAGAAGTTCCCTCCTGCAACGCGTAGGTCTTTTCGATCGACGCCTCGTCGATGGCATCGCCGGCATGACGGCCAAAGCAGAGGCCTCGGCCGATGACGATGAGCTCGGAGCCATCGTCCGAAGTGACCATTGCGACGTTGTTGTTAAAAACTCGCTTGATAACCACGGTACCCACCACAAGAATTTACTCGGAAAGCCAGATGACAGGCTCTTTAACAGCAACAGGGCCGGAAGCATGCTCACGAAGAGTCGAGTTCTCCGAGCGCTCGCACACAATAACGAAGACCGTGGGATCGAAGCCGGCGGCGCGGACCGCGTCGAAATCGACCTCGACGAGGGGCTGGCCCGCATCGACATGGTCACCCTGGGCAACAAGCGCATGGAAGCCCTTGCCCTCAAGCTTAACAGTATCGATTCCGATATGCAGCATCACCTGAGCAGAGCTGTCGTCGGACATGATGCCCAGCGCGTGCTCAGTCGGAAACAGCGCCGCGACGGTGCCGGAAACAGGAGCGCACACCGTTCCCTCTTTGGGAACCACGGCAACGCCATCGCCCACAGCACGGCTGCTAAAAGCGGGGTCATTGGTATTTTCTAGATGAACAAGCTCGCCGGAAACGGGAGCGAGGATTTCGAACTCGGAAGCTGCAGTCTTCTGCTCATCCGAACCGCCCATCAGGCGAGAAAAGAAACCCATGGTGGCATGTCCCTTCATAAATATAGCCCAACCAAAATCAAGCGAATGCATCCATAGAGACACACCCGTTCAAAGACTTTGGTTAGGCCCACGTCCGAGGGACTCGGTAACCTTCCGCATTTCTTTTTACGGGAGCTATTGTAGACAAGCCCAAAGCCGGAACAACCATTATGACCGATGAACGGTATTTTTTTCTTCGATAAACGGTATTTAGGCGACATTTGGATGCCTCCATAGCTTTGTAACCCTCGTGGCTATTCTCGATGGGGCACCCGACCCCGTATCGCGGCGCATGTCACCCCCAATCTGGGTATCCGGCGCACGGCGCCCTATTGTCTTGCATAATTTCGCTTGCGCCATGCATAAAAAGACGGGGGTGCCCCTTCCCGTCCAAACGTACCCCCGCTTGGACCGTGCAAAAACCGGAGTATTCAGCATCGTGGCCCCCGCCGGCGACGCCGCAAATCGGGGAAGCCACGCGATCGGCGTCGTTTTGAGACCCGGCGCGGCGCGAAACGCGTGTTATCGCCGCGCCGGACGCCATCCGCCAACCCAAATTGTCTGTCGAATGATCTCGCTGGCCCAAAAAGACACTTCCGGCGCGTATGCAGCCACCCCGGCCTGCTGAATACTCCCAAAAATGCACGGCGCGCCCCGGGGGACCCGTGCGCGCCGTGAAAAAACACGCTCGCATCCAAGAGAATGCGAGCGTGAAAGTCAGATGGCAGCAAGGGCGCCAGGCAGCGAGCGGAATCCCGAGCGTGTCCGCCCGGGCACTGCGGCCACCGTGCGTCAGTGGGGAGCTTCACGTTCTCCGTCGATGCCAGAACCCCGCATACACGAATCTCCAACTAAGCCGATAGCCCACATCTCTTGCCGCAACCGTCTCCGTGCTTTTTCGTGAGGGGGCCGGCCCACCTCAAACTGCGCCCACAAAAAGGGCCCCGAGCATAGTCTGCTCGGGGCCCAAATTCATCTCGCCTTACCGCGCGACACGTATGTTACTTGCGCTTACCGCCGCCGTCGCCGGGACGACGGGAGCTGCCGCCGCGCTTGCCGCCACGATTGTTACCATAGCTGCCACGGTTATCGC
>UQTD01000068.1 GCA_900543845.1 uncultured Collinsella sp.
GCATCGGCGCGCGGCAGCCACGTATCCAGCAGCTCATCGCATGCCGCCTCGAGCTCCTCGGCGCGGGCACGATCCTTCATAGACGTGGTGTTCGCAAAGAGCGTCAAGCTCGCGCCCTGCATGGCCGCGCGGCAAAACACGGCGCCGCATGCCACGTCGGACAGCAACTGCCGGGAGCCCTTGTCCGCCATGTCCTCGAGCACCGCCAGCGCACGCCCGCAGGCATCCATGATCCGATATGGCGGCATGGCGGCCACGTGCAACGCATCCTGAATCGCGGCCGCACGCGTCGGATCCTCGCGCGAAATACCGTATGCCGCAGACACCTGGCCGTACGCACGAACGTCCTCGGCAACCAGACCCACAAGCTCCTGAGCCAGCTCGTCTGCCTGGGCAAACGCGTGCGTCAGATCGTCCGCGCGATCGGCAAGCGCGGGGTTCGTCGCGCCATAGCGAGCAACCATCCCGCACAGCGAGGCACCCAGTGCTCCCACAAACGCGCTGGCGCTGCCGCCGCCGGGAACCGGCTCGCGTGCAGCCAACGCCTCGGCAAAACCGCGACAGGTTTTATCCATCATCTCTTGGCTCATCGAAACACCTCTGCCCACCGCGCCGGACACCACGGACCGCACGCATAATAAAAAATGGGACAACGACGCCAGGAAGCGGTTGTCCCATTCATCGGTTTTATTGAAGCCCAGTCTAACCCATAAGACAAAGGCTGTCAGGAGCTCTGGCTATCGGCGTTTCCGATTGCCGGCTATAGGCACGGGCGCCTAGTCCACCTGAAACGTCGGTAGCAGCGTGTCGATAATCTTCGACCCCATATCGCGATTTGCGGTCGAGTATTCCAGAGACGCCGTGGCGACCGTCGAGTCCGTGACAATCGTCTTTGTGTACGTAATCGTGTCGCCCTCGCGCCACGAAACCACGTACCAGTTGTCGCCCTCCGCGGTATAGAGGTCGGCCTTGCCCGAGGTGTCCTCATCGACAAACATCTCGTGTGCAGTTTCGTCGTTAACGTTGACGTAGCCAGACAGGCCGATCACAAAACCCGTCTCCGGATCCTCGTACCTTGTGCTGCTGCCGCTGGGAGTATCCTCCATCTCAAAGCGATTGGGAATCGACATGCTATAAGGGTGAAGGTCGTTCGTGTACGTATACACGTCGGTTAGGTAATCGTCCGAATCGTCCGAGCCGTAGTATGCCGATTCGTCCTCGGGAACAGCCTCGTCATCCGACGACGAAGACTCCTTGGCCTTGGACTTGTCATCCTTCTTCTTGGCAGAAGAATCTTTCTCGTCCGAAGACCCGGTATCGATCACCGAAATCTGCGTGTCAGAGCTCTTGGACCCGTTAAGCATCGTGAGCGCAAACACCGTGCCGCCCCCGAGGAGTACCACGGCGGCACACGCCACCGTGATAATGACCGGCGCCTTGCTCTTAGGCTTTTGAGGCGCGGGCGCGACCGGCGGCATCGACTGGGTCAGGCCCGGGGCAGAGGAAGGACCAGCGCCCGTAGGCGTCGGCGCGGAGCCACCCGTCAGCGAGGCCCCGCAATGCGTACAAAACGTCGATCCATCAGGCACTTGCTGTCCGCATTTCTTACAGAACATCGTTCGACCTTTCGTGGTTTAGCTTTTGTCACAGCCAAGTCTATACGCCCCCACTCAGGGCGCTGTTGCGCAACATTGGGAGAATCAACCAAGCCGCACGCTTGCCCAGCGCCAGGCCCACATTGCGGCAAGCCCGCACACGCAAACATGGGACATATGGCCCACCTTTCGAGACTCCCCAGCAGCGCAAACTAAGGCATGCAAGGCTCCGCCCGCATCCGCGCACGCGCTCCGTTAAAAGCGAGGGCGCCCAACCCCGGGGAGGGCCGACAGCACCGGCCCTCCCCTCTTTTACGCCCGGGCATATTGCCACTTGTCGGCGCAAATCCGGCCCCCAGAATGGGACACATGGCCCACCCGAACGAGCCGCTCGCGCGTACAGTAAAGGCAGGTAATCCATGGGCGGTTACAGATCGAGGAGGACACGACCATGAAAAAGAAGGGCTTTGCGATTCTCACCCTCTGCATCAGTCTCTTTGCCGCAGTTGCCCTGGTGGGCTGCGGTGGCAGCGGCGGCGCTACCGGAAGTGGCGGTGGCGGCGGAGCAGAAAAACCAGCCGTGGATATGAGGACCGACTTCATTTGGTTTAAGGTCGAAGTCCCCGAGGGCGTCGAAATCACGGACGTCGCAGGCGATACCGCCGACAGGGCCCAGTTTAAGTTCACCGAGAGCGAGCATGCCAGCGACCGCTTCATCCCCGTCTTCGATCCTGACAAGAACGCCGATGAACTGTTTGACTACGAGGCAAAGTGGAAGGCCAACTCCGGATGGACCGAGAGCGATCCCGTTAAGCACAACGGCAAGACCTGGCGCAGCGCCTACTTTACGCACTCGGGCGGCGTGACGACCGAGTACTTCACTGACGTTGACGGCGGCAGTGTGTACGTGCGTATCGACAATGTCGAGGAGCACAAGGACGCCGTCGAGACCATGATGGAGTCTCTGGAGTTTGCCGACGACATCGCCGAGGCCAAGACCGAGGCCATGGACGTTAAGCTCGAGGATATCGAGATCAAGCGTTAAGCGACTGGCGAGCGCAGCGGGAAACACGGGCGCAGTGCTAACAAGCGGCGGTATCCCAGCGCTTCGTACCCAGGGAGGGCCGGTAAACCGACCCTCCCTTTCTTTATGTCAACGCAGTATAGTGACTAAAACGAGCGCGCAGCCGCACCCTGCGAATGGAGAAGTTATGACCGAACACCACGCCATCAGCCGTCGAGCGTTTACGCTGGGCCTAGGGCTTGCGGCGTTGTCACCACTTGCAAGCCTGCCCGAAACCGCAGCGCCGGGCATTCCCCTGCGAGCGGCATTTGCAGACAACACACCCGCACCGTCGGACAGCCTCGACAATTTCGTCATTCGCCTTCGCCCCGCGGGCTATTTTCGCACCGCGAGCGTCAACCAAGACGGCAACGTTCGCGGCAACGTCTGCCACCTGTTTAACGACGGCACGTCCAGCAAGCTCATCCTTGAGAACGTAACGACCAAGAATGACGATACAAGCTGGTATGCTATCCGCACCTTGCTCAATTTCGAAGAGCATAAAAAGACGGGCTACAGCATTTGGTCGGTCGACGACGACTCGGACAAAGATGGAAAGGTCATCCACGTATGGGGCGGCGAGTATGACAACAAGCCCAGCCGCGCTTTTGCGTTCGAACGTCAATCAAACGGAACCTATATCATTCGAGACCGCACGGTCGAGAAAGAAACCGAGAAAAAAGACATTAAGTACCTGGCAATAGAATCGGACGGCAAAGACCAGGACAACAATAAGATCTGCCATAAGAGTAAGAGCATTCCGTGGGAGCTAGAACTTGTCGGTTACGACATGGGCAAGATCAATACCACAGTTAGAAGTATCGACTGGACCACGTATAGCAGCTACGTCGACGGACCATGCTGGATGAAATACGTCGACGACAACAAGTACCTCGACGAGCTGAGTATCCCGGGCACGCATGATTCGGGCACCTGCAGCGTGGACAACGACACCGAGCCCCAATCCTCACAAGCAAAGTGCCAGCAGGATTACATCCCCACGCAGTTGCTCGAAGGCATTCGCTATTTTGATATCCGACTCGGAAGGAACGACGAGAACGGCGACCCCGGTATCGACCATGGAAGATGCTACCTGCTCAAAAAAGACGGGGGCTTTATGCATCTCTCCGATGTCATCGGTTACTTCAAAACATTTTTGAACGAAAACCCGTCAGAAGCGCTCATCATGCTTGCGTCACGAGGCAACGACGAGGCTACCGACGAAAGCGTTACGACGGCTTTCGCCAAGGTTATGCACGATAATCCCGATCTGTTCTACACGTCGAGCCGAATCCCCACACTGAACGAGGTGCGCGGAAAGATCGTCCTGCTGCGTCGATTTGTACTCGCCGGCAACAGCGTAAGCAGCCACACGTGGGGCCTCGATCTCACCCAATGGGACGACAAAATCAAGGCGCATTCCGGGCAGTCGATGTGCCTCGTCCAAGACGCGCGAGGCTTTGAGACTACGGGCAATGCGGGCGACAAAGAGCCCTATTGCACCAAGGTATACGCCCAGGACCATTTTGAATGCACCGGAACCGACAAGATTAGCTGGGTCGATATGGCGCTGCAAGAGACGACCAATCTCACGCGCAACAAGGTGGACGTCGAGGACAATGATGGCGCCAAGGTGCAAGTCCTGGAACGCTGCTGGTCTATCAACTACACCAGTTGCACGAATTACAAACAAGGAAGCAATCCTTTTACCGCGGCGCGAGTGGTCAACGAGCATCTGTACAAGAGCCAGTACATCAATCCCAGCGGCAGCGATAAAACAAAGTCAGATTGCCTCAAGCACGTTGGCATTATCGCGTCCGACTTTGTCGATTCGGCACTGGCCCGGAGCATCTACCAACGCAATTACGACGCGAAGCACAAGCCAACAGTTTCATGCTGCCTCCCGGACCGCATGCACATGACGTATGGAGACTCGTTGAGCGATGCCTCACTCCAGGATGGCAAGACCGTTGGCGAGGGCCATTTCCGCCTTGCCGACAGCAGCAACGTGCTCAACGTGGCGGCTTCGGGCCATGCGTTTGCCATCGAATATGTGGATGTCGACGCCTTGGGCAACGAGACCGTTACGGAGCTGCGGGGCTCCGTGCCCATCGATATCGATCCACGCGCGCTGACACCCCACTTCGAGGGGCTCGAAGGCCTTAAGGCCGGTGAGGATGTGCGCGCCAAGGTCACGGCGCCGCTCGACGGCAAGCTCGAAACCGATGCCTGTGCGGCCCAGCTCGAATTTGTGCACGACGCGAACGGCGCTCCGGGCGCGGCAATGGCCGAAGGCGAAACATTTGCCGCAGGAACGTATTGGGTGCGTGCGAAAGGCCTGTTGGGCGACGCGGCGCAAAACTACACGCTTGCCACCGACGGAGCCGCAAGCTTTACTGTAGCGGCCTCGGACAGTGCAGGCGGCGCCGGCGCCGGCACTGGCGCCAACGTGGGCAGCGCTGATAAGAACGGCAAGGGCAACAAGGGCAAGGGCTCGACCGGAAAACTCGCCGACACGGGCGACGGCTCTGGCATCGCCGCCGGGCTCGCCGCTGCCGCCGTGGCGACAACGGTCGCCGGCGCGGCAATGCTTGTTAACGACCGCGAAAGCACTAAGGACGCTAGCGAATAGGCCAACCGGCACTTTCGGACGTATCGACTCGATGAGGGGCGCAGAGCACCGTTCTGCGCCCCCAATTTTTACCTTGGCCCGAACGCCGCCATAAGCTACATCACCATGTTCAGCGCGTTCACAAATTCCTGGGCCTTCGCACGGCTACTCAGGCTAAAGACACAGGCAGTCAACAACCTGTTGCGCAGAAAAACGTCGCGGCCCTTGATCCTGTTGACTCCCGTGATGTCCTTAAGGTAGACAATCTCGATATGCTTGCCGCCGAAAGTACCATTCTTGAGCACCTCGATACGGTTAGGCTAGATCTTGACGTCTTTAAACATGCCCGAACCTTTGTCCTGGAACAACAAGGTGCTGTTGTCCATGCGTGTCACTCCCATGGGGTTCGCTAAAACTGCCTCTATGGTCACATTTTAGTCACTTCGGGAATCCTGCACGAAGGCGCTAGGCGACATTGAAATTCGAGTCCGCGCGAGGCTTTAAGATAGACATGATCAGCCGCATCGATGCGACTGGCAATGCTTCTAGGAGTACGCCTCGTATTATTCGCCATTAGAGGAGGCCTTACATGCTTTACGTATGGGAATTCGAGTTCTTTGATTCGAACGGCGTTGTCGACGCTGTGCCATGTGGCTCGCTGGACGGAGGTGGAACGTTCGGATCCGACCTAAACGACGCCGTCGAAAGCGCCGCCGATTTTCTCGCATGTATGGTCGACGATCACCTTATGGGCGGCGTCGATCTTCCCGCGCCGGACTTTGGACACCAGCCACAACACGGCGGCAAGATTATCGCCGTGGCCGTCAGCCGCGAGCTCGGCGACATCCCCGCCGTCACCGCAGCGGATGCCGCACGTATGCTCGGTGTTAGCTCAGCACGGGTATCGCAACTGATAAATGCAGGAATGTTGGATTCATGGAAGGACGGCGCCAAGCGCATGGTGTCCAAAGCTTCCATCGAGGCACGACTCGCCGACGCACCAAAGGCAGGGCGCCCAAAAGAGGTCCCTATTGCTGTATAAAGCAATAGCGTTGCGGGTTTTTTCATTTGTCAGATTAGCTGACAAGCTCTCCCAATTCGGAACTCACTGCGTTCCGAATTGGGCTGGACACATTGCCGCAGGTAGCTGCACATCCTCAATCCAAAGTACGAGAGGTGTTTCCCATGGCAGACAGACCGAAAACAACACTGCGCGACTGCATCTATGGGCTTGCCGTCGGCGACGCGCTGGGCGTTCCCTACGAGTTCAGGCCTCGTGGCACATTCGAATGCACCGACATGATCGGCTATGGCACGCATGGGCAGCCCGCCGGCACCTGGAGCGACGACACATCCATGACGCTTGCTACCTGTGACTCGATTAGGGAGCTCGGGCATATCGACACCGCAGACACGCGCGACAAGTTCGTAAGCTGGATTGCCCGCGGCGAGTATACGATCGACGGCGTTTTCGATTATGGCGGCACAACCGCCCGCGCCCTGCGCACCGGCAAAGGAGGCTCCGGCGAGCGCGACAACGGCAACGGATCGCTCATGCGCATCGCTCCCCTGGCGTTCACCGATGCGACGGACGAAGAGGTCAGCATGGTCTCCGCGATAACGCACGCCCACAGAACGTCGACCGACGCATGCATCATATTTGTCGAGCTGATGAGGGATGTGATGAACGACGCGCTCCCCTCGTGGGCACTCCATCTGAAAGGTGTGCCTGAGCACGAAATCAGGTCCGGTGGCTTCGTGCGCGACACGCTTAAGGCAGCCACCTGGTGCTTTGTCAACACCAACAGTTACGAGGATTGCGTCCTTGCCGCCGTCAACCTGGGCAACGACACCGACACCACCGCAGCCGTCGCCGGCGCCCTCGCAGGCACGGCCTACGGTATCGAGGCCATCCCGCAGGAGTGGATTGACACCCTGCGCGGTAAAGAGCTGATTGAGCAGTGTTTGTTTTAGGGCGCACATACGATAGAAACTGACCAGGGGGCACCATGGAAAGAGAGGTCGCAAATATAGACGAGTTCCAAGTGGACGAAAACGGGATTCCGCTATTTCCAGCAGGGCTGAAGGAAGAAGCCAACCTCTATGTCCTCCCCGATGGGCGTTACCTCCCCTGCGGGGTCTACAGGACCGCGGACGGCGGTTCGCTCATTTATGAGCCATCCGAACTAAGCTTCTTCGGGCAGATGCTTGCTCAATTCAAAGAGTACTAGAGGTTTGATCGCCCGTTAGATCGACACTGCTCCAAACCATGGGATGGACAGGATGTCTCCCACGGCATTGCCCAGACCTCTACTCGATCTGGCGGGAACATAAGCAGTAACGGATAGCGAAGGGAGTCATAGAAAAGGGCCGGTTGCAGCCGGCCCTTTAGACATTAGCACCTGCGTTGCCCGCACTTCCAAAGTTGACCGACTGAGGAGCGGGTTCCGCGGAACAACCTGATTTTACCCAGCGAGGCGGATCTTTTGCAGCCGCTCCACCGTTTATTTACATCGACCGCATCTATCACCACAGATACCCGTCGGACGAACCGCCGACGAATGCCCGCGTGCGCACGTAAACCAACTTTCAACAGGTCCATGGCGCGGTCGGAGGCATAGCGCACGCCCCATTATGAGTATTGAAACCGCCCCAAAAAAAACCGGAGTCGGGCGCTACGCCCGCTTTATCGATATGGGAGCCGCTAACCGCCCAGTAGGATATTAAGGATTGCGATAATAATTGCTATCGCAGCGATAATCAGAAATAGCGTAAAGGGAAAAATTACCGGCTCCAGTAACAGCCTGATGAGCGCGTCGATGAACTCGGCGTTTGCATCGGACATGATGGCATCAACCCCAGGCGAAGGCGACCGCTCGAGGCGGCCGCCAGCTAGCAGTAATAAACAGATTATATTGTCGCCTGCCTACCAGTCAGATCAACACTGCTCCAAAACTATGCGGTTGCGTGCTTGGCTAGTACCAGAAAACGGTGCCGCCATCCCGTACGCTACCATCGCGCAGCATGCGGCGAGCCTCTGCGAACATGTGCTCCACATAGCGCTCATGCCTATCGTTCGGCGATACGGACAAAACGGAAACGATACCGACGCTGCGGTCGAGGACCACGGTACCCGGCTCTCCCTTGCCCTCGGGATAGTATTCGAACGTCGCGACATTACCGTCGTCTTCGATCTTCTTAAACTCGAGCATCTTCAGGCCACCCCACCTCATCCAACCATGCGCCCATTGTGTCCTGGTAACTGTACCGCAGATTCGCAGCGTCGTAGGCTGTGGGCTGGCCCTTTCCCTGAGTCATGTAATGCGATTCCAGCAGCTCGCGCTTGAACATCATCACGCAGCGCGCATGCAGTTCCTCGCCATCGAAAAGCCTGCACATGGTTCCAGTTTGATTACCAGTTAGATCGACACTGCCCCAAAACAAGAGCAAGCGCCTCGACTACGGCCACGAGGCTTGATTACCAGCTAGATCGACACTGCTCCAAAACAAGAAACAAGTTCATAGGCCGCTCCAATCGGTTTGATTACCAGTTAGATCGACACTGCTCCAAAACACCATCAAGGCGCTAAAGGCCAAGGGCTTGTTTGATTACCAGTTAGATCGACACTGCTCCAAAACTGAGCGTCAACACCTCTGCCAACAGTCAATGTTTGATTACCAGTTAGATCGACACTGCTCCAAAACCCCAATTGTTCGGTTCTCTTCGTTTCCGCAGTTTGATTACCAGTTAGATCGACACTGCTCCAAAACAGGTCGAACATCCAGAGCACGTACATGTGGGTTTGATTACCAGTTAGATCGACACTGCTCCAAAACTGCCGCGAGCGTTGCAGGCGAGGTGTCGAAGTTTGATTACCAGTTAGATCGACACTGCTCCAAAACTTGTCGTAAGGCGAGCCATCGCCGACGATGGTTTGATTACCAGTTAGATCGACACTGCTCCAAAACGAAAACTGGGGGGTGTTCCTATAGTTTTGTCAACTGGGCAATGCTGTTTTCGAGATTGAATC
>UQTD01000069.1 GCA_900543845.1 uncultured Collinsella sp.
CCCACCCGCGCGAGCGCATGGCATCCGCGCGCTCAAGCGAATCTTCCATGCCCCAGCCCATCAGCACGCTCGACGCCCGCAGGTGCAATCGCACGGGATCGGTGGGCGCACGCCCCGGCACATCGATCGCGTCCTGCACCGCCAGCACCGTGCGGCCGCGGCGCAAAAACTGTGGGATAAGCCGCATGCACATCGAGATCATGAGCGCGATCACCGGCGCGGCGTTGCCCAACAGTGCGAGTACCTTGTCGTATTCGAGCATCGACGCCGCGGCCTCAAACCACAGCACGCTCGCCACAAACAGCCCACCCATGCACAAGCCATATACCATGCTTTCCAGATACACCGCGCGCACGCCGATGCGAAACAGCTCGGTCGAGCCCGATGCACTAAACAGAGGGTTGACCAGCGCGATAATCAAAATAACCGGCAGCTGCCAGCGAAGCGCCCCTAACGTGCGCGCAGCACCGCGCGTCGCAAGCCCGTACGCCAGCCCGCCCGCAAGCGACAGCGCAATCAGCACCGGTTGCATCGAGAACATGGTGAGCCCCAGCGTCAACGCTATGTAGACCGCCGGCACCGCCGGATGCGACATTGAAAATGCCCCCACGGGCTCGGCGCCCGAACCCTCTCGCATGTTGTCCATAGGCATCCCCGCCCTCCCGCCAAATCACCGACGCCGAAGCACTGCCGGCACCGCCCGCAAGCAGCGCAAACACCACGCCGGCGGCGCAAGCCTCAACCGCCGCAAACCAATCGCTACGCGCTCATCATATGCCTGCGGTATCATATTGCGCCGTGTATCGTTTCCAAACACACGTCTCTATAACGTAACAGGAGATCACATGGACGCAACCGCAATTATCCTCGCCGCCGGCGAGGGCACCCGCATGAAGTCGAACCACTGCAAGGTTTCGCACAAGATCCTGGGCAAGCCCATGGTCCAGTGGATCGTCGACGCCACCATCAAGGCCGGCTGCAGCCGCGTCGTGGTCGTCATCGGCAGCCACGCCGACGAGATGCGCGCCCTCATCGATGGCGCCTATACCAACAGCGCCACCAAGGTTGAGTGCGTCGAGCAGACCGAGCGCCTGGGCACCGGCCACGCCGTAAAGGTCGCGCTCGAGGCCTGCGGCATCGCGCAAGGCCCCGTCGTCGTGCTCAACGGCGACCTGCCGCTCATCACCGCCGACACCGTCGCCAAGTTCGCGCAGACCGTCGCCACCGGCGAGCTCGCCTGCACCGTCATGACCATGACCCCGCCCGATCCTTTTGGCTACGGCCGCATCAAGCTGGGCGCCGACGGCCAGATCGAGCGCATCATCGAGCAGAAGGACTGCACGCCCGAGCAGGCCGCCACGCTGCTGGAGTGCAACGCCGGCTGCTACGCCTTCGACGGCGCGCAGCTCGCCGCCCACATTAACGAGATCGGCAACGACAACGCGCAGTCCGAGTACTATCTGCCCGACATGCTCGAAATCCTCAAGGGTCACGGCCAGGCGGTCTCCATCTTCCACTGCGACGACTACCGCGACGGCCTGGGCGTCAACAGCCGCATCCAGCTCGCGCAGCTCACCGCCATCGCGCGCGACCGCATCAACGAGCACTGGATGGCCGAGGGCGTCACCTTCATCGACCCCACGCAGGCCTGGATCGGCCCCGACGCCACCATCGGCCGCGACACCGTCGTGTGGCCGCAGACGCATCTGATCGGTCACGTCACCGTGGGCGAAGAGTGCCAGCTCGGCCCCAACAGCCGCCTCACCGACACCACTGTCGGCAGCGGCTGCATCATCGATGAGACCATCGCCATCGAGGCCGTCATCGAGAACGGCGTCGACTGCGGCCCGCGCGCCTACCTGCGCCCGGGCACCCACATGCTCGACGGATCCAAGGCCGGTACGCACGTGGAGATTAAGAAGTCCACGATCGGCGAGGGCTCCAAGGTGCCCCACCTGTCCTACATCGGCGATACCACCATGGGCTCCGGCGTCAACGTAGGCGCGGGCTCCATCACCTGCAACTACGACGGCGTCCACAAGCACAAGACCGTCATCGGCAAGGATGCCTTCATCGGTTCCGACACCATGATGGTCGCGCCCGCCCAGATCGGCGACGGTGCACTCGTGGCCGCCGGCTCCGTCATCACCGAGCCGGTTCCGGCCGACGCACTCGGTCTGGGCCGCGCCCGTCAGGTAAATATTGAGGGCTGGGCCGCCGATTATCGCCGCCGTCTGCACGAGGACGACGAGGCATAACGCTTTGCCAAGCACAAAAGGAGCTGTTCCATGAGGACGGCTCTTTTTTTCTATCGTGACCTGCGCGACCGGATGAGTGGTCGGTTCGTGTCCGTTGACGGTAAAGACGTTATCAAGACTCGATAAACCCCGTCGCGCGGTTACAATGCAACAAGGCATCTATATGGCATTCGATGTATAAAGGAGAAGGGTAATGCCGATTAATGATCCCGAGAAGTCGGAGAATATGCGCAAGTCCATCCGCGTGTATTCCGGTTCCTCCAACCGTCCCCTCGCTCAGAAGATCGCTGAGTACCTTGGGGTCGAGCTTTCGGGCCTTACGCTAAAGCAGTTCGCCAACGGTGAGATTTACGCCCGCTACGACGAGACCGTCCGCGGCGCCGACGTCTTCCTGATTCAGTCCGTGGCTGGCGGCAACGTCAACGACATGCTCATGGAGCTGCTCATTGCCACCGACGCTGCCAAGCGCGCATCCGCCCGCTCCATCACCGCCGTTATCACCCACTACGGCTATGCCCGCCAGGACCGCAAGGCCGGCCCGCGCGAGCCCATCACCGCCCGCCTCGTCGCCAACCTGCTCGAGCGCGCCGGTGTCGACCGCATCATCACCCTCGACCTGCACCAGGGTCAGATCCAGGGCTTCTTTGATATCCCGGTTAACCACCTGTCCGCACTGCCGCTGTTTGGCCAGTACTACAACGACATGCACTTCGACACCGACAACCTGGTTGTCGTCTCCCCCGACGTGGGTCGCGCCAAGGCCGCCAAGAAGCTGTCCGACATGCTCGGCTGCGACCTGGCCATCGCCCACAAGGGCCGTCCGCGCCACAACGCCGCCGAGGTCATGGGCATCATCGGTGACATCAAGGGCAAGACCTGCGTCATCAACGACGACATGATCGACACCGCTGGCACCCTGTGCGCCAACGTCAAGGAGCTCAAGGCTATGGGCGCTGGCGACATCTACGTCTGCGCCACCCACGGTATCTTCTCCGGTCCGGCCATCGAGCGCCTGAACGACGCCCCGATCGTCGAGTGCGTCGTCACCGACGCCATTCCCGTCGAGGTGGGCGGCAAGATCAAGACCATCTCGGTCGCCGAGGAGTTCGCCCAGGCCATCTCCGCCGTTTACCACGAGGAGCCCGTCTCCACGCTCGTCGGCGGCGACTTCGCGCTGTAATCCAGCGTGCATCTCATCATCTTTGGTGTTTTTAAAGGGTCGGAAGCTCGCTTCCGACCCTTTTCTATCCCTCGCCAACCTTCCCTGGACAATTAGTTCAGATACGTATTTTTCTAAAGCTCCAAAGGGCCGTTCGGAGCCTTCTGAGCTCCCCGGCGGATGCCATACCGTCCAAAGCTCATCGTTTTCGAGTACAGCCGCTGCATTTTATCCTCAAATCGCCCTCAAAGGCCCTTAGAAACGCCTCGAACGCCCGCCGCCTTATACGTATCTGAACTAACTGTCCAGTAGATATCGTCAACCTTCGCGGCAGAGCTCAATTTCCTGTAATCCCCTCGACCGATTCCACCGATTTCATAACGCCCAGCCGTTCGTGGCGCGCAGCGCCCCGCTGAGCGAAAAGAACGGTATGGCGGTCGCATTCTGCCTCCAACTTAGTACGTTATAGCTATGACGACCGTGATTTCACATTTCTCCGCCCTCCGCGCAATTCGTCGCGCACGACGGGCGTACTCTGCCCTACCCTGGGACTTCGTTGATAGTGAACAGCAAGCACAGGCCTTGGCTAGCTGCATTCCCAATAATGACGCAATCGACTTTGGCGCACTTTCGATACTCGATGCCTGGAATGAAGATGATTCCGAACTGCTCGATCTTCTCGTTTCAGACGAAGACAACAGACGCCCCGACAAGCGACTTCTTCAGCATATTCTCTCCGCTCCGCTTCCTGAAGGTGCAATTATGCACGTCGAGGCCGACATCTACGCAACGTCTCCCGCCGTGACAGCCATGCTTTGTTCCAAAAATGAATCAGTCGCCAAAACCTTGATGCTTCTCATGGAACTGCTCGGAACCTACTCCCTTCCTCCCGGGGCAACATACCCCATTGCCCATGACGACATCTGGCCCAAGGGCGATGGCTGCGCAGCGACGGGCGATCTTGATTGCCTGGGCAACCAGTCGGTGGCCGAGCAACAGAACGAAACCCGCTATGAACAGGCACACTACAAATGCGAGCCCGCCACGACCATCGAAGAGCTCGAGGCGGTCTCACGGTTCGCCAAAAGTAGCTCGTACGCCTCGTTTCGCACGGCCGTTAAACTCGCCCGGGCCGGATCCGCATCCCCAGCCGAATCCCTAATGTTTGCCGTTCTCGGAGCACCCATGCGCTTTGGCGGTTTCGGGTGTTGCAGCCTACATATGGGAGGCTTGCTACTCAACTATCGAATCGACTTCGACACCCTTGCGGTCAACATGTCCTCCGGCATCCCTTACGCCATCTGCGACCTGTATTGCCCCGCAGCCGGAGTCGACAGCGAATACAACGGAATTGGGCATGAGCTTCAAAACGCTCGCATCCACGATGGCAATCGAAATAATGGCCTCAAGGCAATGGGCATCCACGTCCTGGTTATCAATCGCGACCAAATGAAAGACCTTGTTGCACTCGAAGCCTTCGCCCAAACGATGCATCGACTCGCGGGAGTCCGATTCCGATATCGCATCAAGGGCTATCGCAAGCGTCAGGCCGCTTGGCTCAACGCCCTGCGAGCCGGAATCGGCCTTGCACCGGTCTAAACGGCGAATCACCCGTGCGCCGTCAAACAGGGCTGGACAGTTAGTTCAAATACGTATAACTAGACATATTGAATTAGGCTGTTTTGCAGCTATCCCTATACCATTCGCCCTATTTGAAGGCAGGGTAGACTTCAAAACAGCGTCATATGGGCTAACTAAAGCTCCAAAACAACGCATCGGCATTGAATTGAGCAATTCGAGTCCTCAGAACTTATACGTATCTGAACTAGCTGTCCACCTCGGATTTCGACGGCCGTCCAAACGCCCCCAAACAACCTCAATCGCCCTCCATTTGACAGCGGCAGCAGGGTCGCTCACCATAGCAGGCGACAAATCAACGAAAGGACAAACATGGCAGCTGCACAGCCGCTCAAGATTCGCATGGTTGCCGGACTTGGCAACCCTGGCGATGAGTATGCCGAGACCCGCCACAACGCTGGCTTCAAAGCGATCGACGAGTTGGCCCGTCAGGCCGGCGTCACGTACTGGAAAAACCAGGCCGGCGCCGAGGTCGCGCTCATCAACATCAACGACCCCGAGGAAGAGGACGGCAAGCGCCAGATTGTGCTGGTCAAGCCGCAGTCGTACATGAATACCTCGGGCGGCCCCATCTCCAAGCTCTGCCGCGAATACAAGATCAAGGCCGAGGAGCTGCTCGTAATCCACGACGAGCTCGACATTCCCGCCGGCGACGTGCGCGTTAAGGTGGGCGGCGGCCATGCTGGCCACAACGGCCTGCGTTCCATCATCGACAAGATGGGCAGCCGCGACTTCAGCCGCATCCGCACCGGCATCGGCAACCCTCCCGGCAAGATGCCCGTCGCTGACTACGTGCTTAAGCAGCTGCGCGCCCGCGAGGCCGAGGATTTCCAGGACACCTGCGCCCGCGCGGCCGACGCCGCCGGCCTGGCGATCGTGCACGGCGTGGTCTACGCTCGCGACCATGTCAACGGCGCCGCCTCCGCCAACGGCAAGCACTAAAACCTACCATTTAGGGACAGGTTTATTTTGGCAGGTTTTACCTGCGGAAACGCTCCATTTGCGGCATCGTAATAAACCGCGCGCCGCCATACGCACATAGCACCCCAAAGGGAGCCGGCCTCATCACAACCCGAGGCCGGCCCCCTTTGCCGTTTTACCCGATAAAACTGACCAAAATATACCTGCCCCTGTTTGGTAGGCCGAAGTGGATAAACCCTGCTCCCAACCGCCGAAGACACACGTAAGTGACATGTCCATGAGGGTATAATTTGCACCGTATGTCTGCACAACGCCTGTGCGCGTACGGTTTTATTCGGGCTACCGTCCATTTCCGTGGAGGCACGGTTCGGCGGCCCTAACAAGAGAGGGGTTCTATGTATAAGATCCTGGAGAAGACGCAGTTCTCTGAGAAGGTGTTCAAGTTCCGCATCGAGGCGCCTGCAATCGCCAAACATGCGCACGCTGGACAGTTCCTCATGGTTCGCGCCAACGAGACGGGCGAGCGCGTCCCGTTTACCCTGGCCGGCTGGAACGGTGACGAGGGCTGGGTCGAGTTCATCTTCATGGTGATCGGCAAGACCACCGAGATGCTGTCCACCTACGAGGCCGGCGAGTCGCTGCGCGACGTCGTGGGCCCGCTGGGCGTTCCCACCGAGATGGCCGAGGGCCCCTGCGCCGTCATTGGCGGCGGCGTCGGCCTGGCAATTGCCTTCCCGGTCGCTAAGCACCTGGTCGAGACCGGTCACGAGGTACACGCCATCATGGGCGCCCGCACCAAGGACCTCCTGCTCATGGAGGACCAGTTCCGCGAGCTCCTCGACGAGGACCACATCCACATCACTACCGATGACGGTTCCTACGGCGAGCAGGGCGTTGTCACCGCTCCGCTGGAGCGCCTGCTGCAGGACAAGGCCGTGAGCCAGGTCTTCTGCGTCGGCCCCGTTCCGATGATGAAGTTCTCGACCCTCACCGCCCAAAAGTACGACACCCCCATCACCGCGTCGCTCAACCCCATCATGGTTGACGGCACCGGCATGTGCGGCTGCTGCCGCGTCGAAGTGGGCGGCGTGACCAAGTTCGCTTGCGTCGACGGCCCCGACTTCGATGCCACCCTGGTCGACTGGGATGACCTTCGTGCCCGCCAGGCCGCTTACCGTTCCGAAGAGGGCGAGTCCCTCAAGGCCTATGAGGAAAAGAGCTGCGCATGCCACTAGTTAACGGTCGTTTCGTTGCCGATATGAAGTCGCCCCGCACCCCCGATAACGAGGAGCCGGCTGCCGAGCGCGCCTGCGACTTCCGCCCCGTCGACAAGGGCTTCACCGAGGAGATGGCGCTGGCCGAGGCCGAGCGCTGCCTCAACTGCAAGAAGCCGTTCTGTGTTGAGGGCTGCCCCGTCAACATCAACATCCCCCGCTTTATCGAACAGATCCGCGAGAAGGACTTCGGCGGCGCTCTCGATACCATCCGCGAGGACTCCATGCTTCCCGCCATCTGCGGCCGCGTCTGCCCGCAGGAGAACCAGTGCGAGGGCAAGTGCATCCGTGGCAAGAAGTCCGAGCCCGTGGCCATCGGCCAGCTCGAGCGCTTCCTGGGTGACCGCCCCGAGCTCGCCTCCACGCCCAAGATGGCCCCCAAGAACGGCAAGAAGGTCGCCGTCGTCGGTTCCGGCCCGTCCGGCATCACCTGCGCCGGCGAGCTCGCCCGCAACGGCTTTGACGTCACCGTCTTTGAGGCCTTCTTTACCGGCGGCGGCGTGCTGGTCTACGGCATCCCCGAGTTCCGTCTGCCCAAGGCAGTCGTCAAGCGCGAGATTGACGGCCTGGAGGACATGGGCGTCAAGTTTGAGTACAACTCCGTCGTGGGCAACATGGCCACGGCCGAGGAGCTGTTCGAGCAGGGCTTCGACGCCATCTACGTGGCGACCGGCGCTGGCCTGCCCAAGTTCCTCAACGTCCCCGGCGAGAACCTGCCCAACGTCTTCTTCGCTAACGAGTACCTCACCCGCGTGAACCTGATGAAGGCCAACAAGTTCCCCGAGTACGACACCCCCACCAAGCACGGCAAGAACGTCGTCGTCTTTGGTGGCGGCAACGTGGCTATGGACGCCGTCCGTACCGCCAAGCGCCTGGGCGCCGAGCACGCCATCATCGCCTACCGTCGTACCGAGGACGAGATGCCCTGCCGTCGCGCCGAGCTGCACCATGCTAAGGCCGAGGGCGTCGAGGTCCTGCCGCTCGTCTCCCCGCTCGAGTTTGTCGCTGGCGAGGACGGCTCCGTGTGCGCCGTCAAGGTCCAGAAGATGGAGCTCGGCGAGCCCGACGAGTCCGGCCGTCGTCGTCCGGTGCCCATCGAGGGCGCCATCGAGGAGATCCCCTGCGACGTCGCGATCTCGGCTATCGGCACCAACGCCAACCCCTTCGCAAAGAAGATCGGCGGCAAGATGGAGCTCAACAAGTGGGGCTACATCGTTGCCGACGAGGAGACCGGCCAGACCACCGATCCCCGCATCTGGGCCGGCGGCGACATCGTCACCGGTGCCGCTACGGTCATTCTGGCGATGGGCGCCGGCAAGAAGGCCGCCGCTTCCATCACCAAGAGCCTGCTGGGCGAGTAATCACCCGCAGCGCTAGCCACCAAACGGCAAAGTCCCCGTCGAGCACGCGCCCGGCGGGGACTTTTTCTATACCGGCCGCCCCAACCACCACAATGGGGACAGGCACCTTTGTGGTGGTTTGGGGACTTGCCCGGCGAACCAATTCCGACGTTTGTCTCAATCTGTAACAGTTAGGCCCTGTTGAGCATCGTAGTTGTTACAGATTGAGATTTTGCTAAAGCCGAGGATGGGCGCTGCCACCAAAACCTAACGCTTGCGACGCTTGGTCGCGGCGATGCCTGCCGCGGCAACGGTTGCTCCAGCGATGCCTAGGGCGGCGACTGTCATCGCGGCGGAGTCACCCGTGCCGGCAAGCTCCGTACCACCGGACTTCTTGCCGTTCTCGCCCTTACCCTTGGACTTGCCCGTCGTCACCGTGGTTGTCGTCGAAGTTGAACTGCCCGCAGGGACCCCGGCGCCACCAGAGCCATCC